>CAYQRM010000239.1:0-10822 GCA_964419785.1 uncultured Solibacteraceae bacterium | reverse complement strand
CCCCCCCGCGCCCCCCCCCCGGCCGCCCCCCCCGGGGGGCCCCCCCGGGGGTCCCCCCCGGGGGTCCCTCTCGGGGGTGCCCCTCGGGGGTTCCTCACGGAGGTTCCTAGCCTCCAGCGACGCCGGCCGGCGAACGTCGCGGTAGGCGCCCGGCCTATTGACAATCGCTGCGCCCGTACGGGTGCCGTACGAGTCCTGTACGGGCATCGTCGGTGGCTGGCCACTTGCTCGCCATTCAGACTGGCTGCATGGCAGGGCACGCCAAAGCGACCACCTTTGTGACAGGAGCCGTCGGATTCCTGGGCATGGAGTTGGTCAGAGTGCTCCGCGCCCGTGGCCACCAGGTCTTCGGGCTCACCCAAGGGGTCGAAGGCGCGCAACACCTGCGCCGTGTCGGAGCGGTACCCGTCATGGGCGACTTGCTCCGTCCGGGGCAGTGGCAGGACGAGGCGCCAGCCGACTGGGTCTTCCATCTTCCAAGGCACGTAACGCCCGCGTTGCGACTGACCCGAAGACGCGCCGAAGCGGTCGCGCGAGCGGGTGCGTCGATGGATGCGCAGCTGCTTGACGCGGTGGCTGCGGGCGCAACGCAGCGAACCGTGTACGTCGCAGACCTGAACTGTTACGGCGCGACCGGCCAGCGACCGATTACCGAGGACGAACCACCCCGTCCAACCGCGTGGGGACGCTACCTGATGCCGGCGCTCGATCAGATCGACCGGTACGCCCTGGCCGGACTGCCGATCGTCACCGCGTTTCCCGGATGGGTCTACGGCAACGGCTCCTGGTTTCGTGAGCGCGTGATCGAGCCGATCATGACAGGCCGTCCCGTGCTGCAGCTCGGGAAGACCGGTCCGTGGGTGTCGGCGATCCACGTCCACGACTGTGCCCGCGCGCTCGTGCATCTGGCCGAGCACGGTGAACCTGGCGGCCGTTACTTCGTCGTCAACGGCGAGCCAATCCGAATGGTCGAGTTCGCGGAAACGTTCGCCCGGCTGGCAAACCGACCAGTGCGCCTTTGGCGTGTGCCCGCCGCAGCGATCCGACTGTTTGCCGGAGCCGTCCTGGCCGACTCCGTCGGGGCCGACGCGGTGTTCTCGAACATCCGATTGCGAGGGATCGGATTCCGCTTCCAGTACCCATCTCTCGAACAGGGACTGCGAGAGGTTCTCGCAGCCGTTCGTGAGGAACACGCGAATCGTGATGTCGGGCGTCTCGCGCGCCAATGAAGGAGAAGGTCAACAAATGAAGAATGCAACGGTCGTGCTCAAGGCGGACTTCTACCGTGCGGGCAATGGCAACGACGAGTCGTTCAACGCAAACATGATTGTGTCGGCCAGCGATCTCGCGTCCGACATCCCCGGCGTCCAGAATCTCTGGGTACAGGGCGTGGGCTGCGGCACCGCACAGACCGTCAACTTCAGCCGTTGACGGCGCGCGGCCAGAAGTCGAACGTTTCTTACAAGCACACTCGAGGAGATCCCGTGAAGCTGGTTAACAGCGAGCACGTTCACCGTTACGGCATCGTCGGCAAGAGCCGGGCGATCACCGAGATGGTCCGTCGCATTGAATTGGTCTCGGCGACGCGCAGCACCATCTTGATCACCGGCGAAACAGGCACGGGAAAGGAGCTGGTGGCCCGCGCCGTCCACCATCGCAGCGCGCAGCGCAGCCAGCCGTTCGTCAAAGTCAACTGCGCGGCCATTCCCGACACGCTGTTGGAATCGGAGCTCTTCGGTCACGTCAAAGGCGCGTTCACGGGCGCGATTGGCACGAAGAAGGGCAAATTCGCCCTGGCCAACCACGGTTCCATCTTTCTCGACGAGATTGGAACGATGAGCGTCGGTCTGCAAGCGAAGCTGTTGCGCGTCCTGCAGGAACGCGAAATCGAGCCGCTTGGATCGGAGCGGCCGGAGCGCGTGGAGGTACGTGTGATCGCCGCGACGAATCGCCACCTGCGTCGCCTCATCGAGGACGGACGATTCCTGGACGATCTGTTCTATCGCCTTCACGTGATCCCGATTGAGGTGCCTCCCCTTCGAGACCGTCTCACCGACATTCCGATGCTCGTCGAGCACTTCGTCTTAAAGCACGCGACCCTCAGCGGGAGACGGATCGATGCGGTGGAAGATGGCGTCGTGGCTTCGCTGCAGGCCTATCACTGGCCCGGCAACGTGCGCGAGCTGGAAAACACGATCGAGCGCGCGGTCGTCTTGACCACCGGCTCGACCATTACGCAGGACACGGTCACGATGGAGACGGACAACGCCGGACCCACGGTGGGCGTCCCCTCGTTGAAGATGCGGCAGAACATCGAGTGGATTCAATTCGAAACGGTTCGCCGGGCGCTCGAGACCTCACCCGGCAAACGGAACGCCGCCAAACTCATGGGAATCAGTTCCCGCGCGCTGTCCTACTACCTGGCCAAGTATCCGCTCATCGACCCGATGCGGAATTCTGCGACGGCGGAACATCTCGATCTGCGGGAGCCGAGCTGAAGCTCGGCAGGATACCATCCACATCGGGCACGACCGTGCCCCGCCTGACCGCGAATTTGCAGGCGCTCGCGGCCGTCATATAGCCTCTCGGAAATCCTCCCTTCACCGAATTGTTCGGTGACCATTCGCGGTCCTGTGATAAGAACAGCGCAGCTCAGTTCAGACTGACAGTTGCTCCTGGGCTTCCCGCGGTGTCGGAGTTCGCGTCGAAAGGAATAGTTGCGGACTACAGCCCGCGCTGACGCGGGCGGTCAGGTGGCGGCGATGAAGGGCGGCTCTCCGCGATCGTTTGGCGGGCAACTCCGAGCGCTCCGCGAGGCGGCGCGCTACACGCAGGAGGAGCTCGCGACGATCGCCGGTCTGTCGGTCCACGCCGTGAGCGCGTTGGAACGCGGCGAACGTCGGCGCCCTCACGTCGAAACGGTGCGCGCGCTGTCCGCGGCTCTCGACTTGACGGGGGCGACCCGCGACGCGTTCCTTGAAAGCGCACGGTCGACGACTCAGGCGACGGCAGTCGATGAACTGACCGGCGTCTGGCTGCCCGTGCCTCCGACAGAGCTTCTCGGCCGCGAGACTGACTTACAAGCGCTGCGCCAATGGCTTGCCGATCCCGCCGCACGGCTCATTACGCTCATCGGACCCGGAGGCGTCGGGAAGACACGTCTGGGGCTGGAGCTGGCACGAGCGGTCGCGGACGAGAGCGCTAGCCGCGTGGTCTTCGTACCCTTGGCCGCCATTCGGGATCCTGCGTTCGTCGAGTCGGCGATCGGCGAGGCCTTCGGCTTGGTGGACGTCGCGGCGCGCGACTTGCCTAGACGCGTCCGCGTCGCCTGCGAGCATCATGCGACGTTGCTGGTGCTCGACAATTTCGAACAGGTCTTGGACGCCGCCCCGGCAGTCGCAGCGCTCCTGACATCAGTCCCGTCGCTCCGAGTGCTGGTCACGAGCCGCGCTCCGCTCCGCGTGCGCGGCGAGCGCGAGTACGTCGTCGGCCCTCTCGGCTTAGAAGCCGATGCCAACGCAAGTTCACCGGCCGATCTGGCGCGCGTTCCCGCAGTGCGCCTCTTCGTGGAGCGGATTCGAGACGTGCAGCCGGAGTTTCGCCTGACGCCCGCGAACGGCCCGATCGTCACCGCAATCTGCAGGCGGCTCGATGCTCTGCCGCTCGCGCTCGAGCTGGCCGCTCCATGGATCAAAGTGCTGACCGCTGAGGACCTGCTTCACCGACTTGGGCGTGATGTCCTGCTCTCGACGGTCACCTCTCGCGATCTCCCCCAACGGCAACAGACGATGAATGCGACCGTCGCCTGGAGTTATCACCTCCTCAGCGCGGACGCGCAAGACGCCTTCCGTCGCTTCGCCGTGTTGCCGGGTCGCTTCTCGATTGATGCCGCTGCGGCGGTGCTCGGCGGTCGTCCGACATCGTTGCCACAAGGCGACCATGTGCTCAGCGCCGTGGCGAACCTGATTGACAAGAGTCTGCTGCTCCGCTCAGAAACATCGGTGGCGACTCGTCCGGTGTACGGGATGCTCGAAACCGTGCGAGCGTACGCGGCACTCGAGCTCACGGCCTCCGGCGAGCGCGACGACGCGCTCGACGCGCTGGCGCGCTATTGCACTCACGAAGCGTCCCTCGCTGCAGAGGGTCTGGTCGGACCTGCGCAAGCCGAATGGCTGGATCGCGTGCGCGATGACCTCGAGAATTATCGCGGCGCAATGAGGTGGCTCATCGAGCGGGGACGTTCGGCCGAAGCGGCCGACATCGCCTGGGGGCTGAAGTACTTCTGGCTCATCCGGGGACATGCCTCGGAGGGCCTCCAGTGGTTTCAGGAAATCCTGGACCTGCCGTCGCTTTCGCGCACCGCCGAGTCGAGAGCACTCGAGGGCGCGGCCGTGCTGTGGTACACGCAAGGAGAACTCGGCCGGGCCCGCGCGGTGCTCGCGCGCATCCTCACCCTCTCCCACGACGACGTGGAGACGACCGTGAGAGCCCAGGATCTGACGGCGCGCGTCGAACACGCGCTTGGCAATTTGAGTGCGGCCCGCGACTGGTTCACGCTCGCTGTGGAAGGGTTCGGCTCGCTGGCGATTCCGTGGGGCAAAGGGAACGCACTGAGCGGGATGGCGTCCGTGGCGCTTGCAACCGGCGACATCGGCGAAGCGGAACGCCTGCTCAATGAGGCCATGCCAGTGCTTCGACATGCCGGTCCGTGGTTCCGAACCTGGGCGTTGTACGCTCGCGCTATCGTCGCGGTGCAGCGTGGGAACGCCGATGAGGCGATCGGCTGGGTGCGCAAGAGCCTCGCGTGGATCCGAGATCTCCAGGACAAGTACGCCTTCGCATACACACTGGTCCCTCTTGTTGCCGCCGCCGTCATCAAGGACGACGTCGCGTGGGCGGCGCGGATACTCGGCGCGTTGGACGCCGTCAGTGAGCGCACCGGTGCCCGGGTCGTCCTCAAACTGGTGCACGACCTCCAAGTGCGGTCGGAGCGGGCGGTTCGTGCGCGGCTAGGCCCAGAGCGGTGGGCCGTTGCGTACGCCGCCGGGCGTCAGACTTCCTTCGATGCACTGCTCAAGGACATCGACCGCGTCGTGCGTGAAGGATGACGGAGATCCCTTGCCCGCGCGCCGAGCGGCGCTGAATTACCGCACGATGATCACTTCGTCATTCGGCTGGAAGTGGCCGTCGACCTTGCGCCGAATCGTCACGTGATCGGCGGTTACCGACACGCGCGGCGCCGTTCGAAACGGCGTCTCGTTCTTGTTGAACGCGTCAAGGACCTGCTGCAGCGTCAGCCCTGGCGACCATGACCGTGACGCGAAGTACGTGTCTTCCTTGATCGAGAAGAACCGAGATTTCTGGACTTCGACGATGTCCTCGTCCCGCAGCACAAGATCGAGCGCGCCGTCGGCAATGTCGGCGTACTGGAGAAGCTCGCGGCTGCGATCGCTTGGCGAAACGCGGCGCATGAGGATGATGTTCGGAGCGGCTGTCGCGAGCGGTTCGCCGGCTCTTTCCAGCGCTTGTTTCAGCGTGACGATGCCGGAGAAGGCAAAGTCAATGGGCGTGGCAACTTCGCCTCTGACGATGATGCGTCCTGAAGCCGCGGCCGGCGCAGTCTTCGCCTCGACGCGAATCGTCGCATCGTCGCCATTAAGACCAGGAATCGCACTGCTCGAGCCCGCTTCAATCGATCGACGGCTGAGATGCTCGACCGCGCCATTGAAGGGCGCCGGCATCAACACCTGGACATCATCGCCAGCGTTTGCGGTAAAGCCACCCGCGGCCGCGATCGCGCTGGCGATCGGATTACGCGGTGAGGCGAGCGTGTAGACGCCAGGCTTGTTTACCTCACCAATGACACGCACGCGCGGACCGTCCGCGTCGTAGGGCCGCTTCGTGATTTCGACGGTGTCCTCGGAATCGAGCGCGGACGTGAGCGGCACATTCACGCGCTTCGTCATCATGTCTCCGTGGCGTGCCTTGATCAGAACGTTGCTCGCTCGGGGAGTCTCGCCGCCCGCAGCGGCGATGGCTTGCGCGACGGTCATGCCGGACACCCACGCGTACTCTCCGGGATTCTTCACTTCGCCCACGACGTTGATGTGGACGGCAACGGGCTGCGGCGGCGGCGTTTGAGCCCGCAGCGCGGGCGCAAGGAGCAGTAAGCAAGCGGCGGCAAGGTGCCGGCAGCGCATCGGTTGTGTCCTGAGGAAAACATAACACGCCGACACGCCCCGCTAGGTTGTTGACGCCGCGGATGGCGACGCCAGTTCGATGGCCCGCAAGATCCGCCGGGTCGCAACGGTCAATTGAAAGATGACCACGACGCCCAGAGCCAAGGTCGAGAAGAACAGCACCATCACCGCCGACACGATCATGTGGGGCACGTCGCCGGTCGGCGCGATTTGGGCCAACCGATAGAACTCCCACGCCACAGTCAGGCCGGCGATCACGAGGATCCACGACAGCCGACGCCGGTGTTGATCGACGGCATCCAACGATCTCCGGAGAGTAGTTTCCATTCCTTGGGACATCAGAACCTCCCGCTGTGTGAGAGTTGCGTTCGTAGTGCCTTCAGTCCGTACGCCAGCCGCGATTTGACCGTTCCGAGGGGAAGCTCCAGAATCGCCGCGACCTCCGGGAGGGACAGCTCCTCCACGAAATGCATGACCAGGACCGCGCGGCTCGCCGGAGAGATCCCGGCCATGGTCGACAACGCTGCCAGGACCTCATGTCGTGGAGGCGGCTCAGGTGCGGGGAGATCGTCAAGAACGGCATCGGCAATCGCCCAGCGCCGTTCCCGCTTCAGATGCTTGAACCCTGCGCGGCTCGCAATGCGAAACGCCCAAGGGCGCAGCAGTTCAATCTGCGTCAGCCACCCGAGCTTCCGGGCCACGACGATCAGCACATCCTGGAGAACGTCGTCGGCATCAGAGGCGCCCACCAAGCCTTGCAGGTAACGAAGCAGCGACGGATAGACGCTGCGCAGGACGAGTTCCAACGCCTCGCGGTCGCCGCACTGCGCTCGCAGCACCCACTGCGCCTCCTGCGTCGGAGTGCCCATGCGCTTCCCTCACTAGATAAGAGGCTCGTTTCAGCCCGAGAGTTCGGTTCCGCTGACTGAGTTGATTAATTGACACCTGTGCCGTTTCCTTGACAGTTTGCAGCGTCTTTTCTCCTGACACAGCTCGGTTTTGTTTATCGCCGCCGTGGTACATGGTTTGGATGTTTTCTGCTGAACCCATTCTCTGGATTCGGCGACATGTGTCATGGGTCGAACGTTGTGCGCCCTCCGGTTTTCGACGGTCGTCCTGCTATTCCTCTGTACGCTGCCTTCCCGTGTGGGCGCCCAGCAGTTCGTCTGCTGGCCTATCGCGAGCGGTGACACCCCGTCCAGCCTGGCGCGTCGACTGACGGGCGACGCCGCCGCGGCTTACACCTTCGCCTTTCAAATCCGCGATCCGGCGCGGCAGATGTTCGTGCCGAAGTCGCACTATCAGCATCTCCAATCGGACTGGCAGGCATGCGTGGCTCAGGGCCCGGTCCCGAGCAATCTGATCGCGTACGCACCGGTGGTCAAGCTGGCCGAGTCGATGACGCGGCTGGACGAGCCGATGATCGCGCCAACGCCGCGGGCGGTCGCCGCAACACCGTTGATTGTCGATCGCACCGATCGGACGCCATTCGACGCCCGCCTCGCCGTGACAGTCAGTGCCGGTGCCCTGTTCCTCATGTTGGTCTGGGCGGTGGCCGGCTCGCTGGCGCCCAGTCCCGTTCCAGCGGACGTGCGGCGCGCAGGCGAGAACTTCGTCGCGGTGTTTGCGCGGCCGCTCGTCGACGCATCATCGAAGGTTCCACCGATCCACGCTCGGTTGCGGTTCGTTCGCCGGAAACAGCAGCTCGAGATTTCCATCGCGCCCGGTCCTGGCCATCGATACCCCAACCTGGCAGATCACAAGAAGAACGTGGAGTACGACGTCGATCGCGTCATCCGGGTCCTCGGCAACTATGTGCTCAGCAAGCCACCGCGTGCAGCTGGCAAGTGGGTGGTAGTGACGATCAGGCCGGCCGGCGGGAAAGGTCAGACATGAATATTCTTCTACTCAGCACTGGCGGTGGCGGCGGAAACATCCTACGTTCGCTGAAGACACTCTTCGCGCGCGACGTGGCCATCGCGCAGAAGACCGACGCGGCCTATGCCGATCGACTCCGGCGCGCGGTCACCACGCGGTTTCTCGATACCAACGAGTTCTCACTCGAGCAGGTGCCTGTCGAGGAACGGCTCGTGATTGGCAGAGCCACGACGCACGGTCTCGGGTCGCGCCACGATCCGACCCTTGCGGCGCGTGCCCTGGAAGAAAGCCGTGATCAAATCGTGGCACTCATCGCGAACTACTCCATCATCGTCATCATCGGCACTGGCGGCAAAGGCACGGGCGCGGGGACGATGTTTCCGCTCGCCGACATCGTGAGACGTCAAGGCAAGCTGGCGCTGCCAGTATTCGTCCGGCCGTCGTTCGAGCGGCACGAGGTCGACAAACGCCGCTACGATCATGCGCTGCACGTTGGATTGCAGTTCGACGAAGCGCGGATCAGGCTGATCGAGATCCTGAACGACCACGCCTATTCCGATCGCGATCCGCAACCGCAGTCGGTCGTATGGGAACGGATGAATCTGCCGATCGCACGAGGGCTGCGCGGGCTGATCTACGTGCTCTGGGATTTGTCCCAGGTCGATCCCTCGGACTTGGCGATCCTGCTCGCCGGAAATGGCCGGATGCGCATCGGGTTCGGAGAAATCGATCCGCCGGAGGGCCACGATCCGACCGACGCCCAGATTCGCGAGGCTGTCGACGCCTGCTGGCAGAACCCGTACTGTGCGTTCACCAAACTGCCCGGAACGTCGCTCGTCTGCATCCAGGGCGACTGGTCGAACCTGGTGGACGCGAAGATCAAGAGCGAAATCGCCGCACGCGCGCTGGGAAATGTCCGGGATGCCCGGTACAACCCGCTGTATGCGCACGCGGTTCATACGCCGAAGCCTTGGGGAGTCACCGCCCTCTTCACGGAATACACCGGGGTGCACGAACCGATGCCGCTGGTGTGGACCTCCAAGCCGTCGTTCCCCGAACCTCGGACGACGACGGACAGCACGCTGGTTGAACAGAACGTCAACAGAGCGGCAATCGTCGCTGAGCCGGCGGGTGCTCGAGCTCGAGCAGCGGGAGCGGCGTTTGCGAGCGTCGGAGATCTGGCTAAGGCCCTCAACCGGCTCGATCCCATCGCTCTGGAAGTCGCTGCCCGCGATCCTCAACCCGAGATCGTTATCGAAGGCGCCGCGGTCAGGAAGCTCGTCGGCGCCCCCTGGTTCCGATCGATCTTTCCGAAACTGTCCTCCTCGTGGCGCGAGCGTCTGCTCGGCGCGCTCGCCGACAGCATTCTGATTGAGAACCACGTGCTCTCGGGAGGCCGACAACCCATCTATCTTGCCGACGGCAGCTATGACGATCTGAAGTCGATCGCCGCACGCACGGGAGTCACCGGCGCGGCTGCGGCGGACCTTAACCTCGTCCTGTCGGTCGTTGGCTTGTGGGGAGAAGACGCCCGCCGACGGTTACGGTTCGTCGACGTCGGCACACCGGAACGTTCGTCGGGGCTCGGCGCGCTGTTTGGAGTGCGACGGTAAGTCACGAGGAGTGCCGGAGGTGGGAATCGAAGCCACACGAGCCTTTTGGGCTCCGACGATCTCATAGACGCCGACACGCCGGCCTGCCTCGAACGGCATGGGGGAAGGCGAGGGATAACACCTTGGCGGGGTCGCCGGTCCCCGGAAGCTACTGAGTCAGCACGACCCTCACCGCGTCCAGCGTCCGCGTCATCGACTCCTTGGCCGTGCTGTCGATCAACGGCCCGACGACGAACCGCACGACCGCCGGCACCGTGCGGCTCAAGCTGATCGATTCGCACTCGATGATCACGCCGCCGCTCACCTGCTCGTACCGCCAGTAAGCGTTCAGCTTCCACAGAAAGCCGCGGTCGTCGCCGACCGGCAGCTCGCGTTCGCGTGGAGTGTTGGGCTCCTCGAGCTCCGCGATCTTCGTCGCCATGCTCTGGCTCGTCGCGAGCGTTGGCGAGACGCGCGCAAACGTCACGACGTGCTCGGTGTTGAAGACGACGGTCACGATCTTCGAGCGCTGCAGTTTCAAGTAGACCTTGAGCCTGCCGGGAGCGCGCTCGAGGATCGTCGACTTCAAGACATCTTCCTGCTGGGTTAGAAGCTCGCCGCTCTGGAGCTTGGTGAGAATTCCGTCCACGGTGGCGTGGGGCACGAACACGGCGCCGCGCCAGTGATGCACGAGCGCCGAGGAAATGTCGATGGCCTCGCCCGACCCATCCAGGGTCTCGACGCCATGCACGACGATCTCGCCGGCGAGCAGCGCGCGGTGGTCGGCCGACGACGAGGAAGAGAAGTCGAGCGCCAGAAATCGATCCTGCGCCGCCAATTCACCCGCGATCCGCCGCTCCGTCGCCGTGACGTACTTCGTCCAGCCAGTCTCGGCCTCCGGCTTCAGGCGCGCCGCGACGACGGTGACCGTCGTCATCAGGCACACGCCCAGAACGATCGTCGGACGGACTCCCCTCATATCCCTGAATGCGCAATCCACGTGAAAAGGGGCTCACCCCGCGATTTGAGCCCGAAAAGCCTCGCGTTTCGCATTACCCGGTAGGAGATCGTCATGAGTTCAGCTGCCCCGATTGCCGCCACAGTCCCGCCTGCAGCGAATGCCACCCGGGTGCTCACGAGCATCCTTGCGCC
>CAYQRM010000238.1:0-25058 GCA_964419785.1 uncultured Solibacteraceae bacterium | reverse complement strand
GGACAGGGCACCCCACTCTCCGCCGGCGGCGTGCCGGTCGAGATCGCGATCTCATCGCTGAGCTCATCGACGGTGCGCATCACCGTCCAGCCGATCGCCGAAGGTCAGGTCGCGGCGATTCCCGACGACGGCGTGCTCGTGCAGAACGAATGGGGCAAAGCGCTCGCGCGCGCGCGAGTGACGACGCCGCTTGCTGCCGTAAAGGCCGGCAGCATGACCGTGCACGTCAAGACGAGCCCGCTCGTGATCACCGTCGAAGGCTCGGACATGCGCAATGTCCAGGAGTTCACGTTCAACGACGCGAACCCGGGCTTCTCGTTCATGCTGCCGCGCGGCCCGCTGCTCGGCCTGGGCGAAGGCGGATCGCAATTCGATCGCAAAGGCGCGACCGATCGGATGGCAAGCGGCCAGGTCTCGTACATGGCGACCACACCGCGCGGCTACCGCCTGACGACGCACGGCGCGCGTGTGCCGATTCAATGGCTGGTCGGCACCGACGGCTGGGGCCTCTACATCCATCAGCCGCTCGGGGCATTCGATTTCACCGGCGATCTCGGCAAGTTCACGCCGCCGGCCGGACCGCATGCCGTGGATCTCTTCGTTGTCTCGTCCAAGGATCCGGCGGTGATCATGGGCGAGTACGCGCGCATCACCGGTCATCCCGAGATGCCCGCGCTGTGGACGCTCGGCTATCTCCAATCGCATCGCACGCTGGCGGGTCCCGACGAAGTGAAGTGGGTCGCAAAGACGATGCGCGAGAAGAAGCTGCCGTGCGACGGGCTGATCTATCTCGGCACCGATTTCACGCCGTCGGGCTGGAACACGCACAACGGCGAGTTCACGTGGAACCCGAAGAACTTTCCCGACCCGAAAGCGATGATCGACGAGCTCCACGGCGAGCACTTCAAAGTCATCCTCCACATCGTCGTAGAAGGCGAAAAGCTGACGGGCACGGTCAGCGATCCGTGCACGGCGCCCGAGATTCCGGCGGGCCGCACGCCTGACGGCAAGTGGCCGCCCGATCGTCAGGTCAGCTGCTATTGGCCGGCACACAAGCCGCTTTACGATCTCGGCATCGACGGCTGGTGGCCGGATCAAGGCGACGGGTTCGATGGACCGTCGAAGCTCGCGCGGATCCGCATGTACTGGGAAGGCAGCCAGCAGTGGCGGCCGAACGAGCGGCCGTTTGCGCTCCATCGCAACGGCTACCCCGGCATGCAACGCTACGGCGCCTTCCTGTGGTCCGGCGACGTGTACTCCACGTGGGAGACGCTGAAGATTCACGTGCAAGACGGCGTGAACACGTCGCTCTCCGGCGTGCCGCTCTGGGGCACCGACATCGGCGGATTTGTGCCGACGGCGGAATACACGGGCGAGCTGCACATTCGCTGGTTCCAATTCGGCGCGTTCTGTCCGCTCTTTCGCGCGCACGGCCGCGACTGGCACCTGCGCTTGCCCTGGGGCTGGAACACCGGCGAGCTCGGCGTCAGCGAAGTCGCGAACTACACCGGAGGCGCGGCGAATCCCGATCCGTCGGAGCTGCACAATCCCGACGTCGAACCGATCTGCCGCAAGTATCTCGAGCTGCGCTACCGGCTCATGCCGTACCTCTACTCCGCGATGCGCGAGTGCGCCCAGACGGGCGTGCCGATCATGCGCGCGATGTGGTTGCACCATCCTGACGATCCGATCGCGGCGATGCGCGGCGATCAGTATTTCTGGGGACGCGACATGCTCGTCGCACCCGTCGTCGAGAAAGGCGCGACGTTCCGGCGCGTGTATCTGCCAAGCGGCACGTGGACGGATTTCTGGACCGAGGAGTCGATCAACGGCGGCCGCGATCTCGATCGCAAGATCGATCTCACGACGATGCCGATCTACGTGCGCGCCGGAGCGATCCTCCCGATGGGCCCGGTGCGTCAGTACACCGGCGAGCCGTCCGACGCACCGCTGACGCTCGTCATCTATCCAGGCGCGGACGGTTCGTCGATGGTGTACGAAGACGACGGCGAATCGTTCGCGTATCGAACCGGCGCGTGGATGGGGATCGCGACATCGTGGAAGGATCGCGATCGGGCGCTGACGGTCAGACTCGCGCAGAACTCAAAGATGCTGCCGCCGCTGACGCGGCAGATTGCCGTTCGCCTGGCCGGATCGAAGGACACGAAGACCATCACGTTTGCGGGCAAGGCGATCACGGTCACGTTCTAGCGAGGACGCGCTCCGTCGAAGTGGCCGGCGCCGGACACTTCGGCAACCCTCGGGCACCAGTGTCTCGTCTCAGGTGCTACGATGACTCGTCCCCTTCGAAGGAGTGCGCTCATGACCCGATTCGCTGTCGGACTCTTGCTCGTTGCGCTGCCGGTTGCGCTCGTCGCACAGCAACCCGCGAAGCCGCCCCAGGCGCAGGCCCCCGAGAAGCCGCCTGCTTCGACGACCGGCGCCTTCCCGAAGGGCACGTACGTGGTCAGGATGCAGGACGGATCGGTGATCGAAGTGACGTTCGCCGACGGCACGTACACGGCGCTCTCCGATGGTCAGCTTGTCGCGACGGGGAAGTACACGACGAAAGGCGATCAGATCGTCGTCGCCGATGACTCGCAGGATTGCGGCAACTCCGGCGAAGGCACATACACCTGGGCGTTCGATGGCAAGACGACGCTGACGTTCAAAGGCAATCACGACGCGTGCGACACGCGCCTCGGCATCATGACGGGGTACGCGTTCATCAAGAAATGACGCGCGCCGCGCTTGTCCTGACTGCGACCGCGCTGCTCGCAGGTGGCCGGTCGGCTGACGCGCAAACGCAGGCGCCGCGTGCGCACCCATGGGAGATTGAGGGCGCGGCCGGCATCGGCACGGGCTCTCTGACGAAGGGATCGACGTCGCTCCCAGCACCGGGCGCGCCGATCGCGACGTCCAGTCCCATCTTCCCCAGCCGGCAGACTGCCTCGTGGATGTTCGGAGACGGCGCGGTGCTGCTCAACAGCGTGAACGCCGCGTTTGGCCTCGGCGCGCGCGTTCAGCCGCTCGACTCCGCGCTGCAGGCGCTCGGGCTCGACTCGACGGGCGCCGCGGTGTCGTTTCGCGTCAGGCGCGCGATGTCCGACCGATTCGCGCTCGAGCTCAGCGTCGACGTGCTGTCAGGATCGGCGCATCTCCCCGACGCGCTCGTGTCGGCGACGTCGGCGACGCGCGACAGCACGAAGGCCGCGCTCAGCGCGTTGCTCTCGACCGGGCCGTTTGCCAGTGTCTCGATCGATGGCTCGAGCTCGACGACGAACGGCACCAACCGCGAGATCGCCACGACCGGCGCGCTGGTCTGGCGTCTCCGGCCGAGCTCGAGCTGGAGTCCGTACGCCACGATGGGCGCCGGCGTGCTCGCGGGCGCCGGCGACTTGCCGTCCGCGACGATTCAAGTGAATTACCGCGCGTCGATCCTCGGCAGCGTGCCGATCGCCGAGTCCGATCACGTCACGCTCCACTACGACCGCCAGAGTGCACTCATCGGCGTCTTCGGCGGCGGCATCAGACACGACGCGTCGAGCTGGGGATGGCGGGTGGATGCGCGCGTGCTCGTCGGCGGGGAAAGCCCGCGCTTGCTACTCGACGCTCAACCATCAGTCACGACCGGCACGCCGCCCGGCTTCATCGAGTCATTCACCAATCCTGCAATTCAATTCAGCAACAACGCGTCGACCGGACGTCAGTCCACGTTGAGCGGCGCAATGATTCAGAATTTCGAAGCCGTCAGCGCCGGACACGAAACGCATGTGCTCGTGAGCGTCGGCGTCTTCAAGCGATTCTGACCGGCGATCACTTGCGGGGCACCGCCGCGGCGGGAGAACCGGACGGCAGCGTCATGTAGAAAATGCCGAGCCCGTGCGTCGCGGCCACGATGACGCGCTGATTCGGCGCGATCTTCAAGTCCACCATCACCGCTTCGGGAAATCCGAGCCCGGCCGCCTGCCAACTGGACGCGCCGCGCGGCAGCACGAGCGGGCCGAAATCCGTCGCGGCGTACAAATCGCCGCGCACGTCATCGTAGGCCAGCGTGTTGATTGGCAGATCGCCGAGATCGAAGTCCATCATAGTGAACGACGCGCGTTCGATCCCCGGATCGTAGACGACGCGGAAGACGTGACCGGGCGTCGACGGCGTGAGCGCGTTGAAGCCGGAATATGAGACGAATGCCGCATTGGGATTCGCCGGATCGGCCACAATCCTGGTGATGAATCGCATCGGCGTCGAGCTATCGTCGAGCCGCGCGAACGTCACCTGGCTGCCCGCCGCGTCGGCGTTCTTCGAAACGAAGATCCGCCCGAAATTGGTCGCGGCCCACAGCGTTCCCGAATCGGCGGGCGATCGCTCGGCCGCGACGATCAATCCGCCGGCACGGTCGTTGCCGTAGAAATCGCTCGTCAGATCTCCAGGCTTGCGCGCCGTCGAGTCCGGCGTGGTCCCGCTCGCAAAGGGATACGCGACGCCGAGCGGCACCCAGTCGCCGCAGAACGCGCCGGTCACCGGCTGCTGGAAGCGGCAGTTGAGCTCGAGAAACGCCTGGGGCCCGCCGTTCGCCTGCGTGCGCCACACGTGCTGGAAGCCGGTGAACTGCGTGTCTGGGCGCGCGCGATCGAACGTCAGGAACTGACGTCCGGTCGACTGCGTGATGGTCGACCGCTCAGCGCTCGCGTTGATCGGATCGCCCGTGCGCACCCAGGACGCGAGCACACCGTTCCGGAAGTTCGTGAAGAAGTTTGTGCTCTGAAAGCTCGCGAACAGCACGCCGGCGCGCGACGGGTGAAAGCCCGATGCCGACGTGCCGTCGCCAAACGGAAACACTTCCTTCCACACGGACGCGGCGGTCGTCCCATCGAGCCAGATCGTGCTGTTGTCCTGCAGGCCGCCCATCATGCGGTGAACCGGATCGTTGGGATCGAGCGACACGTTGTAGAACTGCATCGTCTGCAGCCCGCGATTCAGGAAGTACAAGCGCTGCGGCACGTTGCCGAGCGCGCTGGCGCATTGCGGCGGAACGGTCCCAAAGAATTGCGGCGTGCACAGCCGGCTGTTGTTGACGAACACGCCGTCGTTGCGGACTACGCCGCCGTCCGATCCGACGAAGGCGATGCTGGCGTTGGCCGGGTGAAACACGATCGCCCGCACGTCCACGTGGCTCGTGTTGCGCGGATTCTGCGCGTCATTGCCAAAGCCGGAAAAGCTCACGCCCGCGTCCGTCGAGCGCATCGTCGCCTCGCCGAAATCCGGGCTCTGGACGCCGCCGATGACGACCGTGTCCGGCTGGCCCGCCGGCGTCGCCACCAGCAGATCGTAGAAGCACTGCGTCGAGCAGATCGTGCGGCTCGTCGAGCCCGGGCTCGCCAGGTTGTTCGATGAGAGCTTGAGCCACGCGCTCGTGTTTGCCAGCGCGCCGCCGTTCGAGGTCACGAGCGACGCCGCCGGAACGTCCGCGTTGTCGAGACGGTACAGCGCCTGATCGCTGAGGCTGTCCGTCCCGTTGTACGCGTAAATGCGTGTGTGCCCGTCCTTCGTCGTCACGTCGAACATCGCGAGATCACGAAAACGCACGGGCCCGACGATCGCGAAGACCGGCTTGAACGTCGCATCTCCTCCCTCGAGCGCGGGCGCCGACCGATGAATCGCGTTGTTCCAGGCCGTCGCGTAGACGATGTGCGGGTCCTTCGGATCGAGTTTGACCTGGCGCACGCCGAACATCGTGTCGCCGACACCGGCGCCAATGTTGGGATTCGGCGGGATCACCGGATCGAGTGGCGGCACCCAGATGAGCGTCCACGTCACGCCGCCATTCACCGTCTTGTAGAGGCCGACGCGCGGCTGCGGAAATCCTGGCGTCTGGGTCTGGCCGCCGCGCACGGCCGTCATGCCGAGCGTCGCGCTCGTGGTCGCCACGTAGATCGCCTGCGAATTACCAGGCTCGATCACCACGGTGCTGATGCCACGCGTGAAGGTGAAATCCATCGCGACCGGTGAGATCGTCGGATCGACGATCATCGTCGGAATGCGCGTCCACGTATCGCCGCCGTCGGTCGACCGATACAGACCCGTGCCCGCCGCGGAGTTGTTCGGCTGATTGGTCTCGCCCGTCCCGACGAAGATCGTGTTGTTCGAACGATCATTCGGATCGAGCGTGAGGCTGCCGATGCTGTTGGTGCCGAGTCCGGCGGATACCCATCGCCACTCGGGGTCGGTCGTGTTCATGGCATCGTCGGTGCGCCAGACACCGCCGCCTGCCGTGCCCACCCACATTCGGCATGGCCCGGTCACGAAGCAGTCGGGCGAGATCGCCAGCGTGGAGACGCGACCCGACACGGTCACCGTGCTGCCGCTGTCGGGATTCTGGATCGTTGTCAGCGGGCCGACACTCGTCCACGTCGGACCGACGGCGGTCATGCCGCGATAGGCGATGCCCTGAAACACCCAGTAGCGCGCGGCCGAGGCCTGCAGCACGCGAGGATCGCCAGGCGCGGCCGGAAACGATTGTTCGTAGGCGCGAAGATCGTAGTACCCGAGCGGCGAGAAATTCTCAGGCTTGGGCGTTCCGGGCGACTGCGCGAGGACGGCAGTGCCGAGGGCGCACGTCGCGATCACCTTCAACAGGAACCTTCTGGAACCCATTGGAACCCCTTGGCCCTCTGCCTGGAACCCTATCCCACTTGGACCGCGAGCATCGACACCGATCCCCCGTCGACACCCTCCACCGGAAAACTAATCCGATCGTCGCGCTGACGCGTGCCGACTACGTACAGCAGCGGCAAGTAGTGATCGGGCGTCGGGATCGAGAGGAGCGCATCCCGTCCGAGTCTTTCATAGTCGATGAGTGGCTGCTGCTCGTCAGCCGTCAGCATTTCGCGCGCACGTTGCTCAAAGCGCAGTGCCCAATCGAACGGCTCGACGTTGTGCTTGCCCCAGGCGAACGCGTGCAGGTTGTGCACCAGGTTGCCGCTGCCGACGATGAGCACGCCCTCGTCGCGGAGCGAGGCCAGGCGCTTGCCGACTTCGAAGTGAAACGACGCGGGTTCGCGCTCGTCGATGCTGAGTTGCACGATCGGCACGTCGGCGCGCGGGTAGACGTGCTTCAGGACGGACCATGCGCCGTGATCGAGGCCCCAGCGATCGTCGAGCGTGACGGGCAAGGGCGCCAGCATCTGCTGAACGCGGCGCGCAAGTTCGGGATCGCCGGGCGCCGGGTACGCGACCTCGTAGAGCGCGCGCGGAAAGCCGCCGAAGTCGTGAATCGTACGGGGCGCGGTCGAGATCGTCACGCCCGTCTCGGGCACGAACCAGTGCGCGGAGATGCAAAGAATCGCCCGCGGCTTCGGCACCGCCGCGCCCGCTGCTGCCCACGCTTTGGTGTACGCGTTGTCGAGCAGTGCGTTCATCGGATTGCCGTGGCCGAAGAAGATCGCGGGCAATCTGGACATTACTCTCGTCCTCGGCGAGGCGGATTCGCCAGACTCCTCACTCTCGCCCGCCAGTCGGCGGGCGTCAAGGTCTGAAGCTGCGCCTGTTCGGCGGCCCCGATGACGAGCTCGCGCATCGCGCTCATGAACGGGAACTCGAGCGCCGCTTTCGGCCGCGCCGCTTGCGCGAGCGTCGCCAGCCGGGCGTCGCGCCACGCCGCATCGGGCACGATCCCGCGCGCGAGGCAGTCGATCGCATCCTGCCCGATCGCGCTCATTTGCGCCAGGTCGTCGGCGAGCGGCGTGAGTTCCCTGAGCGCGGGGGCGCTATCCGCCAGCTGTACCAGCGGCGCGTGACCCTCGCGCCACGACGAGAACTTCGCAACGAGCGCGTCGCGGCCGCGCGCGAACTGCGGCGCGTCAGACAGCAGCGTATCGACCAGGGCGCTGATCTGCCGCGCGCCGATGCTGTCTGCGCTCACGGCGTCCACGAGATGCGTGAGCGGTCCGAGCGTCGTCATCGCCGGCTGCTGGCCGCCGCGTTGATATCCCTTTACCGGCTCGACGACATCCGCCAGCACCTTGAGCGGAGCGATATCGGCGCCGCCGGTCAGCCGCCGCAGGAGCACGTCGCCGTTGCGCAAATGCGTGAGACCCAGCTCCTCGAGCTGGACGCTCACGACGCCGAGTCTCCGATACATGTCGTCGACGCTCGCGATCTCGCGTGGCGACCAGAACCGCTCGGCGATCGCCGCCGTGCGCGGCCACATCCGCGAATCCAGCGTCTCCGGGCCGACCCACTCGCCCCACATCGTCGCCTCGCCGCCGAGGATGTGCGCCGCGTCGGTCGTCGACAGATCGCTCGACGCCGGTAGCGGATCGACGACGTAGTGCGACGCCGCGGTGTTCAGGAGATCGATGTAGTACCCGGCGGAGAGCACGCCGTCGTAGCCTTGCTTCGCGGCGTCGACGAGCGATTTTTGACCGCGCCACGACTGGATCACGGCCTCCTTAGGCAAACCTGGCTGCAGAATCTCGTCCCAGCCCATCA
The DNA here is from genome assembly GCA_964419785.1 of uncultured Solibacteraceae bacterium. GTDB lineage: Bacteria > Acidobacteriota > Vicinamibacteria > Vicinamibacterales > SCN-69-37 > DATEGZ01. Next base: position 16,565 of record CAYQRM010000238.1, on the reverse strand, counting down.
TCCGCTTGCCGTGCTTGCGCAGGATGCCGACGAGCTGTTGATTGAAGTACGTCTGGAGCGCCGGCGCGTCCTTGATGTTGCGCTTGCGCATGAATTCCTGGATGGCCGGGCTCGCCTGCCACGCCTTGCCATTGTTCTCGTCGCCGCCGACGTGCCAGTACGCGTCAGGAAAGATCTTCGATATCTCACCGACGAAGGTGTCGATGAACTTGTACGTCGCCGAGCGCGAAGGATCGAAAACGCCGTCGAACACGCCCGCCTTGTGCGGCAGCGTGAACGGTCCCGGCGAGCTCGCGAGCTCCGGATACGCGACGAGCCACGCCATGACGTGGCCGGGCATGTCGAACTCCGGCACCACGCGAATCGCGCGCATGCGCGCGTACTCGACGACCTGGCGCAGCTGCTCCTGCGTGTAGAACTGCCCATCCGATCCGAGTTGTTGCAGTTTCGGGTACTTCTTGCTCTCGACTCGGAAGCCCTGGTCGTCGGTCAGATGCCAGTGAAGAACGTTGAGCTTGACGGCCGCCATTGCGTCGAGCTCGCGCTCGATCACCTCCACCGGCTCGAAGTGTCTCGCGACGTCGATGAGCAGACCGCGCCACGGGAAACGCGGGCGATCGTCGATGCTGACGCCGGGAATGAAGAAGCCGTCGCGGTCGCCCGACACGAGCTGCAGGAACGTTTCGAGGCCGCGCATCGCGCCGGCGACGGTGTGCGCGGCGAGCGTGACCTGGCGATCGGCGACGAGCGTGTACGATTCGTCCTCGCCGAGCGCGGGCATCGCCAATCCCGGCGTCTCGCACTTGACGATGAGCGTGGCCGTCGAGGGATCGGTGGAAATGTCGCGCGAGAGCACGAAGCCCGCGCGCCCCTGGAGCCGGACGATGGCGCGCCCGACGGCCGCGCGGAGCCGATCGTCGGCGATGCCCGTCAACGCCACGCTTGCGTGCGCGTCAATGGGCACGCGCCCGCCGCCGAGCCGGACCGCCGCCGGCATCGGCATCAGGTTGAGCGCGGGCGCCGGCGGGGCCGTCTGTCGGACGACCAGCGTCGCGCCGAGCGCGACGAGCCATCGCACGAATCCGGATCGCATCATGGCCGGCCGCGATTGGCGGCGCGCCAGTCTACTCCGGTTCGGCGAGGATCGTCAGGCGAAGAGCTTGTTGGTGTCGTCGTCGCGCCGGTCGGCGCGGTCAGTCGCGACGCCTTGCAGTCGATCGCGCAGCCAGCGGCGGGCTTCGGCCTCGCTCGTGAAGAAGTCGATGTTCATCGGGCCCGACATGAACACGCAGAACAGCTCGACGGCGAGGTTGTTCAGCGGGCTCGACTCGATCACGATGGCGCGAGGGCCGGGTTTGGCGCCGCCCATCAGATCGCGCGCTCGCGCCGCGAGGCGGCGCAGCTCGGCAAACGTCGGCGGCGGTCCCTCGGTGCCGCGCGCGTCGATGAGCTCCGGGCGCGGGAACGCGCCCGCTTCCGCGACCTCATCGAGGTGTCTGTAGATCTCATCGAATCCTACCGGCCCAATCAGCACCGTACGCAGAACACCGTTGGGCGCATTCCATTCGTGCAAAATCGGCATAACAAATCCACACACTTCCGGCACCGACGTAGCAAGACGTCGGCGCTCAATCTATCAATCAACCTGCTATCAGAGGTTGTTGCGGCGAACAAGGCGAAGCGCTAGCGGTCTTTCTGCAGGCGCGGAGGCATCCAGTATAGCCGAGAACGCGTGCTATCCTCGGCGCCTATGACAACCCTGTCAAAAGGTACAGGCGTAGTACTCACATTGGCCGTACTCGCGTCCTGGGGCGCCACGACCGCGGCTCCGCAAACCATTCCCGCGCGTCAGGGCCCGCAGTTCATCAACATGACTGAGCCCTGGCCGTACCCGTTCTCTTCGGCGGTGCGCACTGGCAATCTACTGTTCGTGTCCGGGCAAATCGGATCGAAAGTGCAAGATGGCGCGCCGGTACTCGTACCCGGTGGCCTCGAGCCTGAGGCCCATCAGGCGCTCGACAACATCAAGGCCATTGTCGAGCGCGGCGGCTCGTCCATGACCCGCGTGGTCAAGTGCACGGTCATGCTGGCGGACATGAAGGACTGGCCGAAGTTCAACGAGATCTACGCGACGTACTTTCCGGGCCCGAAGCCGGCGCGCGCGGCGTTTGGCGCAAACGGACTGGCGCTCAACGCGCACGTCGAGGTCGAGTGCATCGCGCAGGTGAACTGACGGAGATCAAATGCGTGTGTTGAAGCGCGCGTCTGTTTTGCTCGCCGCAGGATTCGTCGGCGCGACGCTCGTCGCGGCTCCGCAAGGCCAGGGCCGCGCCGGCGGCGCGGCGCAACAGCCGCGGCCCCGCAGCATCACGCTCGGCGATCTCACGGCGTTCGAGTCGAAGGACAACGTCGCGACGGCGAGCGCGGGCCCGGACCAGGTTCGTATCGTCTTCTATCGCGACGATCTGTTCCGCCTCTGGCTCGGACCTGACGGTCAGTTCACTGAGGCCCAGCCAACGGCCACCGACGCACAAATGGTCGTGTGGCAGGGCGCGCCGATCGCCGTCACGTCGCGCGACGCGGGCGATTACTACCGCGTCGAGAGCCACGCCCTCGTCCTTCGCGTCTACAAACGGCCGTTGCGTTTCGCGCTGTTCGACAAGACGAACACGAGCGTGATCTGGCAGGAAACGAAGCCGCTCACTTACGGGCCGTCGACGATTCAGACGCTCAAGCGCGGCGACAACGAGAACTTCTACGGCGGCGGAATGCAGAACGGCTATTTCTCGCATCGTGACACGTCGGTGAACATTCGATTGAACACGCGCGGCTGGAACGACGGCGCCACGCCCAATCCCGCGCCGTTCTACATGAGCACGGCCGGATACGGCGTGTTTCGCAACACGATGTCGCCGGGGCGGTACGATTTCCTGTCGCCGCTCGCGCTCTCGCACGACGAATCGCGCTTCGACGCGTACTACTTCTACGGCCCGTCGCTGAAGCACATCCTCGATCTGTACACGCAGGTGACGGGGCGGCCGTTCATGATGCCGCGCTGGGGGCTCGGCTTCGGCGATTCCGATTGCTACAACAAGACCGGCAAGACCATCGACGTCGTCGCGCGTGTCGCGCAGAAGTATCGCGACAACGACATGCCCGGCGCGTGGATCATGCCGAACGACGGCTACGGCTGCGGCTACACCGACTTGCCGCAGACGATCCAGGCACTCGCGCCGCTCGGCTTCAAGACCGGCCTCTGGACCGAGAACGGCCTGGCGCGGATCGCCACCGAGGTGCGTGACTACGGATCGCGCGTGATGAAGCTCGACGTCGCGTGGATCGGCCGCGGCTACCAGTTCGCCCTCAACGGGATGCGCGACGCGTACGAGGGCATCGAGAAGAATGCCGACGCGCGCGGCTTCGTGTGGACGACCTGCGCTTGGGCCGGCGGCCAGCGATACGCGACGATCTGGTCTGGCGACCAGTCCGGCAACTGGGAATACATCCGCTTTCACATTCCCACCGTGATCGGCGCGGGCCTGTCCGGCTACAACGCGGCCACCGGCGACGTCGACGGCATTTTCGGCGGCAGCGCCCAGACGCAAGTCCGCGACCTGCAGTGGAAGGCGCTCACGCCCGCGTGGATGATCATCAGCGGCTGGTCGAAACAGACCAACAACATGAAGCAGCCGTGGATCTTCGGCGAGCCCTACACGTCGATCAACCGCAAGTATCTCGAGCTCAAGCAGCGCCTCACGCCGTATCTCTACACCTACTCGCGCGAGGCATATGACACCGGCGTCCCGACCGCGCGCGCGATGGTCCTCGAGTTCCCGAACGATCCCACGACGTGGTCGAAGCGCACGCAGTATCAATTCATGTCGGGCGAATGGCTCCTCGTCGCGCCCGTGTTCCAGGACGCGCCGATCCGCGACGACATCTACCTGCCGGCCGGCAAGTGGATCGATTATTGGGACGGCACCGAGCTCAACGGCCCGACGACGCTCAATGGCTACGCCGCGCCGCTTGAAAAGCTGCCGCTCTTCGTGAAGGCGGGTGCGATTATCCCGATGTATCCGGAGATGCTGTACGACGGACAGAAGCCTGCCGATCCGGTCACGCTCGATCTCTATCCGTCCGGCAAGACGTCGTTCTCGCTCTACGAGGACGACGGCAGCACGCTGAAGTACCGCGCAGGCGCGTTTGCGCGGACGACGATTGATGTCGACGCCCCGGCGACGCCAGATGCCGCCGGCGACACGATCAAAGTGGACGTCTCACCCGCCGCTGGGCAGTACGACGGCATGCCTGGCAGCCGTTCGTACGTCCTCGAGGTACACACGCCGAGGAAGCCCGCGACGATCACCGTTGGAGGCCGCGCGATCGCCGAGATCCCAACAACCGGCCAGGGCCGTCAGGCACTCGACAAGCTGAAGGCCGACTTCAGTGCCGCGAAAGAAGGTTGGTACTTCGACGCGTCCGATCGCCGCGGCGTGATTCACGTCAAGCTCGGACCGCAGGCGCTCAGCAAGGGGTTCAGCGTCGTCGTCAGACTGTAGGATCTGTGCGCCGGCGCATCCTGCAGTTGCATCTGATCATCGCGTCGATCGCCGGCGTCTTCGTGCTCATTCTTGGCGTGACGGGCAGCATCATGGCGTTCGAGCCCGAGCTCTGGCACCTGATGCATCCTCATCTCTCGTACGTGACGCCATCCGGTGCGCCGCTGCCGCTCGCGACACTTGCCGACGCGGCGAAACGCGTGTCGCCGGACGCACCGATCACGGGGTACGGACTGTCTGTCTCGCCCAATCTGTCGTATCAGGTGAATCTGCGCGGCCGAGTCGCCTACGTGAATCAATACACGGGCGAAGTGCTGGGCGTGCTTCCAAACGGCCCGGACTTTCTCAGCCGCGTGCACCAACTGCACCTGCGGCTCTTGTGGCGCGACGAGCACGATCGTGGCAAGACGATCATGACCTGGTCTGGCGTCGCGCTGGCGGCGCTCACGATATCGGGACTGTACTTGTGGTGGCCACTCAAACGGCTGAGTATTCGTCGCGGCGGCAGCACGTATCAGACGTGGTTCGACCTCCACAATCTGATCGGCATCGTCTCGCTGGCGTTCTTGCTGCTGTTGTCTCTGACCGGAGTCTTTATTGGCTTCGATGACAAGCTGGTGCCGCTCGCCTACCGCCTGACGGACTCGAAGCCGCAGCTTGTCTACGGGCAGTCGCCGCCGCTGCACACCGCCGCGAACGGCCGGACGATGATCTCGGCTGACGATGCGATTGCGGCCGCGCGACGCGCGCTCCCCGGCGCCGCACCGACCTCAACGAACGTGCCCGGACCCACGGGCGTCTACTCGATCGCATTGCGCTACCCCGAGGATCTGACGCCCGGCGGCCGCAGTCGCGTGATGGTCGATCCGTACACGGGTGCGGTGCTCGCCGCAGAAGGGTCGCGATCAGCGCCAGCCGGCACGCGCCTGGTGACGCTCAACCGCGCGATTCACACCGGCGACGTGTTCGGACTGCCGAGCAAGACCGTCGTGTCGTTCATGAGCCTCGCGGTCGTTGCTCAATTGGTAAGCGGCTTCGTGATCTGGCTCACACGCCGAAAATAATCTAGGGCTGGATCTTGATCGTCTTGATGGTCGGCGGTGTGATGGGCTTGCTCGCTTGTCGGTCGTCACCCATCGTCGTCGGCGTCTCGGCCAGAGCGTCGACGACGTCGAGGCCTTTGGTGACGCGCCCGAAGATCACGTAGTTGGGCGGCAGCTCGTAGTCGGCGTGCATGATGAAGAACTGGCTGCCGTTGGTGTTCGCTCCATGGTTGGCCATCGCCAGCACGCCGCGGCGGTATCCAGCTTGATAGAGCGCCGAGTTCGGATTGATCTCGTCCTCGAACTCGCCGCCCCACGCGCTCTCGCCGCCGGTGCCATCGCCGTTGGGATCGCCGCCCTGAATCATGAAGCCCTTCAGGATGCGATGAAACGTCGTCCCGTCGTAGTAGTGATACTCGGCGAGCAGCCGGAAGTTCTCGACCGCCTTTGGCGCGTCGCTCGCGAGCAGCTCGATCTCGATCGGCCCCGCGCTCGTCTCGATCACCGCGTGCATGCCGCCGGAGCTCTTCGCGCCGGCCGGGACTTTCGGATTGCCTGACGGCGAGCTGCAGCCCGCCACGAAGAGCGCCATGCACGCGACGACGACGAGGGTACGCATCTCGCTGACTATATCAACCCGCGTGCCGCTCCAGCAGCTTCTTGAGTCCGTCGAGCATCATCTTCCAGCCTTGCTCGTTGTGCTGACGCGCGTCTTCCGTCGGATTGTTGTCCTGCTCGAGTGAGACTCGCGTCTTGGATCCGTCCTCGGACAGACGGATGGTCACCGTGTGATAGTTCTCCGGCGCATCGGGCAGACCCATCAGGGGACTGAAATGGGTGTACCGCAGCAGCCGCGGCGGCTGAAAGTCGAGAATCGTGCCCTTGTCGACATAGGCGCGGCCCTGCCACTCGCCTTGCCACTGAATGGGAGTGCCTGGCTTCCATGACGACGTCACGTTGGTGCCGAACATGTATTGCTTGATCTGCGCGGGCGTGACGAACGCGTCCCACACTTTGGCGACAGGCGCGGCGATGAGGGCTGACGCGCGCGAGATGATCGGTTCAGTCATGAGGTCTCCTCGTCTTTCTGTTTGGGCCGGATGAGCAGGCGTCCGCGGCGGTGGCGAGCCACTCGCCGGCGGTGATGAACGGCGCGCCGCTGCGCCGAGCGCGGCTGAGCACGAACGCGCCCTCGAGCGTCGTGACGACCATTTCGGCAAATGACTCTCGTGCCCGGCGATCGGGCCATGGCAAGGAGTCGGCGACGGTTTCGATCCACCTGCGAAAGGCCGCGTCGCACGACGCTCGCAGCGAGTCATCGGTCGCGCCCAGATCCAGCGTCACGGCGCCGATGGCACAACCGCGGTCGCGCCCGGACCGATCGAACTCCTGCGCCGCCGTGTTGAACAGCGTGCGGACGCGCAGGGCCACTGGCTGATCGCGATCGAACATCGCGTCGAGCAGCCTGCGCGCGCGCTCCCCATGAATCTCAAGCGCTTCGAGCGCGAGCTGGCTCTTGCCGCCTGGGAAATGGTGATACACCGAGCCAATCGGCGCGTGCCCGCGGGCGGCGATTTGCTGGATGCCGGCGGCGGCGAGTCCGCCCTCGCGGAGCAAGGCTTCGGTCGCAAGCAGGAGGCGATCTCGGGAAGAGACGGCGGGCGGGTCGCGGCGGGGCACGTCAAGAGTCTATCTAGAACGTTCTATATAATCAACCGGACGCGCCGAGCGACGGCGCGGCCCGACCTACCCCTTCTTCCGCCCGGCGATCCACTCGGCGACGCGCTCTTCGAGCACATCGAGCGGAATCGCGCCCTGGCTCAGCACCACGTCATGAAACGCGCGCACGTCGAACTTCGGGCCGAGCTCCTGCTCGGCTTTGGTGCGCAACTCGCGAATCTTGAGCTGCCCGATCTTGTAGCCCAGCGCCTGGCCCGGCCACACGATGTAGCGATCGACCTCGACGGTGATGTCCTGCGCGGTCTTCGGCGTGTTGGCGACGAAGTAATCGATCGCTTGCTGCCGCGTCCACCCCATCGAGTGCAACCCGGTGTCGACCACGAGCCGCGCGGCGCGCCACATCTCGTACGTCAGCTGGCCGAACTTCGAGTACGGATCCTGATAGAAGCCCATCTCTTCGCCGAGGCTCTCCGAGTACACGCCCCACCCCTCGACGAACGCGGTGTAGCTCGTGTTCTTGCGGAACTCCGGCAGGTTCTCCAGCTCCTGCGCGAGCGCAATCTGCAGGTGATGGCCGGGCACCGCCTCGTGGAGCGTCAGGGCCTCCATCTCCCACTTCGGCCGGGAGTCGAGCTTGTACGTGTTTGCGAAGAACGTCCCGGGCCGGCCGGCCGAGAGTGCGCCTTGATCGTAATATCCCGTCGTCTGCGACGGCGCGATCGCGTCCGGCACCGGCAGCACACCGTACGGCGTGCGCGGCAGCGTGCGGAAGAGATGCGCCAGCTGCGGGTCGGCGCGCTTCGCCACGTCGCGGTACGCCGACACGAGCGACGCGGCGTCCTTGAAGAAGAACTGCGGGTTCGTGCGAAGAAATGTCTTGAATTGATCGAAGCTGCCCTTGAAGCCCGCGCGTGCCATCACCGCGTCCATCTCACCGCGGATGCGCTTCACTTCGGACAACCCGATCTCATGGATGTCCTTGGCAGTCTTGTCGGTCGTGGTGTGCCAGCGGACGTTGTACTCGTACATCGCCGCGCCGTTCGGCATGGCATCGACCGCGGTCGTCTGCCGGCACGCGGGCAGATAGTCCTTCACGAGAAACTCGTGAAACACCTTGAAAAGCGGCGCGATGTGTTCGTTGTACGCCGCGACCGCCGCCTGCGCGAGCCGCGCGCGATCGGCGTCGCCGACCGCCGCCGGAAACGCGTGGAACGCCGCCAGGAGCGGGCTCGACATCGGATCGGACACGACCTGCGCCGACGCTTGATCGGCCACGTCCCGCAGCGCGATCGCCGGCGGCGTGAGCTGCTTCTCGACGCCCTTCTTCATCAACGCGATCGTCTGCGTCACCAGATCTGGCACCGCGTTCAGTCGCTTGACGATGTCTTCGTAGTCGGCGACGTTCGTGGCCGGCATCATCGCGATCGCCCGCGGGATGTCCTGCAGCACGCCCTCGAGCTGATTGACCGGCATGTACAGGTTGTGCGGAATCACGCCGCGAATCGGCAGCGCGTCGTTGCCGAAATCCAGGCCCTTCACCGCCGTCGTCAGCATCTCGAGATACAAGTCGTAGTCGAGCCGGTCGGACGGCTCGAGACCAGTGCGGCTGATGGCCTGCAGCTGCGCAACGCTTCGCCGCAGATGCTCATTGCGCGCGGCAATCGCGCCCTCCGAGTAGTCCGTCCACCGTGCGTTCTGGCCGGGGTAGCCGACCTGAGTCGCGAGCTCGGGGTACTGGGTCATCCAGTACGTCCAGTCCTCGTCGAGAAAAGTCCGCAGGTCAATGCGAGCGCTGCCGGGCGCGTGCGCGACGCAGGACGCCACGAGAGACAAAGCGGGCAGGACACAAGTGGCGAGGCAAACGATCCGCATGAGCGTCATCGTAGTCCAATGGCCGACGTCAGGACGAACGGCGGAAAGGTCAACAAGAAGGTCATGAAGGTCTTGAAGCTCATGAAGGCGAGCAGCGTCTCGCGTCGATCCGATTGGCCGCCGCAGGCGGCCCGGCTTCGCCGGGCGTTCGGATCGACGCCTGCGAGATTCTTACCCTTCATGTCCTTCATTTCCTTCACGTCCTTCATGCCTGCTTCTTACTTCCCTCCCCCAACGTCCAGAATCGCGCCCGTCGTGTATGAGGCGTCGTCGGACAGCAGCCAGAGGATCGCGCGGGCGATTTCGACCGGCTGCGCGCCGCGTCCGAGCGGCACGGTCGGGCCGAGCCGATCGACGCGGCCGGGCTCGCCGCCGCGCGCGTGAATCTCCGTGTAGGTAAATCCCGGCCTGACGGCATTGACGCGAATGCCGTCGGCGGCCACCTCGCGCGCGAGGCCGATCGTGAACGTATCGATCGCGCCTTTGGAGGCCGCATAGTCGACGTATTCGCCTGCCGATCCGAGCCGCGCCGCGATCGACGACACGTTGACGATGCCGCCGCCCTTGCCGCCGTGGCGCGTCGACATCCGCCGCACCGCTTCTCTCGCGCACAGCATCGATCCGACGACGTTCACGGCGAACATTCGGCTGATGCGCTCGGCCGTCATGATCTCGAGCCGGCTCTGCGGCTCGACGATCCCGGCGTTGTTGACGAGCGCCGTGAGCGGACCGAGATGGGCATCGCTCTCGTGAAAGAGGCGAACGACGTCGGCGTCCGCCGAGACGTCGGCGCGCACCGCCATCGCCCGTCCGCCGCCGGCGGTGATCGACGTGACGACAGCCTTCGCGGCATCACCGTCGCGCTCGTAACTCACGCACACGGCGAAGCCGCGCTCGGCGGCGAGCTTCGCCGTCGCGGCGCCGATGCCGCGACTGCCGCCGGTCACAAGGAGAACGCCAGGCCCGCTCACGGCGTCACGCGCCTACTTGACCTTCCACTCCTGCACGCCCGCCGACCAGCCCTGCTGCATCGTCACCTCGAGCCGGAGCGCTACGGTTGTCACAGGCGCGAACGCGACGACGTTGTACTTGTTGAGCTCGACGCCGAACGCGCCGGTGGCCTGCACCGGCTTCCACTGATCGCCATCTTTGTAAAGAATCCGCCACGATGCGGGGACGCGGACTTCCCCGCGGCCGGTGTCGTCGAACCAGTAGACCTGGACTTCCGACACGGAGGTCGCTCTGGGAAAGTCGTACTGCAACCACTCGGTCGCGCCCTTGGTCGGCCACCAATCGAATGACGATCCGCCGGCAGACGATCGAGTTGGCTCCTCGCCGTCGTTCACCATCGTCTCGCTCAGATGGCTCGTGTGCGAAACCGACACCTTGCTGCTCATCGCGAGCGTCGGCCACGGGCGCGGTGCAGCGCTCCCATCGTTGCGCGGCAGCCACACCATCATTTCGCCTTTGCCGCGATTCGCCCACGCATAGTACGGAATCGCCAGAAACGGCTGCGTCTTGGAGACGACTTTGCCCGCCGCGTCGTACGACAGCGACGTCGACGTCCCCGTGACGACCTCGACGCCGTTGAGGAGCGCCGGACGGAAGTCGGGCGCGAGCGGCGCTGCGTCGGCGACGACGAGATTTCTGACGTGACCGTCGGGATTGTCCGGCCATTCGGCGGCGTACACGATCGGTCCGCGCTGAATCGCCACGCGTCCGCGATCGGCCTCAACTTGATCATTCGCGACCACGCGGCGAACAGGCATCGGGAGATTGAGATCGATGACGTCACCCGCTTGCCAGGCTCGCGCGATCGAGACGTAGCCCTTGACGACCCTCATCGGGACGGCCTGGCCGTTGACCTTGATTGTCGGCTGCGCTGAGGACGAGTCGAGGTAGCGATAGAGATCGCCCGGCACTGGCTCGTTCCGCGCCCAGCCGGGAATGCGCACGTTGATCGTGAACGCGCCGCGCGCGGCCGGCGACACGGTCATCTTCACGGCCCCGTCCCACGGATACTTCGTCACCTGCGTCAGCGTGACCTTGCGACCATCGCCAAGCACCACGTCCGCGGAACCGCCGGCGTAGAGATTCACGAAAATCGTCTGGCCCTGCTTCGCGTAGACGTAGCCGGGGACCGACGCCATGAAGCGGGTGATGTTGCCCGGGCAGCACGCGACGCCAAACCACGCCTGCCGCGCATGCTGGCCCTTCGATTCGAGCGGATTGGGATAGAAGAACTTCGTACCGTCGAGCGACACGCCGGAGATTAGCCCGTTGTAGAGCGTGCGCTCCATCACGTCGACGTACTTCGCGTCGGCGTGGAGCAGAAACAGCCGCTCGTTCCAGAAATCGTTGCCCACGGCCGCGCACGTCTCGCAGTACGCCGTCATGTTCGGCAGGACGTACGGCCCGCCGAACGCCTCGCCGGCGCCGCTGGCGCCGATGCCGCCCGTGATGTAGAGCTTCTTGTTGACGACGTCGTCCCAGATCGCGTCGACGGCCTTGAGATAGTTCGTATCGCCCGTGAGCGCCGCGACGTCCGCCATGCCCGAATACATATAGGCCGCGCGCACGGCGTGGCCGACCGCTTCTGTCTGCTCGATCGGCGGCGCCTGGGACTGATTGTAGGTGCGTCCGGCGCCGCGATCGCCGTCGGGTCCGCGGACGTCGAGCAGGAACTTCGCGAGATTCAGATACTGGACGTTGTCCGTCGCGCGATACATCCGCACGAGTCCCATCTCGGTGATCTCGTGTCCCGGCCAGATCGCCTTCTTGCCGGGACCGAACGTCGCCACGAGCAGATCCGCGGCTTTGATCGCGACGTCGAGGAACGTGCGCTTGCCCGTCGCCCAGTAATGCGCGGTCGCCGACTCGAAGAGATGGCCCATGTCGTAGAGCTCGTGGCTGTCGACTTTCTCGAGCTGCCATCGCTCGGTGCCGGCCCACGGATGCGGCGCGGCGGGATTGATCGTACGCGTGGTGTAGAGGTAACCGTCTTTCTCTTGCGCGGCGGCGATTGTCGCGATCAGGCCGTCAACGTAGGCGTCGAGCTTCGGATCCGGATGCACCGCGAGCGCGTAGGACGCGCCTTCGATCACTTTATACAGATCGGTGTCATCGAAGGGATAGCCGGGCGCCTTCGTGTTCGCGAGCGGCTCGCCGCGGAGCACTGTCGCCGCGCGGATGAAGTTATCGACGCGGCCCGTCAGCTCGCACTGTTCGAACGCCGCGGGGATCGTCGCCGTGCGATTGGTCTCGATCTTCGGCGCCCAAAAGTCGTCGTTGAGATGCACCGACGTGAACGGCACGGGCTGAACCGGGTAGTCCTTCTCGAGCTGCGCGGCCTGAGAGATCTCGGCGCGCGGTACAACGCTGGTGCCAGCGACGATGGCAGCGAACAGCGCTGAAGAGCAAACGGCGACTCGTCGGCGAATCATCAGGGTCTCCCTCATTGCCTCATTGCCCCATTGCCTCATTTCTTAACTATCCTCACGTCGAAGATCGCGGCCGTCGTCGCGACCTGCGCGCCACCGCGTCCACCGCGTCCCGCTCCGGCAGCGGAGGCATCCAACGCTGGCGCCGGCGCGGCAGGCGTTTCGAACCGCACGGTCACCTGCGCCTTCCCTTTCGTCAGTGTCGCCGGCAGCTCGTAGTCCTTATCGAAGAATGTGGCAGTCGGCGCCGTCAGCGATTCGGTCGCGATCTTCGTGCCGTCGACGAGGACGTCGAAGTTGCGCGGGAACGCGCCCTCGAGACGATACGTCACGACGAGAGCCGCCGGCGTATCGGGTGTGACTTTCAGCCTGTAGCTAATGAAGCCGCCGCGCGCTTCGCGGCCCCGACGGCCGTCGAGCTGCGTGGCGCTCGCGGGGCCCGGGGCAGGCGGCACGCCGTTGTTGCCACCGCGCCCGCGACCGAGGCTCTGACTTGAAAATGCGTGCGCGCTCTCGCTGGCATCGCTGCCCACGTCGACGAAGTCGATCGTCCTGCTCTCGATGGCCTTCCGCTGCGCGGCCGCGTCGTTCGCGGCCTTAGTCATCGCTGCCCATTCCGTCGGTTGGTAAACCTTCCAGTAAATGGTGTACCGCGGCTCGAACAGCGTGTAGAACGGCACGAGCGTGACGGACGTCGGCTCGGACAGACCCGTCGGCGCCGAAAACGTCAGCGGTTTGCCCGCGACGGGCTTGATCTTCGCCAGGTCCTGCTTGAGATCGGCGCTGACGAACACCGGGATCTCCACGTGCGCGGCGGGCGGCACGAGCGCGGCCGCGGGCACATTCGGCGAGTAGCGATTCGCGCCTTCCATGCCCGAGGTACCGAGGTCGCCCGCGAGCACGACCGGCCCGTACATGAACGCTTGATAGATCTTCGAGTTCGGCAACGGCTCGACGTGGAGCGACATCGGCGTCGTAATCGTCACGACGTCGCCCGTCTGCCACTCGCGCTCGATCGTCATGTACGACCCGGGCTGTGCACCGATCATCACGCGCCGGCCATCCACCGTCACGGTCATGCCCGACGACCAGGCGGGATACCGCACCTTCAGCGCCAGCTTCACCGGCCTCACCACCGTCATTGTCAGCTTGGTGGTGTCCTCGTTCGGGAACTTCGTCTCCTGTCGAACGGTCAGGCCTTTTTCTTTCCAGTTGAGCTCGGACGGAATGAAGAGATTGAGGTACAGCGACGAGTCGTCATGAAAGTAGATCGTGTCGTTGTACTTCGCGTGATTTTCCATGCCCGTGCCGACGCAGCACCAGAAGGAATCGGTTGGCGAGGAGAACACTTTGAACGCGCCCGGACGAAGCGGAGTGTAGTAGATGACGCCACCGGTCTTCGGATCTTGCGACGGCAAGATCTGATTGAAGAGGGCGCGCTCGTAAAAATCCATCGTCTCCGCCGTCGGCTCCCACGAGAACAGATGTCGCGTGAGCTTCAGCATGTTGTACGTGTTGCACGTCTCCGCGCTCGAGAGTCCCAGGTGCTGATCGAACGTGTCGACCGGAAAGAAGCTCTCGCCGTCGGTGTCGCCGCCAATCACGAACGATCGCTTCTCGGCGACGATGTGCCAGAAGTTGGTGGCGATGGCCTTGTAGTGCGGATCGGCGGTGAGCTCGTACTCACGCGCCGAGGCGATCATCTTCGGGATCTGCGTGTTGCCGTGCACGCCGCGGCCGTTCGCGTCAACAAGCGGATCGTTGTTCTCCGCGAGGGGATCGAACATCATCTTGTCGTCGAACTTCTTCGCAACGCGCAGCCACTCGGCGTCGCCGGTGACGCCGTAGAGATTCGCGAGCACCTCGCCCATCCCGCCGAACTCCGTTCGCAGATCCGCCTGCTGTTGCGCTTCGGTCAATCGATCGACGCGGAACCGCACCCAGCTCGCCTGCTTCTTCAAGACATCCAGCGCCTGATCGTTGTGCGCTTCTTGGTACATGTCGAGCAGGCCGGCCATGATCTTGTGAATCGTGTACCACGGCGCCCACACTTGCGTGCGCGCGTCGAGACGATCGAAGAACTCTTCAGGAAACGCAGAGAGATATCCGGGATGAAACTTGGTTGACTCGGCCGTTTGCACCTTCGCGAGCTCGGCGACGAGCAGGTCGCCGCGCTGCTTGAAGCGCGCGTCGCCGGTGCTCGCGTACATGATCGCGACCGCCGACAAGTAGTGCCCCATCGAATGTCCGCGCAGCTCCGTCGTCGGGCTCTCCCACCCGCCAAGTGGCTCGGCGGTCGACGGCAACCCCGCCGTGACGCGGAACATGTGCAGCATGCGATCGGGCTCGAGGCTCAGCAGGTAGTTCTGATCGCGCACCATTGCGTCTTTGAACGGTCCGTCGAGCAGGCGCACGTCCTCGAGCTGGAAGCTCACCGCCTTGAACGCGACCTTGTTCGGGACAGTGACCTGGCGCCCCCATTGGTCCTGGGCGGCCAGGGTCGTCACCAACACGGCGATGCAAAGAGCGAAGACTTTCAGAGTGCGCATTTCCGTCCTCCGGAGCGGGATCGGCAGATTGTCGCACGGCAGACGGAAGCCGCGAGCGGCAAGGCCGAGGCCTTGTTACTGGAAGTCGTTGTGTCTTCGTCGCGATCCTCGCAAACTTCGCTCGCGAGCAGTAATGCGTCACTGGCGGTTTGGGTATAATTGAACGTTCTAGTCCACGCGGAAGTGGCGGAATTGGCAGACGCGCAAGCCTCAGGAGCTTGTGGCCGCAAGGTCGTGGGGGTTCGAGTCCCCCCTTCCGCACCACCAATCGAGTCAATTACTTAGGCGCGGCTTTGGAGGAGCGGCTGAGGGGTCGTTCGAGGCGTCCGGGGTCGTCGTGTGCGAATCTTGTGCGAATAATTCCCGGTGTTGTTCGAACGCCCGCCGCGCGTGTTGCAATTCGACGCGCGTTGTCGCCAGGTACCGGCTGGTCGTCGCCATGTCCGCATGGCCGAGCCAGTCGCGCACGTGATGATCGGAAATGCCTGGCGTCTCTCGAAGCCGCGAGGCGAACTCACGGCGCAGGTCGTGAAAGTGCAGGCCGTTGATCTTTCGCGAAGTGGATCACGTCACGCCGTGCCGCTTGAACGGCGTTTGCTCGGCATAGCCCTCCCTCGATAAACGTCGTGGAAGGCGAAGCCAACTGCAAGATCGAACTGCACGACTTGATCAGATTCGGTCGAGATCTGATTTTCCCCTGGGGCGATCGCCCGGACGAGCTATGCTGACCGATGCGCGTTCACGAATTGACCGTTGTGGAATGTCGGAACGTCCTCTACCGGGCGCGGCATGGCCGGCTTGCGTGCGCGCGTGACGAGCAGCCGTACGTCGTGCCGTTCTTCTTCTACCTGGATCCCGCCGAGGACTTCCTGTACTCGTTCTCCATCATGGGCCAGAAGGTGGAGTGGATGCGGCTGAACCCGAAAGTCTGCGTCGAGGTGGACGAGGTCGTCGATCGCGACAACTGGACCGCGGTCGTGGCGTTCGGACGTTACCAAGAGCTCGACGACTCGCCCGCGCATGACGACGCCCGTCTTCGCGCGAACGAGCTGCTTCAGTTCCATGCCGCGTGGTGGCTGCCTGGGGGTCTCAAACCGGAGTCGGCCCACGAACACCGCACGCCCCTTCTCTACCGCATCGAGATTGTGCAATTGACGGGTCGTCGCGCCACGCCGGGGGACTGAGCTAGGCGACCTCGCCGAGAACAGCTCGCCGGCCGAGCTGCGGCGTACACAGGAAGCTGAGAATGGAGGACGGGGAGGTCAGTGATGATGACTGCGATGCTACTTGCTCTGTGGGTCCAAAATGCTGGCTTCACCCTGCGCATACAGGCGGTTGACTCGGGCTGGCTGCCTCTTGCGGGCGTCAGTTTCAAGGTTCAATCGGTCGGTTCTTGTGACCGTCCGCCCTTGGCAAGCGATC
>CAYQRM010000237.1:0-7640 GCA_964419785.1 uncultured Solibacteraceae bacterium | reverse complement strand
GCCGTGCCGATCGCCGCGAGCACGAGACTCTCGATCATCAGCTGTCGCAGCAGCTGCCCGCGGCTCGCACCGAGCGCCGCGCGGATGGCCACTTCACGCTCGCGCGTGCTGGCGCGCGCGAGGAGCAGATTCGCGACGTTCGCGCACGCGATGACGAGCACGATCCCGACCGCGCCGAGCAGCATCCACATCCACTGTGTAACCTTCGCGCCGACGATGTGATCGTGCAGCGGACGCACGCCGATGAGCGTGTCCTTGTTCCACTCAGGATTGGCGAGCTGGAGCGCCTTGCCGATCTGATCCATGTTCGC
Organism: uncultured Solibacteraceae bacterium; assembly: GCA_964419785.1. GTDB lineage: Bacteria > Acidobacteriota > Vicinamibacteria > Vicinamibacterales > SCN-69-37 > DATEGZ01. The sequence continues at coordinate 7,329 of CAYQRM010000237.1, read as the reverse complement.
CTGCGCTTGCGAGACCGACACGCCGGGCTTCAGCCGCGCCACGCTTTGCAGGTAGATGCTCATCGTATGCGGGTCGCGCACACGCTCGTTGGCCGGAACGACGTACGGCACCCAGAGCTCGGTCGATCGCGCGGCGCCGATGGGATACTCGAACTCCGGGCCCATGACGCCGACGACGGTGTACTGCGTGCCTTCGAGCGGAATCGTCTTGCCGACGATCGACGGATCGCTGCCGAACCGGCGTCGCCACAAACCATCGCTGAGGACGACGACCTGATTCGCGCCGTCAACTTCGTTCTCGGCGGTGAACGCGCGGCCGAGCACCGGCGGCGATCGCAGCACCGTGAAGAAGCTCGCGGTCACCCGCTGCGACCGCACTTCCTCCGGCTCCGCGCCGGGGTCGCGCAACGTCACGTTGCCGCCGGCGATCGCCGCGATCGACGAGAAGACGCGCTGTTGAGCGATCAGATCGAGGTAATTCTGTGGCGCGAACGCGCTCACGGCCTGAGGATCGGCCTGAGGCCCGCCTCCGCCGCCTCCGCCAAATCGCTGGGCGCCGGGCGCCGATCGTTGTCCGACCGCGACGAGCCGGTCGTGCTCGTCGAACGGCAGCCCGCGCAGGACGACGGCGTCGACCACGGAGAAGATCGCGGTGCTCGCGCCAATGCCGAGCGCGAGGACGGATAGCGCGACGGCGGTGAAGGTCTTGGACGATTTGAGAGCGCGGAAGGCGGCTTTGAGATCGTCTCGCATGGTCCTTCTGACGCTCCTCGTCGTCTTTGGTTGGCGGCCGGATTGTTAAAGGCCTGTTAAGGCACTACGTCGTTGCTCGTTCAAAATCGAGATTCTGCGTGATCCGCGTGCCGTCCTTCGCGAACGCCGCGACCAGCCGCTCGATGCGTCGCTTCGCCTCGGTCAAATCATGGTTGTCGAGCGTGATGTTGAGCAAGTCGATGTACCACGGCAGCTTCGTCGGGTCGAGCACGTACGTCTTCACGATTTCTCGCGCGATCGGCAGGGTCGTCTTCTTTGAGCTGTCGTAGACGTCGCGGTTGCTCGCGTGCTGCAGCTTGTCGTACTCCTCAGTCAGGAGCCGCGCGAAGAGATCGGGCGTGAGCGCGTCGCCCTTCTTGACGCCGACGGCCGCATCATCGTCGGTGAACGCCGCATGCTTGTGCAGCCATTCCCAAAGGATGCTGAGGCGGATTTCGCCGGTCGCCATGTCTTCCATCAAATAAAGGACATCCTCGTTGCCGAAGAAATCGGCGGGCTTGAGCGCGGCGGCCTGCATGCCCTGGCCGAAGGCGTTGCCGTATTGGATCGCGACGCTGAGGAGATCGCGGGCGCCGCGGACGGTGCGCGGTGCCGGCTCGAGGAGCGTCAGGCCCTCGGCGTCCGCGCGCGTGTGCGTCAACGGAGGAAAGCCGCGGCCGAGCTGATTCGCGTCGCCGACCCTTTCCCAAACAGGGCGGACGATATGGACCATCTTCCAGTGAGCGACCCACTTGCCGCTTGCGCCTTCGCGCTGCTCGCGCTCGGCGCCTGCGACGGCGCGCTTCATTCCGGCCGCGACGCCCGCGTCCGATCCGACGGGAATATTCGGCTCCATGCCGCCCTGCCAGAGCGCGAACTGGCCCGCGCGATCCGGCGTGTTGACGCTTCGACGCACGCGGTCTTCGTAGTTGCGCATGTAGCCGTAGGTCATCGTGATCGCGTCGATGTTCGGATTGACGAACGACGGATCCAACGCCATCGCGTCTGACACGCTGTTGATGTAATCCCAGCGGCCCGTGTTGAAACCGACGAAGCGCCCGCCGAGCGCCGCGCGAATCTCCATCAGCTGGAAGCACGCCTCGATCTGCTCGACGAGCACGTAAACCTTGATCGCGTTCGCCGGAACGCCGAGATGTGATTCGAGCGCGGACAGGATGTCGTGCCAGAGTGCGGCTTCCTCGGCGGTCTGAATCTTCGGCAGATAGAAGACGAGCGACGAGCCGGCCGCCCGCAGCGCCTGTTGGTTGTTGACGACGAAGAGCGTGGCGTCGGCAATGGAAGCGGAGAAGCCCTCGCCGGTCGTGTGGCGGATGTGGCGATCGTCGAGGTGCAATCCGCGCGCGCGGAAGATCTTGGTCGTGAACTCGAGCTGCTTCTTCCAGTCAGCGATGATCGGCCGCTGAAAGAATCCTTCAGCCCATCGGTTCATCTCGAGCGAGACGTTCTCGGCGACTTTCATGAACGCCGGATCACGGTGGATCGCCAGCTTCAGATTCCGCTGGTTGTCGAGCGACATCGTCGACACCTGGCCGAGCGCGTCTTCACCGTCGAACATCCAGCCGTCGGCGCCCGAGAGCAGGGCGTACGCGACGTTGCGCAGGCTCGTCTCCGTCGGCGCGCCTGGACGGGCGGCGGGGCCGGTGCCTTGGATCCACTGACGCTGGAGGTCGCGCGGGATCTCGCTGCCGGTGAACGCGCCGTCGCGCGCCTGCTGGACGGTCAGATGTGTTCGCGCGATCTTCGCGGACGGATCCAGAAAGGTGATGCGCTGGCGATCGCGCGCGCGCTGCGCCCGCCGCGCGATGCGGCTGGCCATGATCGCGCGCCGATCGGCGTCGAAGTGCGCGAGCGCCTCGAGCGCGCCAATCGCTTCGCGCGTGAAGACATCGGTGTAGCGCTCTGCAAGTCCTCGTCGAATTTCGATTTTTGAAAGCATGAAAAGGATACCGGGAATACTTTCACGAAAAGTGGACACTCAGGTCGGGTAAATCGAGGCCAGTGGCCGTCGCGGTCCATGTTTGGCCGGCCGCGATCGGTTGAGAGTCGGTCAGTGTGCCCGTGGTAATCACTTCGCCGGCGGCGAGCGGGACGCCGGCGGCCGTGGTCGCGGCGCCGAGCTCCGCCAGACAGAGCGCGGGGCTGCGGAGAACGTTCTTGCCCGAGCCTTCGGCGACGCTGTTGCCGTCCTTGAGCAGTCTTACCGTGAACGACGGCAACGCCCCGACGAGGCCGGGAATGTCGTCCGGCGTGACGGGCCGAGGTTCGCCAACGACGAGCGCGGCGTGAAGACCGTAGGCGGCGACGAAATCCGCTGGCTGAAACTTCCAGTCGGCGTAGACGCAGTCGATGATCTCGAATCCAAGCGCGAGCCATTCGACCGCTTGCAGCGCGGCCGTCGCGTCACCGCCGGCCAGAGGCGTGCGCAACTTGAACACGATCTCCGGCTCGATCTTGGGCGACGTCAAGCGTGTGATGGGCAGCTGGACCGCCTCGCGCGTCGGTGCGAAGCGCACCGTGTCGTCGTACATGTGCGCCCACACGAGCGTGTCGAGCTTGAGCACGCGCCACATCGCCTTGTTCGCGAAGCCGACCTTGCGCCCGACCGTGGCGCGCCCGCTCGCTCGTCGCTGTTTCGCGAGCTCGGCTTGGACGCGATACGCGCTCGCGAGATCGAAGCGGGCATCATGCGACGACGGCGTGTTGATGATCCGGCGATGCGCGTACGCGTCGGCGATCTGTTGCGCGAGGGCCGCGGTATCGAGCGCGGACATCCGGCGCTACTTTGCTTCGGCGACCACGACCGAGGCGGCCGTCCGACGAGACGCGGTGGCGGCGAGCACGATCGAGAGTCCCGCCGCGACGAGCGCCATCACGGCGCTCCCGTAGAATCCGCCGGCCCAGCTGCCCGTGTGCTCGTACACGATCGCGCCCACCCAGCTGCCGATGATCGACGCGACGCCTTTGGCTGAATACAAGATGCCGTAGTTGGACGTCGCGAATCGCGTACCGAAATAGTCTGCGGACGTCGCTGGGAAGAGACTAAAGACCTGTCCCCACGTGAAGTAGACGAGCACCAGCGTGAACGCGAACCGGCCGCCGGAGACATGTCCGAGCGAGACGACGAGGCACAAGCAGATCGCCTGCAGCACGAACGACACGGTCATCGTCCGTTCGCGGCCGAGGCGATCGGAGACCCAGCCCCACGAGATCCGGCTCGCGCCGTTGGCGATTGGACCGAGCGTGCCCGCGAGTGTCAGGGCCGCGGCCGGCAGGCCCCACGATCTCGACATCGGGCCGGCGTTCGCCGTGACGAGCAGACCGCCGGTCGCCATGAGGAGGAACATCGCGTACATCAGGTAGAACTGCGGCGTGCGCAGCATTTCCAGTGTCGTGAACTGACGGCGCCCGACGTGCTGCGCGTGACCGCTGACAATCGCTGCAACAGGCTCCTTCGGAGGATGTCGCAGAAACTGCGCCACGATGAGGATGACGACGCCCTGGAAGACCCCCGTCGCGAGAAATGTGAACCGATACCCGCGCGATTGGATCAGCCACGAGATGATCGGAATGAACAGCGCCGTACCGCCGCCAAACCCCGCGGCCATGACGCCAGCCGCAAAGCCGCGGCGGTTCTTGAACCACTTCAACGCCGAGCCGATCGATCCGCTGTAGACGAACGCCGCGCCCATGCCAGCCGCGCAGTAAAACGCGTAGAGCATCGGCAGCGACGTGGCGTAGCCGAGACCGGCCCAGCCGAGGCCGCAGAGCACGCCCGCCGCGCTGATGAATCCACGAGGCCCGAAGTGATCGATCAGCCAGCCGTCGAGCGGCTGGACCCACGTCTGAAAGAGAATGAAGAGGGCGAACGCGGCCTGAATGTCGGAAAGCTTCCAGTGCGTGGCGGTCTGCATCGGCTGAACGAAGAATGTCCACGCGTACTGCAGGTTCGCGATCATGACCATCGCGATGACGGACGCCACGAGCTGAAACCAGCGATTCTGCACGTTCATCCGGCGGGCTCCTGGGCGCGCGGCTTCTCCCGCCTCGCGCGATGCGCGTCGAGCATCTTCGCGCAGGCGTAGACGGTCTTCGTGGCCGGCATCGGCACGCCAACTTTATCGCCAAGCTCGACCACCGCGCCAACCACCGCCTCGAGCTCCATCGGGCGGCCGGCCTCGTAGTCCTGCAGCATCGACGTCTTGTGCGCGCCGACTTTCTCGGCGCCGGTCATGCGCTGCTCGATCGAGATCGGCAGCTCGATGCCCAGCTTCGCCGCGACGGCTTCCGTCTCGGTCATGATCGTGCGCACGATCGGCGCGACGTCCGGATCGCGCGCGAGCTCCTCGAGCGTGCCACTCGTCAGCGCGCTGATCGGATTGAACGCGACGTTGCCGATGAGCTTCACCCAGATCTCATGCCGCATCCTCGTCGTCACCGGACAGCGAAAGCCGGCGGCGATCAGCGCTTCAGCGATCGCGCGCGCGCGCTCCGACCGCGTGCCGTCGGGCTCGCCGAAGCTGATGCGGTTGCCCTCGGTGTGATTGATGACGCCGGGCGCCACGAGATCGGTCGCGAAGTACGCGAGTGAGCCGACGACGCGTCGCGGCTCGATCGCCGCGGCAATCTTTCCTCCAGGATCAACGCGCTCGAGCCGCAGGCCCTCGTACTCGCCGCTGAGTCCCTGGAAGTACCACCACGGAATGCCGTTCTGCGTGCTGACGACGACGGTGTCTGGCCCGAAGAGCGCGGGCAGTTCCGACGCGATCGGAGTGAGGCCGTGCGCCTTGACGCCGAGAAAGACGACGTCCGACTTGCCCGCGCTCGCGATGTCGCGCGCGAGCTTCGGCCGCACCTCGAAGTCGCCGTCGGCGCTGCGGACCTGGAGGCCGCGCTCCTGCATCGCGCGCAGATGCGGTCCGCGTGCGACGAGCACGACGTCCGCGCCCGCGCGCGTCAGGTGCGCGCCGATGTATCCGCCGATCGCTCCGGCGCCGACGATGACGATCCTCACGAGGCCTTCGGCGCGAAAGCCTGCGCGACGATGCGCCGCTGGATCTTGCCGGTAGCCGTGCGTGGAATCGTTTGCGTGATGTGAATCTGCTTCGGCCGCTTGAAGTCGGCGAGCCGTTCTTTGCAGTAGGCGAGCAGGTCCGCTTCGGTCGCGCCCGCTTCGCGCAGGACGACCGCCGCCGCCACTTCCTCGCCCCACGTCGGATGCACGACGCCGAACGCGACAGCTTCGGCGACCGCCGGATGCGCGAGCAGCACTTCGTCGATCTCGCGCGGCGAGATTTTTTCGCCGCCGCGATTGATGAGCTCCTTCAGTCGTCCGACGAGCGTGAGGTACCCGGCCTCGTTCAAGAAGCCCTGATCGCCCGTGCGGAACCAGCCGTCGGTGAACGAAGACGCGTTCGCTTCCGGATTGTTCTCGTACCCGCGCGTGACGTTCGGGCCTTTGATCACGACCTCGCCGCGCTCGCCGGGCTTCAGGTGATGGCCCTGCGCGTCCATGATGCTCACGAGCACATCGGTGCCGCGCCCGACCGATCCCGGCAGACGATCGCCGGGCGGCAGGGGATTGGACGACATCTGGTGCGCGGCTTCGGTCATGCCATAGGCCTCGAGCACGGGCGCGCCGAACGCGGCTTCGAGATCGTGCATGACCTGCGGCGGCAGCGAGGCGCTGCAGGATCGAACGAAGCGCAGCTTCTCCGCACCGGCCGGCTTCGGATCGCCGGGCTGCACGCGCGCCAGCAGGAGCTGATGCAGCGTCGGCACGGCCGAGTACCACGTCACGCCGTAATCGCGCGCGACTCGCCAGAACGACAGCGGGCTGAACTTCGCAGGGACGACGACGGTGCCGCCGGTCGCAAGCGTCGCGAGCGTCGACGCGACGAGCCCGTGCACGTGAAACAACGGCATCACGCACAGCGAGACATCGTCTTTCGTGAGTTGATAGTGCCGTGCCACGTTCTGCGCGGAGATCGTCAGATTCGCGTGGCTGAGCGGAACGCGCTTCGGCCGGCCCGTGCTGCCGCTCGTGTGCAGAATCAGCGCGATGTCGTCCATCGCCGGCGTGGGCGCGGGGCCGTGCGGCGGAATGCCCTTGAGCGTCACGTTGCCCGCCGCGTCCATGTCGATCGTCAGAATCTTCACCGAGCCTGCGGCCTTGCGCGCCTCGTCGAGCCCGTCGGGCGGCAGCAGCAGGACCTTGGCGTTCGTGTCCTCGAGATAGAACTTGAACTCGTCCTCTTTGTACCCAGGATTTAGCGGCGCCGCGGTACCGGCGGTCGCGGCCGCCAAAAACGCGACGATCGTGGGCAGCCCGTTCGGCAATGCCGACGCGACGCGGTCGCCGCGCTGGACGCCGGCCGCCGCCAGCGCGCTCGCGAGCGATTCCACCTGCGTTCTGAGGCTGCTGTACGAGATCTTGAGGTTCTGTTCAGGAACGATCACGGCCGTGCGATCGCCCGGAATATCGTGAATGAGGCCGAGGAGTGTCGTCGGACGAGAGGGTGAGATCATTGCGTAACAATTTCATCCCACCGGGGAGCA
>CAYQRM010000236.1:0-28419 GCA_964419785.1 uncultured Solibacteraceae bacterium | reverse complement strand
GATCGGTGAGAGCACGGCCGACGTGCATTCCCGCAGATACACACGGCCCCACACCCGGTAACCCGGGGCCAGTCCGGTCCAGGCCGCTGGCGGAGCGGCTCCAGTCGAGCCTGCAGTCCACGGAAGGCGGCCGGAAGGGCTACGCGGCGACGATGCTGGGCCGTGGGTTGGTCGGCGCGGGATCCCATCCGGATTCAGCGAGCAGCCAGCACAGCTCGGCGTGGCGCCGCCGGGCCTTCGTCGAGGAATTGAAAAGCTCGACCACGGCCTTCGACATGTCCCACTGCGGCACGACATGCACTTCGTACTCACGGCGGCCTCTCGCGACGACTTCGCACCACAAGATGTGGTGGCCCAAGTGAAGGATTGATTGAATCATCGTCCGGGTTGAGGGCGCCTGTGTCTTGGTCACGCCCTTGATAACCAGCAACAACAATGCCAAGTGTCGGTGCCTCAGAGCGCACGATCGTCCGGCTCAGGCGCCAGAAAGCGGCCGGGGCGCGGAAAAGTGCGCACCGGCCCAAAGAGTTATTTCGCAGGGGGCGCGGCGGACTCGCGTCCCCGCACCGAGCTCGTATGTTGCTCTCCGCTCCGCATGAACTGACGACCTCTGACTACGGCAGAACCGCGATGCGATCGTCGACGTCGCGTACGCCGGGCGCTGCCCAGGCGGCGCGTCTGGCTTCCAGACGCTCGGTCCAGGATCGGACATTGCCCGTAAGAATGACCTTGCCGTCGCTCGCGCCGACGTGAATTCTTTTGGCGTCGATTTCGGCGCTGCGTTTCAACGCAGCTTCGATCTTCGCCTGGATGTCCGTGACGTCGAGATGCGGCCTCAGTTCAATGGTGTTGGACACGCCAAGCACACCGAGCAGATCGCGGACAGCCCGTTCCGCCGCCTCGCGCTGGTAGTTCCAATCGAGATCGCCTTTCAGCGTGATCCAGCCATCGCTGACGGTCACGCTCACCTTGTCGGCCGGGACCTTCGTATTCCACTTCAACGCGTTCGCCGCGGCCAGCGCGATCTCACTGTCGGTGCGCTTCATCCCGATGCCGATGCGAACTTTCAGATCGTTGGCGAGCGCTTTTACGCCGTAGACCTTGAGCGCCACCCGCTCGGCCGCCTCCTTCTCGGAAAGGCTCTTCACGTCGCCCCGCAAGGTGACGACCCCTTGATCGGTGGTCACGCCGATCTCAGTCGAGTCCACGCTCGGTTCCCACTCGAGTGCGGCCTCCACGCTGTCGCGCAGTTGCTTGTCTGTCATGATCGTCCTCCCGCCAGAATCGCGCGTCCGATCGGCTGCGCTGCGGTCGTTCACACACGTTCCTGCAGCTCCGACGCGCCTGCCGTCATGGATGGGCAGAATGCGTACCAGAGCGAAGGGCAGCGGATCGCGCCGTTCCCGGGGGACCGTTTCCGACGGGCGCAGGAAAAGGCCGCAGTCGGGGCGGAAATCGCGCAGTCGCCCGACCGGCCCGCGTCTACTCGGCCTTGAGGAGTCCGTACTTCTCCATCCGGTACCGGATCTGGTCGCGATGGAGGCCGAGCAGCGCAGCCGCACGCGTCTGATTGCCGCTCGTGCGTTCAAGAGCCAACGTAACGAGGCGCTTCTCGACATCGTCGAGGTTCACGCCGGCGGCCGGCAGGACAATTTCCGACGCGGGCTCTGTCGGAGCAGTCACGGCGTGCAGTGTGTGCAGAGTCTCAAAGTCGGCCGGCTCGAGCGTGTCGCCTTCAGCCAGCAGGACCGCGCGCTCGATGAGGTTGCGCAGCTCGCGCACGTTGCCCGGCCACGAGTACGCGAGGAGCGCGGCTTCCGCCGCGGGGCTGAGCGATCGGACCCGCCGTCGAAAATCGCGAGCGAACAGATCGAGGTAGTGCATCGCCAGCAGCACGACGTCGCGCCCGCGCTCGCGGAGCGGCGGTATCTCGAGGCGAAGCACGTTGAGCCGATAGTAAAGATCTTCGCGAAACTTGTGCTCCCGGAGCTGATCTTCAAGATTTCGATTGGTCGCCGCAATCACCCGAACATCGACCTTCACGTCCGCGGAAGCACCGAGCCGCCGGAACGCTCGATCCTCGAGCACCCGAAGCAGCTTGGTTTGGAGCGTCGGCGCCATCTCGCCGATCTCGTCAAGGAAGACCGTGCCCTCGTCGGCGATCTCGAACAAGCCGCGTTTCTGCTGACGAGCGTCGGTGAAGGCCCCACGCTCGTGGCCGAAGAGCTCCGATTCGAGGAGCGTCTCGGGCATGGCCGAGCACGTGATGTTCACGAATGCTCGCCCGGCTCGCTTGCCCGAATAGTGAATGACCTTCGCGAACAGATCCTTGCCCGTGCCACTCTCGCCAGTGATGAGCAGGGTCGATGCCGGGCTCTCGGCGACCTTGCGAGCGAGCGCTTTCGCGCGCTGCATCGGCTCCGATTCGCCGATGATCGAGTCAAACCCGAACGGCCGGGCGAGGTCTTCCTTCAAACGACGGAACTCGCGGCTGGAGCGCGAGCCTTCGAGCGCGCGCGAGAGTCGCAGCGAGACGTCGTTCACGTCGAACGGTTTCGTCACGTAATCGGACGCGCCCGCCTTCATGGCTGCCACGATCGTTTCCGCATCCGTGCGCGCGGTCAGCATGATGACCGGCAGGTCCGGATCGCTCTGTCGAATGCGGTTGAGGACCGTCAGACCATCGCCGTCGGGCAGACGGAAGTCCAGAAGGACGGCGTCCGGGGACTTGCGCAGCTGTTCCGTGGCCGATTGCGCTGAATCGGCCTCCATGACTTCGAATTGTTCGGCGCGCAGCCGTTCGGCCAGCGACCACCGCACCAGACGTTCGTCATCGACGATGAGTACTCGGCGCTCGGGCATTGGGAAACCGCAGGAGATGATCTATCACGCCGCGGTCCGCGGACGCGAGTGCTTCGACGAAAACGCTAGGTGTGTCAGCTTCAGCTGGCGATCCTCGCGGGACTATCCTTCAGACGGCGCACGAACTCGCCGGCGAAGTCGCGCAGATCCTGCCAGTCGGTGTATTCGTAATCGCGGCTCGTGTCGATATCGCCGTGCGCGCGCGCGGCGATGCGCCGCATCATCCAGCGCGTGAGCCAGTTGTATTGCGTGTAGGCCAGCGCGCCGGCGACGATCTTCACCGTCGCGGGACGCCATCCGGTCTGCTGGAAGAACCGCTGCAGAATCCCGTCGAGCACGGCGTCGGTCTTTGGGTTGTGCTCGAGCACGCCGAGGCATACGGAGACGAACGCCGCCGGACGACGACGCAGCTCGTCGGCATGCGACCTCACCCAGCGCCGCACCGCTTTCGGATATTGGCCGGCGCGAACTGGTGCCGCCACGATGACGGCCGCATAGTCGAGCGGGGTCGGATCGAGGGGCTCCTGGGCGTTCACGACATCGACCTCGATGCCCGCGGACCATAACGTCTCTGCGAGAGCGGACGCGATCTTTCGCGTGTGACCGCTTGCCGTGCCATAGAGCACCAGGACTCGGGGCAGAGTCATAACGCCTCCACATTAGCTCGCTGCAAGAACGGGACCTTCCGGGTGCTGGGCCGCGACACGGAGTAGCCGCACGGGTTCCACGCCGGGCTGCGAAATATCCCGCAATGGACCCTGAAGCTCATGAGGAGGATCGTCGTGCCGGCAATCAGCGTGTGGCGCGAGCGTCGAGCTGCAATCGCGGGCGCATCCGCCGGCGAAAGATCGGCGCCGCGACCGATCTGACCAGCCGGCGCCACGCTTCGTAGACGTAGTAGCCCGGGCCTTTGTCCGACAGCATCGCGGCGTCGTCCGGGTTGACGACCAGGCTGACCTCGATGTTCGGCGCCGCGCCAACCGGCAGCCAGTGCCGGCGGCACGCGTCGTACACGCGCCGCATCACTCGTCGCATGTCATCGAATGCGGGGGGAGGGACATCCGCCATGTCTGACCCGACGGTCGGCCGGAAGATACAGACCGTTGGAAAGGCGCCGAGCGACGCGATGTAGTCGATCGCTTCGAACGTGGATTCGACAGGCTCGATGCCGGCGATGATCTCGCCCGACACCGCGCCGTGTGGCATTCGCTCCGCGCAGTACGCCATCGCTTCAAAAAAGAGCGCCTGACCCATCATCCGCGCTTTGCCTGGGCAGATGCGCGCGAACCACTCCGGATCCATGAGCTCGACGCAGAAGGAGAGATGATCGACGCCGGCGGCGATGATTCGATCGTAGCCGCTGAAATCGCGCTCAGGCGCGAGCTGCACGCCGACGAGCAGGCCCACGCGATCCTTGATCGCTCGAACGTACGGCTCGACGAAGCGGAGCCCGCGCGTGCCCTGAAAGCCGCCGTTGAGGTGCACGAACGTGACGCCGGACTCCTCGCGCGCAGCGCGGCAAGTCTCGACGACATCGTCAATTGATTTGTCGAGCTCCTCGGCCTGCCCGACGTTCTGGCCAGTCGTACAGAAACGGCAGTTGAGCGCCGGATCGTAATTCCAGAACGCGCACACGGGATTCACGTAGATGCCCAGGTACGTGCCCTGGAGCACGCCAACGCGGCTCATCGTCACACCGCGCGATGTCTTGGCCGTGTACCACGCGGGTTCCTGCGGCACGCGGATGGGATAACGAACGCCAGAGCGGTCGTCGACGATGACATAACCATGCGCGGGGGTGCTGTCGAGCCGGTAGGGTGACTTGGCGGCAAACGATTCGATGACCGGGACGTTGACCCAGATCTCGTCCTTGACGTTCGAGCCGGTCGGGAGCACGACTTCCAGTCCCGAGCCGAGGCCGGCCCGCGTGCGCGACACGCCACGCGCGCCGGCAAGAGAGACGTCATCGGGCACGCGCATGCCGCGACAGAACAAGTCGATTTCGAGCTCGCACGCGTTGAGCCAGGAGGGCGGCGTCAGCTGGCGCTGCATATGCAAAGGGGGGATGTGCAATGGATGTGCCCGGCTCAAAGCGCGAACGTCAGCGTGAATTGTCGACAACGGGTGCGAAGACTTCCGCGGTCGCCGCGGATTATTCCGCAGTCCGGCGGCCGATGTCGCGAGACGCGCAAATTGCCGCGCTGGCGCTCCTCGCGCTGGCAGCAAGCGGCGTCCTTTCGCTGACGAGCCTCCACGCGGCGGCGCGATGGCCTCTTTACGCCGCCCTTGTCGTCGGCGGCGTTCCGCTCCTCGTCAGCTTGACGCGGCGGCTCCTTGCGGCACAGTTCGGCTCCGATTTGCTGGCAGGGGTCTCGATTGCCACCGCCGTACTGCTCGGTGAGTATGTGATTGCAGTCGTGATCGTGCTGATGCTGTCCGGCGGCCAGGCGCTGGAGGAATACGCGACGCGGCGCGCGTCAGCCGTCCTCGATGCCCTGGCGCGACGGAATCCGGTCCACGCCCATCGTCGCACCGTCGACGGCCTGGCGGACGTGCCGATCGATGAGATCCGCGTGGACGATGAGCTCGCCGTCCTGCCGCACGAGATCTGCCCGGTTGACGGCATCGTGCTCGAGGGCTCGTCGAGCATGGACGAGTCGTACTTGAGCGGGGAACCGTTCCTCCTGCCGAAGACGGTCGGCGCCCTCGTCATCTCCGGAGCCGTCAATCGTGAAGGCCTGCTCATCATCCGGGCGTTGCGACCCGCGGCCGACTCGCGGTACGCGCGCATCGTCGCGATCGTCCGCGAAGCCGATGAACATCGCCCACCAATTCAACGCCTGGCCGATCGACTCGGAGCGTGGTACACGCCGACGGCGCTCGCGATCGCGGCACTTGGATGGGCCATGAGCGGCGATCCCAATCGCTTTCTGGCCGTGATCGTCATCGCGACTCCGTGCCCGCTGCTGCTCGCCATTCCCGTGGCGATGGTGGGCGGCGTGTCACTCGCGGCGGAGCGCAGCATTCTGATCAAGGATCCAGGCGTGCTCGAGCGGCTCGACGCGTGTCGCACGGTCATTTTCGACAAGACGGGCACGCTGACGCTCGGCCGGCCCGTCGTCACCGACGTCATCTCAGTTGCAGGTTGGACTCGTCGCGAGGCGCTTTCCCTTGCGGCGAGTCTCGAACAGTACTCCCGGCATCCACTGGCGCCGGCGATCTCGCGTGCGGCGGAAGATGACGGCGCGCCGTGCTTGCCCGTGTCCGAGGTCAGCGAACGAGCTGGCGCGGGCCTCGCGGGCCGAATCGACGCACGATGGGTGCGATTGACGAGTCGGCGAGGTGCGGGCGCACCGTGGCCCGATGAACTGCCACAGGAGACGGCTGGTCTCGAGTGCGTGGTGGCCGTCGACGACAGCATTGTTGCGCTGTTGCGGTTTCGAGACGTGCCGCGCCTCGAGAGCGGGGCGTTCGTCGGGCATCTGAGCCCGCGCCACGGCATCACGCGCGTGATGCTCACGTCGGGCGATCGCGAGTCTGAAGTACGGTACCTCGCGGGCATCGTTGGGATCGACGACGTCAGATTCAATCAGAGTCCGGAAGAGAAAGTGTCGCTCGTGCAGCGAGAGACCCGATTGCAGCCGACCTTGTTCGTCGGCGACGGACTCAATGACGCAGCCGCGATGGTCTGCGCTACGGCCGCGGTCGCGCTAGGCGAGCACGAGTCTGTGGCGGCCGAAGCTGCGCACGCCGTCGTGCTCGACGGCTCGCTGGCCAAGGTCGACGAGCTGATGCACATCGCCAGGCGTACCAAGCGCATTGCCATGCAAAGCGCGGTCGGCGGGATGGCGTTGAGCGTCCTGGGAATGGGCCTGGCGGTCGTCGGATGGCTGCCCGCGCTCGCGGGCGCGATTGCTCAGGAGGTTCTCGACGCTGCCGCGGTCTTGAATGCGCTGCGCGCCGCGACTCGACCGGCCGAGCTCACGGACTTCAGCGGAGGAGTCCCAGCAGCGTCGACGCCTGCGGGTAACTTGTCCGCAGGTAGCCATCGAGCGCGTCACGACCGGGGCACGCAAGCTCGAGCATGATCCAGCCGTCAAAACTGACCTCATCGAGCGAGCGCGCGATATCGGCCCAGTCGATCAGACCCGCACCGGGCGGCAGGTGATCGTCCCACGAGCCGCGATTGTCGCTGGCATGGACGTGTCTGAGGCGATGACCCGCGACGGCGATGAATCTCTGCCAATGACGACCAAGGAACGCATGGCCCGTATCGAAGCACGCCCCGGCGGATGCTGGCAGCGCATCGAGCAGGAACGCGAACTCGTCCGGGTGCCCGCCGATCAAGTGAGGGAGCGGCGTCTCGAGCACGAGTGTCATGCCCTCGATTGCGCACAGGTCGGCGAGCGCCGCGAGACTCTGCGCTGAATGTCGCAGCCGCGATCTCGCGTCGTGTTCGTCGCGCCGAAGATCACTCGGATGCACAATGACGAGCTGACCGCCGCATCGCTTGAGCGCTCGCGCCGCGGTGAGCGCCGCATCGACGGCGCCCTCCCGGCGGTCAACGTGCGAATCGGCGAGATCCAACCCGCTGCCAAACGGCGCATGAATCGACACGGCGCGCAATCCGTTGGCATTGAGACCGTGAGCGAGGTCGCTCACTTGCGTCTCGCTCCACGGATCGAAGTGCCGGTGTGGCGTGCCGATCTCGACGCCTTCAGCGCCGGCTGCGCGGATGAGCGGGAGCACCTCCAGAATCGGACGATCGGTGCAAATCCCCGTCGAGATGCCCAGGCGCGCCCTCACGATTGGAAGCGCTCCAGGAGGCGATCGCGGTCCTCGCGAAGATCGTGAGCGCAACCACAGCGCGGGCACACGCCCTTCTCCTGCGAGGACGTGCAGTTGAAATCGACGAGGCGATCCACGCCGGTCGCGAGCAGGCCCGCAAAGACGCGCACGTCGAACTGTGCGCGCGTCTGGGCGTCGAACACGCTCCAGCGATCGCCCCACCCGTGATCGGTCGTGTACTCGCGTGCCACCAGGCGCGCGATCCGCGGAGACGTCCAGCCGCGAGCCGTCAGCCCGCGCACGAGGTTCTGCAGATGCTCGGGCTTGAGCAGGAGATCGTTCGGCTGCGCCAGCGACCACGTGATGCAAGGCGGCAGATCGGCCGGGACGTCAAGATCGGCCGGAGTCGTGCCGGCGCGCAGCTCGGCAGCGAACTCGCGGTGAAACGCGGCGAGCCGCGATCGTTTGTAGCGATCGAGCGCGCGAGCGATGCCTGCCGAGACGTCCGGCAAGACGCAACCGGCATGTCGAGCGCCCTGTGCGGCGTCGTCGAGCGTGCGACCGGTCCGGATGAAGGCCTCGAGCGATTGCTGCGTCCGTGGCACGCAAGCGACCGGCGGCAAGTCAGAGACCCTCGGGCCGAAAATGTCCGGGCGCGCGCGATGCCATTGATAGGCGCTGAAGCCGAGCCGCACGTGGCGCACGTCGAGCGGGTCGCCGACATGCGAGAAATCGATCGAGATGCACTCGCGGCCGATCAGCCCGCTGCCGACCGTCGTGCCGTTCACGACCACGGGGACGATGCTTCGCTCGGCGGCACGACGGAGGATCGCATGCGCCAGAAACTCAATGACCAGCCCGAGTCCCTCGGCAGCCGCGGCGTGCCGTTCGGTCATGATCGGCCCGACGAGTCCCGACCTCGCCGCAGCCTGCCTCGCATACCAGGACGGGACGCCCCCAGCGACCGCGAGCGAATCAACGACCGGTGTCTCGAGCGGCACGCGGCCTACGAAGTGGTAGCCGCGACCGGTGCTGGTGATCAGCGGGCGGATGCCCGATGCCTTGAGGACGGCGAGCGTCGTGGCGTACGCGCGTTCGAGCTTGAAGAAGACTTCGGTTGGGTGAGTAAACGGCTCGCCCGGATAGTCCAGGTTCTGATAGTCCAAATCGATCAAGAAGATCAGCGACTGCGTGTCCCACAGCGAGCGCGATACATCGCATCCGCGCTCGAGGACCGAATCGAGCGATCCTGCGGGCACGACCTCGGCGTCCGACCACGTCGGGAACGACTCGCGGTCGGAGTCGAACCCGGCGACGAATACAGCTGACGGGGGACTCTCGCCCACACACCCGCAGAACTCGCGCAAGCGAGCGTGAACGTGCGGGTCGCGGTAGTACGCTGCAACGCGTGCTCGCCCTTCGGCGTCGTCTGGGTGCGGAGGCATCACGCGGTCTCGGGTGATTACGCGGCGGACGGCGCGAGAAGGTGAGCGCTGACCGTCGCTGCCTGCCAGGTGAGCAGCCTCTCGGGTGTGCCGAGATCGGACCACCCAACAGTCGAGGGCCAGACGATGAGCGAGAGTCCGCCGGCCATCGACAAGAGGTCGTGCGAAAAGTCATATGGCTCGAGCGTCGGGTAGACCTCGCGCAAGTACTCGCGCCGGTCGAGATCGGCCAAGCCGGCCGCCGGCGCGATCACGCAATAGAGTCCAGGGAGCCAGCGGCGGTACAGGTCGATGAGCGTGCGCACCCGAGCCGTCAGGACCATCGTGTTCCACACCGCGCCCGTCTCGAAGAGCCGCCGAGCGTCCGATGCGGCAGGCTTCTCAGCGAATCCCGAAACGTCAATGAGCTGGAGCGGAACGACCGGGCGGCTGGGCGTGATCCAGCCGTAATCCACACGCGCGCAATCCGGCTCGACCCCCAGAAGCACGATCTGGCGATCGTTGCTTCGCACGACGCTCACGGCTGCGCGAAGGCCCTCCCGGAAGGCCTCCGGGTTCCGCACGCCATGATCCGAGGGGCTGAGGATCACAATCGCGTTCGGCGCGTGCTGGACGATCGTGACCAGTCCAAGCAACACACCGGCGGCGGTCCCTCGATCGGACGGCTGAAGCACGACGTTGCCGAAACGTTCGCCGTCGGCGAGCGAGCTCAGGTACGGGCGCTGTGATTGGTCGATGATGGTGACAGTGCGGCGAGCCGGGACGAGCGGCGCGAATCGATTGAGAGTCTCTTCTAGGAGCGACGTCCGACCGAAGGGCCGCCAGAACTGCTTCGGGACGCCGTTGGTGATGGGCAGGAGCCGCCGGCCTGCGCCAGCGGCCAGAACCAAGGTCCATGCATCGGCCTGCATGCGTCGAGGAGTTGCAGAATGAGTGCCACGCTCGGCCACGCCATCGTCTGGAATTCGCGCATGTTTCCGTGGAGCACCGCGAAATAGTCCGGAGGGCCTGCGGGCTTTTCCGCGCGGGGCCGTCGCATCGACCTTCAGATCGCCGAACTCATGGCGGCAGCAACGTTGCAAGACAGCCACGCGTGGCGCGTCGGTGGTATCGAGCCTCAGCCTTGGGCGTCCTGAGCCGGTTCGGCTCACTCGACGCATCCTGCTCCTGGTACCGCTCGTGCCGGTGTGTGAAGTCTGTGATGAGAGGAGATCCCGATGTTGGAGCCAAGTACGCCGATCTGCCAGAGCTGCGCGATGCCGCTGGCTCACGCTGAGGACCGCGGGACGGACGCGGCCGGCCGGCCCGTCGATGACTACTGCCGGTTCTGCTTCGTCCGGGGGGCGTTTCTCGATCCGACCGCAACGGCCGAGACGATGACGGAGCGCTGCGTCCACATCCTCGTCGATCGAGGGATGCCCGAGCGGGACGCCCGGGCACTGATGACGCGGACGATTCCTGCTCTCGATCGGTGGCGAGGTCTTGACGGCAAGCGCCGCCACTCATCGTGAAGACGTCCCGAGGCCTGTCGGATGTTCGTGCCACAGCCCACCGAGCGACGCGAGCTTCGCTTGCGGCGGGCGCAGGACATTCCGCGTCCACGCCATGAGGGCGGCGACGAGCAGTGCGCCGACGATCCACGGCGGTTGACCGAGCGTCAGGTACGCAAAGAGCACGGCGCTCATCGCGACGATCTTCAGCGCGCGCACCCAATGCTCGCTCGTCAGCACGAGCAATTTCGCGACTCCGAGCACGACGATCGTCAGCGTCCAGAGCACCACCTGAAAATGATTCGCGAGCCGCGAGCGCGATCCCTGCTCGGCGATCTCTTTCAGGCCGATCATCGTGCGGCGCTCCATGACGAAATGCGCCGGCGAGAAGATCGCGCGATCGAACGCGCGGCCCCACCACGCGGGACTCGCTTCGCCTTTCGAGCGGACGATGAGCCGCGTGGTCCAGGGATCAATCTTGCGGAGGACGAAGGTCCAACTGCCCGTGTCGAGCGACGGCGGGGCGCCGGGCACGTGCGTGCCGAAGGCGAGTGCGCGGCCGGGATCGTATTCACGCAGCACCGCGAACCCGATACCGCCGGCTTTCTCGGGCGGATACATCCACAGGCGATCGCCCACCGCCCACGACTGCCGATCGGGGCGCAGGACGTCGTCGACCGGCATCTGGCAACCGACGACATTCTCGAGCAGATCGAAGCTGTAGAAGCCGCCGCGATCCTGTCCGAGCTGCGCGAGCCAGGGCCAGACGCGTTCGATGGGCCGATCGATTGTGATCGCGCGGGTGTCCTGCGACGTCGGGTTCGTAACGATGCCATCGCCCGGAAGGGCCATCGTGACTTCGTCGTCGGTCGCGCCCCATCGCGCGTACCACGGTTGGATCGCAAGGAGAAACGCGACGCCCAGACCCGCGAAGACTAATCCGAGTGCGAGCAGACGGCGCGACCAGCGCAACACCGCCAGGATCGTGCGAAACGGTTGGTCGAAGAGGGAGCGTCTCATATCGCTCGTGCTAGCAACACGCGTGCCCGGGCCGACCGGGGAGTTCGCAAGGCCGCGGATCCGGGTCCACGGTGGGATCGGGAATTCTGCGCCGTCCCTGCGGAATTCTCCGCGCCGGTCGTCGAGAGACGCGGTCAAGGCCGGTATCGCCCGTCGAGAGGTTGACGGATCCGGATTGGCGCTGGTTGTGCACTTCGAGCATTCAGGAGAGCGCCATGTCATCCGCTATTCGCAACATCAGCGTTGCCGGTTTGCCCGTGCAAGAACGGTTTGTCAGATCGATTGGATCGCGCGGTCAGAATGCCGATCACGACGGCACGGCCGTCGAGTTGCGCGTCCCGCTCGACGCGTGTCCGCTGCCACTCGAGGTGAAGTCGCGGTTGCGGGCGCAGAATCGCAACCACATCACGAAGGCCGGCACGTTCATCGTCGTCGCGCGCTCGAGCCGATCGCAGCTCGAGAATCGCCGCGCAGCACGTGCACAGCTGCTCGCCGCGCTCGACCGCGCGTACACGCCCGCGCTCTTGCGCGCTGAGTTGAGCCCGCCCCAACTCGAACGCGAAGACCGCCTTCGTGCGAAACATCGCCGGGCAGACGCCAAACTGGCGCGATCGAATCGCGTGACGCCAGACGAATCGGCCTGACGCCCATCCTCGGGCTTTCATACGCAACGGGGCGCTAGAGAAGGGGGAGGGAGGTCGCGCTACAATGCGTGTCTCCCCACGTTCGTTCTCATCTTTGGCTCCCCCGCTTCGGAGTTCGACCCATGTTGAAGGGCACCGTTATTCTTCTGGCGTTCAGTCTTGCGATTGCGGTCGCGGCACCGGTTGCGGCGTCACCCGTCACGTGGAGCTTCGCGGGACAGGCGTTCGACACGGGAATACCGGAGATCCCCGGGGGCACGCCCGTCACGGCTGACTGGACCTTCGATCCCTCAGCGCCGAACGGATGCCCGGCGGGCGATCCTACGGGCTTTTATCCCGGTCAAAGCGCCACGGTCACGATCAACAGCACCATCGGTCCGCTTGTCTATCACGCGGCGGGCGGTGTGCTGCTCGTCGATACGAACTTGGTTGTAGGCTGCGGACCCCAGAGCTTCAGTCCGGGGACGGTGGAAGCCAGAATCTTCAGCTGGTCGGGACCGGACTTGAACGACATGCATCTCTTCCTCGGGAGCCTTCCGTTTCCCGGTGGTTTGTTCTGGGACCAAGCCTTTAGCAATGGGGCTGCGCCGGCCGTCCAGCCCCACACCGTCCTGTTGCAGGGACCATTCTTTTTCGGGGCCTCCGTCTCTCCGAGCATCTTGACGGTCGAGGCCGGCCTGCAGGCCGTGCCCGAGCCCGCGACCGTGGGCCTTGTCGCGTGCGGGCTCTCAGTCCTGGCGATCCGAAGACGACGCCGCGGAGGGCCGACGCGATAGCGCGGATACGTTCGGCAGAAAGCTGCGCGGGCTGCGGCCCGTGTAACGGCGGCACTGCTTGATGAAGCTGGTGCGGTTGTGCAGGCCGACGTCGCGCATGACGGCCTCGATCTTTTCGCCGCGCTCAATGGCTCGCACCGCGTACGACACGCGCGCGTGCGCGCGCAGTTTCCGAAACGTCGTGCCGAGCTCGAGCCGCAACGCGCGGCGCAACTGCGACGGGCTGCGCTCCATCGCGCGCGCCACGGCCGTCATCGTCGGCGCCTGACGATCGTCGAGCAGCCGCCAGATCGCGCGCTGCGTCCCATCGAAGAGAAGCGAGTCGGGCATGAGTCGAGTTGCACATAAGACGACTCAGACCCGTCTGTCGTCGTGGTCGAATCAGTGGATTGCTCACTCAGCGCATGCGATTTCGCGCCGCAATAGTCCCGCGGAGCATCGTCGCTGACCGAAACCGGGCGATTTAGGATCAGGCATGCGTGGCCACGAGTGCTTTCACTGCAAGCAGTGGATCGAGGAGGGGCAGCCGCACGACTGCTGGACGACGACCGAGGCGGCGCTCACGAAGCATCTCTCGGACGATCTGCGAGACGCGTGGGAGCGTCTGCGCGAGACGGTCGTCGAGTTCGGCGATCAGCGCATCTACGCGTCCCACCACTCGATCATGTTTTCGCGCGCGTCCTGCTATTTCTTCGTGCGCCCAAGGATCAAGTACCTCGAGCTCTGCATCTTCCTCGGCCGCCCGCTGAAGACGTCGCGCGTGCAGAAAATCGTTCGCGCGTCGACGATCAAATTCGCTCATCTCCTGCGCGTCACGCACCGCGACGAAGTCGAGCCGCCGATCACCGATTGGCTGCAGGAGGCGTACGACTACAGCGCGAAGGCCGCGGCGAAGTCGGCGGCAAAGAGAAAGCGCGTCGCAGTCGTGAAGCGACCTTCCCGACGTCGGTGAGTCAATCGCCTGGCGACCACTACGCGAGCGAGCAAGGCCTCCAGCAACACGAGCGTTGTGAGCTCTGCAGCTCGTGGTGCTGGAGGCCTTGCCCGCTCGTTCCGCCGCCGTACCCGCAGTCGGCGGACGGGCGCGAAGGAGCTCGCGACGCGAGCTGCAGAGCTCACAACGCTCGCGTCTCGAGCTCCTCCGCGCCCGTCCTAACGTTTTGCGACCACTATGCGAGCGAGCAGCGCCTCCAGCACACGAGCGCTGTGAGCTCTGCAGCTCGTGGTGCTGGAGGCCTTGCCCGCTCGCGCCGCGTCATGCACTCGGAATCCACCGCAGCATCTCGGCCGCGGACACGACGCCCGCGTGTTGGTGGACGACGCGGCCGGCGCTGAGGACGAGGAAGTTGGGAATGCTCTCGACGCGATAGCGCGCGGCGAGCTCGGGGAAGCGTTCAGTATCGACCTTCAGCACCACCACGCGTCCGGCGGCGTTGGTGGCAACACGAGCGACTTCTGGTGCGGCCATGCGACAGGGCCCGCACCATGCGGCCCAGAAGTCGACGAAGACTGGCACCGGCGCGTCGCGAACGACTTCGTCGAAGACGGCCGGGTCGGCGTCGATCGGCTGCGCGAGAGGCGTCAGCGCGTGCTTGCAGGCGCCACAGCGAACGGTGCCGGTGAGGTCGGCCGCGCGCAGTCGGTTCTTCCGCGCACACGCCGGACAAACGATGACCACGAGATCAGCTTAATGCCGATCGCCCGGAGGAGTAATGCTGACGGCTTGAAGCGACGGTTCGGTCGCGATGAGCGACGGGAAGGATTCGACGTACGACTGCAGGTGAGGGTGGAGCAGATAGCGATAGTGGAACGCCTTCATCTCGTCGATCGCCTGGTCGGTCGACCAGCCGTCGATCGCGACGCGATAGAGCGCCACCATCACGCCCGTGCGATCGACGCCTTCGCGGCAGTGCACAAAATATGTGTGCTCAGGATGGTTGCGGACGAGGCTGAGAAATGACACGACCTGATTGGTCTCGGGCAGGTCTGCCGCGCGCCACGGCAGGCTGATGAACGCCATGCCCAGCGACTCGACGCGTGCCTTCTCGGCCGCGATGAACTCGTCACCGGTGCTGAAACGGACAACCGTGTCGATGCCGAAAGTCCTGAGCGAAGGGTAGGCCGCCATCTCCGGGTTGGCGCCGCGGTAGAGGTTCGCCGCGAGGCGGCCGAAGTTCGCCACGCCAGGAAGCGTCAGTTTCTCGTCGGCGTCGGCGTACGCGTACCTGACCTCGGTGAGGCCAAGAGCGACGAGCAGAGTCAGAAGGGCGATCGCAGACCAGCGCACGGCTATCCGGACGGTCTGGGAGCGGGACCGAATCACGGGCACCTATTGTATCGGCACTCACGGAAGAAATCGTAAATCTCGTTACCGTCCAAGATGGATGTCCAGCGCGTAGCGGTACTTGACTGGCGTCCCGCCCCGCATCGCCGGCTTGAACTGCCAGGCCTGCGCGGCCTTGACCAAGAGCGGATCGTAGCTCGCGTTGATGCTGCGGGTGATGGTCGCGGAGGTGACCTTGCCGGTCTCGTCGATGATGAGCTCGAGCGTGCCGCGGTAGTCGCGGAGCTTATCCACCGGGTTGGCCGGGTTCCACATCGGCATCATCTGTGACACGCCGATGGGTTTGACCACGTCGGTATCCGCGCTCGAGAAGATCCGAGTGTTGGCCGACGCGGCTGGCGTCGGACGTGCCGCCGGAGCCGGTGCCGACGCTGCCGGAGTCGCGGCGACACTGTTGCCGGGCGTCGTCTCCTGCGGAACGGGTGTTGGCGTCGGCGTCGGTGTCGGCGCCGCCGCGGACTTGCTGAGGTCGCGGAATCCGGCCGCGAGCGTGCGCAGGTCAGCCAAGCCGGGCTCCGCGCTCGATCCAAGCTCATCGATGAGCGCAATCACCTGATCGAAATCGGCAGTGGCGGCGGCATTGTCGTGCTTGGCGAACGCGTCCTTACCCTTCTGGTACGCGTCGCGGATCACATCGGGGAGCAGGGGACGCCGCACATTCTCAAACAGCGTCCGGACGCGCGGCGAGGCCTCCTCCTCCGACGGGTGGTAGAGGGGATCCGTCTTCACGATCGTCTCGATCGCGTGCGTCGCGTCATCGCTTCGTCCGAGGGCGACGAGGCAGTAGACCTGGTACGCCGCGACTTCCGTCGAATCGGTCGACGAGGGCGACGTCTGGAGTCGCGTGAGCACCTGCAGCGCTTCCTCGTAGGCCGCCGACGCGTAGAAATTCTTGGCGCGCGCCAGCGAGTCCTGCTGGTCCTGGCCGATGACCACGGCCGACGCCGCGGTGATCAGGGACGCGAGCGCGATCGCAAAACGCAGGCTACGGACACTCATACGCATTCACCTCGTCCGGTCACTTCTGAAGCACGGCGCTGACGCGCGTGAGCCCGTCGGTCTTCACCGTGATCGTCTGGCGCTGCTCGCCAAGCTGCGGATGCCGGAACACGACCTCGTGCTGGCCGATCTTGAGCGCGAGATTCGCGATGGGCGTCTGGCCAGCGGGCGTGCCGTCGATCACCACGTCGGCCCACGGCACGGCGTTGATGCTGACGCGGCCATCGGGCACCGGCACGGTGATCGCCGTCATCTGTCCGGCCTTGACGTTGATCGTCTTCGTCGTCCGGAACCCGAGCAGGTCGTTGACAAGCTCGAGCGCGTGCGTGCCTTCATTGATGGCAATCGGTCCCGCGGTCGATCCCAGGAGGTTGTTCGACTCGAAGACCTGGAGATCGATCGTCGAGGCAAGCTTGACGCCGCCGAATTTCGGTCCGGCGGGCACAGGCTTGTCGGCAGACCCACCGTCATTCTTCGGCGCCACCGCGGCAGACGCGGACGTGTCCGCGGATTTCGGTGCGGTCGTCACGGGCGCGGCCGCCTCGGGCGTCGGCGCGGGCGTCGTGACCGGAGCTGGAATCGTGATGACCGCGGGCGGCTGCGTCGGCAGGAGCTCGGCGCGGGGAGGCGGGGCAGCCACGACGACCGTCGATGGCCGCGAGAACAATCCCGCGATCACCAATCCTTCGCCGACCACGAGCAGCGCGAGCGCCGCCGCGGACCACTTGACGATCTTTATGCCGCGTCCCGAGTGCCACTGCTTGGGCGCGTTGGCAGGCATCGTCTCGTCGACCTCCGGTTCCATGGCCTTGTGATCGGAATGCTTCGCCTCGCTCGCGCGCGGCGCCTCGGTCTTCGCGGCGCGCGCCGGATCAGTCAGTGCGGGCTTCGCCACTGCACGCGTCGCAACGGCCACCGGCGCTGACAATGTCGTCTCGCCGTCCGCGGGCAAATGGTTGAATGCATCGAGCGCGCTCTGGGCGTTGTCGAACGGCTGCGCGCCCATCTGGAGCGCGCGCTCGAGCCATGGCCGCAGCCGCGCGGAGCCGGCGGGATCGGTCCGCGTGAACTCGTCGAGCAGCGTCGCGATCTTGTCGGGATAGTCGGTCGGCTCGAGCGCTCGCCCGAGCAGGAGCGACAGCGCCACGAAGCCGAGCTGGATCACGTCGAGGCGCGGCGTGAACTTGACGGGATCGGCGTCGGCTGGCGCCGCGAGTCCAAGTTCCTCGCGCACGCGCCCAGCAGGGTAGCGAAGCTGTTCGAGCGCCGCGCCAAGCACGTGCTCGACGACGACCAGGCGCCCCTCGCGCGTGACGACGATCCGGTCGGGCGTGAGCGCCCCGTGAGCGAAGCCGCTGCCAGCTTGCTGCAACGCCACGAGCGCGGGCGCGAGCTGACGAACGAGCTCCATCGCAAACGTCGCGCCGTGCGCGTCCTTGAGAATCTCCGAGAGCCGGCGGCCCGCGGTGTGAATTGAAACGAGGGCCAAGCCCTCGCCCTGGTTGAGCCACTCGACGCCGCGGACCGGCGCGATCGACGGATGGCGAAACCGCATCAGGTCGTCGACGCGCTTGCGCAGCGCGTCTTCAAACCCGGGCGCGTGCGCCAGGGCCGCCTTGAACTTCAGCAGCTCGAGCGAGGACGCCGTGCTGTTGTCGAACGTCAGCAGGCGATCCCCCAGGTGATTGGAAACACCCGGCGTGTACAGGCGCGGGCGCGGCGTCTCAGACGATTCGGGAAGGGCGTTGGGTAATGGGCTCATACGCAAAAGGTCGTCAGGGTCAGCAACCTTTGATCGTCAATTTGCAAGAACCAGTCCACTTTCGAGGAGATGTGAGAGGCAGAAAGATCAGTGCCAAGACCGGCGCAACGCCACAGATTCGTAACGAATCGCGCGGGCGGCCACAGAACTGTGCGGGACCGCCGGCGGCCGGGTATCCTAGACGCATCGTGCCGCTCTACGACTTCCACTGCCGGGCCTGCGGCAATGACTTCGAGGCGCTCGTGCGCCCCGGCCATCCGCCCGTCTGCCCGTCGTGCCAGAGCGAGGATCTCGAGCGGCAGCTGTCGACGTTTGCGATGACGACGCGCGATCAGACGCAGGCGCGCGCCGACGTCAAACGCAAGAAGGAAGCGCACACCGCGCGACGCGACACGGCGGCGATGGATCGCGAGATCCTCGCGCATCGCCGCGAAGACCATTAGCCGCGCACGTACTGATAGACTCGCACCGCTGCATGAGGTCGTCGCCGGACGTCTCCGACCATCGTCACGCCGTGTTCGCCGGGTACTTGGGTTGGACGCTCGATGCGTTCGACTTCTTCCTCGTCGTCTTTGCGCTGACCGACATCGGGAAGGACTTGCACGCGTCGAGCGCCGAGATGGCGTTCGCGATCACGATGACGCTGATGATGCGTCCGGTTGGCGCGTTCATCTTTGGCTTGATCGCGGATCGCTACGGCCGGCGGCTGCCGCTGATGATCGATCTCGTGTTCTTCTCGATCGTCGAGGTGGCGTCGGGCTTCGCGCCGAATTACACGACGTTTCTCGCGCTCAGGATCCTGTTCGGCATCGGCATGGGCGGGGAGTGGGGCGTCGGCGCGTCGCTCGCGATGGAGAAGGCGCCGCGGCATCAACGCGGCATGCTGTCGGGCTTCCTGCAGCAGGGCTATGCGACGGGCTATCTGCTCGCGGCGATTTGTTACCTCTTCGTGTTTCCGCACTGGGGTTGGCGGCCGATGTTTTTCATCGGCGGCCTGCCCGCGCTGCTTGCCGTCTACGTCCGGATGGGCATCAGCGAATCGGAAGTCTGGGAAAAAACGCGCGCGACGGACTGGGCGCATCTCGGCCGGACGATCGTCAGTCACTGGCGCACGTTCCTGTCGATCTTCGTGCTCATCGCGTGCATGACGCTCGTGTCGCACGGCACGCAGGACATGTATCCGACGTTCCTGAAGACGTACCGTGGCTTCTCGCCTCAAGAGGCCGCATACATCGCGATGTTCTACAACGTCGGGGCGATCGTGGGCGGCGTGGTCGTCGGCCGCTACTCGGACCTGGTCGGGCGTCGGCGCGCGATGATCACGGCGCTGCTTCTTGCAATCGCGCTCGTGCCGCTGTGGGCGTACGTGCCATCGACGGTCCCGCTGCTCATCGGTGCGTTCCTTCTGCAGTTCATGGTCCAGGGGGCCTGGGGGGTCGTGCCCGCGCACATCAACGAGCTCTCGCCTGATACGGTCCGCGGATTCCTGCCGGGCTTTGCGTACCAGTGCGGCACCGCGGTCGGTGGGTGGATCACCGTCATCCAGGACGCTCTCAAGGATCAAATCTCATACGCGAGCGCGATGGCGGTGACCGCCGCCACGGCGTTTACGCTGGCGGCGATCGTCGTGAGCCTCGGCCGCGAGCAGCGCGCCGTGGAATTTGGCGTCGTCCCCGCCGAGTAAGTCATAATCGAAGAGCCAGCGCGGGAGTACTTCATGACGTCATTCGTCCGCCGGATGGGCTCGACGATGGTCGCGGCCGCGTGCGTGGCGGCGGGCGCCACGCTCGTCGGCCAGCAAACGTCCTCGCCACCGGCGCAGCAGACGCCGCCGCAGACGCCCCAAGGCCAGCCGATCTTTCGCGCCGGCGTCAACCTCATCACGGTCGACGCGTATCCGCAGCGCGACGGAAAGATTGTGCCCGATCTCAAGGCCAGCGATTTCGAGGTCTACGAGGACGGCAAGCTTCAGAAGGTCGAAACCTTCAACTTCGTGCGGGTCGAGCCGGATCCGACGGTCGGGCCGCGCAAAGACCCGAACACGGTGGCGGAATCGATCGCGCTGGCCGCGGACCCCGCGAACCGCGTGTTCGTGGCGTACCTCGATCTCTATCACGTGACCGTCGCCGGATCCCACGACATCCGGAAGCCGCTCGCCGACGTCTTCGCGCAGCTGATGTCGCCAAGCGACTTGTTCGGCATCATGACGCCGCTCATGCGGCCGCAGGATCTTGCGCTCGGACGCGTCTCGACGGGCGTCGAGGAGCAGCTGACGAAGTACTGGCCGTGGGGACAGCGCGACAGCATCATTCGCGGCCCCGAAGACTCGCTGCTCGAGCAGTGTTTCTCGCAAAATCCGTACACCGGCCAGCCGTGGATCGTCAACGACGGTGCGTCGCAGCGGCTGCTGTCGGATCTCATGATCGACCGCCGTCGTGAGGTCGCCACGATCGACAGCGTCGAAGCGATGATGAAGTATCTCGGATCGATTCGCGAAGCGCGGAAATCGATCCTGCTGATCTCGCCGGGCTGGGTGCTTTATCAGCGTGACGATGCGCTGCTCGGGCAGATCACGACCATGCCGCTTGCATCACAGCCAGCGTTCCAGGCGTGCATGCAAGCGGCGCAGACGCTCCTCTTCATCGACGACCAGCAGCGAATGCGCGAGCTGCTCGACCTGGCCAATCGCGACAACGTGACGTTCTATCCCGTCAGCCCGAACGGTCTGAATGTCTTCGACACGCCGATCAATCAGACGCTGGGCGCGAATCCCAATCCGAGCCCGCTTGGCCCCCAATCGGTGACGCTGCAAGAGCTCAACCGCTCCCGCGCGCGAACGGATACCGACCGCACGCTTGCGGAGAACACCGACGGACTCGCCGTGGTCGACACCAACGACCTCCGCGACGGGCTCAAGCGTGTGATGGACGATCAATCTGCGTACTACCTGCTTGGCTACTACTCGACGAACACCAAGACGGACGGGAAGTATCGCAAGCTGCAGGTGAAGGTGAAGCAGCCCGGAATCACGATGAAAGCGCGGCGCGGCTACGTCGCGCCAACGGCTGAAGCCTCGGCGGCGGCGGCCGCTGCGGCCGCGGCGGCTCCGGCAGGGGCATCCTCGGCCGACACCGCGCTCAGCTCGCTGAAGAATTTGGACAAGGCGCCCGATGTCGTGACGTACGGTGTCGCGTCAGCGACCGATCTCACCGTGGTCGTCGAGCTCTCGAGCGGCGCGGTCGGACATCAGACCTGGTCACAGGGCGCCGATGTGCAAGCAACATTCGCGGATGCCGCGGGAGCGGCGGTCGGCACGGTGAAGGGCCGCATTGACGCAGGCTTTCGAAGCGTGAAGCTGCAGACGCCGGTCGGATTCGGCGCGGGCCCCTGGAAAGTGTTCATCCACGCCACCGGCCGCGACGATTCGCACGACGAGCGGTTCCAAATTGCGCCACCGGCGGGCACGCTTCTCGGTGATCCGATCTACTTCCGTGGCACGTCGGCAGCGCAAGCGTCGCTGCGCCCGGTCGCCGATCTCGAGTTCAGCCGGATCGAGCGCCTGCACATCGAGTGGCCGATCGTTTCGGCGCTCGACCAGCACACCGCGCGACTCCTCGATCGCCGCGGGCAGCCGCTGCCGATTGAGGTGACGTTGACCGAGCGCCAGGGGCCGAACGGTTCAGTGCTCGCCGCAGACCTGAACCTCGCGCCGCTCGCCGCCGGCGACTACATCGTCGACCTCACCGTCGGCCACGGGAACGACGCGGAACACAAACTCATTGCGTTCCGCGTCATTCAGTAGCCCGACGCTAGCGTTTGATTGTTTGGGGTGTGGGTTCCGCGGCGGCTGACGCGTGGTAGAAGTTGAGCCACGCGACGTCGAGCCCACTTTGGACCGCTTCATCCCATACCGATTTCAGCGCATACGTTCCGTTGTCAAGCTTCTTGAAAACGAGCTCGTCGCTGATCTCGTTGCGATTCGCGGCTGACGGGTTCGATGCGTCGTCCACCATCATCACCACGTGCTTGCCGCCGACGCCGGTGAGCTCGAGGATGGCGGGCGCGCCTGGGACCTGCGCAACGCTGTAGGATCCGGCCGGTAATTCCGTCCCCGCCGCGATGAACGGAAATGGAGTACTGAAGTTGAGTCGATCGTGAACTTGCGCGCTTGCCGACGCGACACCGAACACGAGGAGCGCGGCGAGAAGAATG
The DNA here is from genome assembly GCA_964419785.1 of uncultured Solibacteraceae bacterium. Taxonomy (GTDB): domain Bacteria; phylum Acidobacteriota; class Vicinamibacteria; order Vicinamibacterales; family SCN-69-37; genus DATEGZ01. Next base: position 6,077 of record CAYQRM010000236.1, on the reverse strand, counting down.
AGATGAGTCCGAAGGAACGACTTCATAGACACCACAACCTTTCCGACCGCGGATCCTCCGGTCGCCGCGGCCTCTGTGATGTTGTGCAAGGCTGGTGCCGAGACGTCGACGTCGGCGGGGCAGTGCAAAATCGGCGCAACCTCGAGCGATGTCCTCGAAGCCCGAACCCAGAACAGGACGCTGAGGCGACCCGTGAGATCAAAGCGGCAAATTGGAACGACGTTGAGCATGGTGAGGACCGCTGTGGTCAAGTTGCAGCAGGCATTTGGCCGCGGGCGCCGGCGCCGGGCCGATGGAAGTCTTCTGCAGCTTCCCGTCCGCGCCGCAGTAGCACTGTTGCTGCCTGCGCGGTGCGGCCCTCGTCCGGATTGATCTTAAGGAGGGGTTCAGCAGAGTCCGCGCCCGCTATAGAGCCGCAAGGCCAGGGCCACGCGGAGAGCGCGTTCGCGCGACTTGCACAAGAGCGGCCCCGCGTGAATTCTTCGCAGCCGGTGGGGGATCCTTCGCTGCCGCCAGGCGAAACGCCTCGGCCGCCACGGCGCCCGCATGGACGCGGCGGCTATGTTCCCGCAGCCAAGTCGCAAAAACATAGGCAAAGTCGCGTGAATTGGAGTTCTTGCGCGGTAGCTCTTAGCCGGCACGATGATTGCAGCCTCCTCAGCCGCTGCCACGCCAGGAGCACATGGCGCCGGAGAAACTGGCAAGCGTGGCCGGATCACCAGGAGAGGAAGGACCGTGATGTCGTCTCGAAGAATTCTGTTCGCCGCGCTCATCGTTTGCCTAGCTGCCGCGCCGGCATTGGCTCAGTCGCACCGAGTCGAGGCTGGCCTTTCGTTCGGCTACACGAACTCCGACGGCGTGTCGGGCGCCACGGTGTTCGCGTTGGACGGCAACTCCTACAACAGAATCGATCCGGCCAACTCCTTCTCGTGGGGCTTGAATTTCGGATTCAATGTCAACAAGAACGCCGAGATCGGATTCATGTGGGGACAACAGCTCAGCAAGATGACCGTCAGCGGACCGTCAGCCTCGAAGGATGTGGGCGATCTGACGATCAACACTTACCATCCGTATTTCGGGTTCAACTTCGGTGAAGAGGACGCCAAGGTCCGGCCGTACCTGCTCATCGGTTTCGGCGCGACGAGCTACGGCCAGGTGAACTACACGAAGGTCAACGGCACGACAGGGTCCACGCAAAGTCAGACGCGGTACTCGACGACGATCGGAGCAGGAATCAAGGCGTATCCAAATCCGAAGTTCGGAATCCGCGTGGGCATTCAGTGGACGCCGACGTACATCAAGACCGACGCGACCGGCATGTGGTGCGATCCCTACTGGGGTTGCTACACGACCGGCAGCCCGCAGTACTCGAACCAGTTTCAGTTCCTCGGCGGCCTGCTGTTCCGATTCTAGCCGAGGCCCGAGCCGTGGCCGCAATGCGCCCGCAACGAGAAGGCTCTCCCGGCGGCTATCCCGCGGAAGATGCGGTGGCGGTTGAGGCGGTCAGTAACGGTCGAGATGCCATCGCGCTGGGACTGAATAGCGTCCCAGCGTCGGCATCTCGCCCGGCGTCGTCGCACAGTCACTCGATGTGGCCGAGAGTTGCGATGCCGCTTCCTCTCGAACATGTTGATGATGGTGTTGGTGACCGGCTCGAATTCGAGACGATGATCGCAGAGCTCGCCACCAGGTTCATCAATCTCCCGCCGGCCGATCTGGATCGTGAAATCGAGGACGCGTTGCGACGGATCAGCGTGTCGCTTGATATCGACCTCGCGATCCTGTGGCAATTTTCGGACCACGCCCCTGGTGTGATTCGGCCGACGCACGCCTATGTCGCCAACGGCCTGCCGACGCCCGAGCCGATGAATCAGAGCGACTACCCATGGGCCCATCAACAAGTGCTGGCCGGTCGGATGTTCACGATTGAGTCGCTGGAAGACTTCCCGCCGGAAGCCGCGGCCGATCGCGCAACCTGCGAGCGACTTGGGATCAAAGCTGGAGCGTGCCTGCCGCTCATCGTGACAGGGGAACCGCCGTTTGGCGCGCTGGGGCTCAACGCGCTGACCAGACCGATGTCGTGGTCCGCGTTCCTCTTGCCGCGTCTGCAGCTGGTGGCGGCCGTGTTCGCCAACGCCCTCGCGCGGAGGCGACACGAACTGAGCTTGCTCAAGAACGAAGCTCGGCTGAGCGCCGGCAGCGATCTCGCCGGCCTCGCGTTCTACGAAGTGCACCACACTGACGGCGTCGTCTGGATCGACGACCGGTTCCGCGACCTCGTCGGTGTTCCGCCTGAGCGTGAGCTCGGCCTTCAACCTATCGAGTACTGGGCTGAGCGCCTGCATCCGGATGATCGCGCACGAGTAGTGGAAGAGCGCGAGCGGTTCCTTGCGGGAGTCGTCGATCACTTCGACGTGGAGTACCGCCTGCTGGTGCCTGACGAACGATGGATTCGTCACATGGCGCGAATTGCCGCGCATGACGGCTCGGGAAACACGCTGAAGTCGTTCGGCGTTCTTCGCGACATCACGAAGCGCAAGCAGGACGAGGAGGCGTTGCGCCGTGCCTTTGTCGAAATCCAACAACTCAAGGATCGAGTTCTGGCAGAGAGCGAGTACTTGAAGGAAGAGATCAGTGTCGTCCGCGCGCATGGCGAGATCACCGGACGAAGCGCGGCCATCCAGAAGGTCATGCACCGGGTCGAACAAGTCGCGCCGACCGACTCCTCGGTGCTCATTTTCGGTGAGACCGGCACAGGCAAGGAACTCGTTGCGCAAGCCATTCACGAACTCGGACCTCGCCGGCGCCAGCTCATGGTGAAGGTCAACTGCGCGGCGCTGCCGTCAGGGCTGGTGGAAAGCGAACTGTTCGGGCGCGAGCGCGGAGCGTTCACCGGCGCCCTGACGCGCCAGGTCGGCCGGTTCGAGCTGGCGGATCGGTCGACGATCTTCCTGGATGAGGTCGGTGAACTGCCGGCTGACGTCCAAGTGAAATTGCTGCGGGTGCTCCAGGAGGGCGAATTGGAGCGGCTCGGCAGCCCGCGGACGATCAAAGTCAACGTGCGCGTCATCGCAGCGACCAATCGGGACCTGGCCGAAGAAGTGCGTAAAGGACGTTTCCGGCAGGACTTGTTCTACCGGCTCAACGTGTTTCCTATTCGCATGCCGCCTCTGCGTGACCGTTCCGAAGACATTCCATCCCTGGCCTGGACGTTCCTCCAGGCGTGCTCCTCGCGCATGGGCAAGAAGATTACGCAGATCCAACGGTCGACGATGGATGCGCTGAAGCGGTATTCGTGGCCAGGCAACGTCCGGGAGCTGCGAAACGTGATCGAGCACGGCGCCATCATTACCTCGGGAGACACGCTCAAAGTGCCGCTGCTCGGAGAGGACGTCGTCGCCACGCAGGAGTCGCAGCTTCTCGAGGACGTCGAGCGCAACCACATCTTGCGCGTGCTCGAGCGCACGGGCTGGCACATCAAAGGGCCGACCGGAGCGGCCACGGCGCTGGGACTCAATCCCGCGACGCTGTACAGCCGCATGAAGAAGTTGGGCATCGCGCGGCAGCTTTGAGCAGACGACATATCGACCGCCAGGCTTGATTTCGTCTCCCGAATCCAAATTCCAACGCTCGTTGCCCGCGGCCAGACGACGGTATCCCTGCAGCGAATCAGAGAGTTAGCAGAGTCGGTGCCTCCCGAAGCGATCAGCATCGGACTGGCACGAATCGCGCTTAAGAGACCGGCATGGTGATGGGCACCGTGCGAATCGTGCCAGCGCCTGAGCGGCGAGAAGAAGTGCTCGAGGTTCTGCAGTCTGTGCAGGGACCAGTGCGTGCGCAGCCGGGCTGTTCTTCGTGCGACATCTACGAGGAAAAGGGCGGCGAGCGAGCCATTGTGCTGATCGAGCGGTGGGCGTCGGAAGACGCGCTCGAGTCACATCTCCGTTCCGAGGCGTACCGGCGAATTCTCGTCGCAATGGAAATCTCTGGCGGCCGGCCGGAAGTCCGGTTCGAACGCGTGTCCAACACCGAGGGCTTGGAGCTGATCGAGCGGCTGCGCGCAACGTAGGCGCGATGGTGAGGCGTACAACCCAGATGGCACGTGGGTCGCTGTGAAGGAGCGGCAGGCGTGATGGGGAGTCGGAGAATGAGCGCCCCCTCACAGGGCTGCGCGGCGCTCCAGATCCGCGCGGCATGCCAGAGACCGAACGCTAGTTGAGTCCCACAGGAACAGGCAGATAACCGTGGCACACCGCTTCCCAACGTCTACCGTTAGACTTGCAGTCGTCGCACTGTTCTTTGCGCCGTTCGCCTTCGCGTGCGGAGGCGGAAAACAGGAAAGCGCCACTCCGCCTCCAGTCGCCCAGACGGCCGCAGCGACACCGGCCTCGGCCTTGGACGAACTGCCGCCGCCCGCGGTCGACGACCTGCCGCCAGGTCTTCGCGACTCCGTCGCGGCGCCCTTCACCGGCGACCTCGACGAGATGCTGAAGCGGCGCGCGATCCGCATCGGCGTCACGTTCAACCGGACGCACTACTTTATCGACAAAGGCGTGCAGCACGGGATCGTGTACGACTACGGCGAGCACCTCCAGAATCAGGTCAACGCCAAGCTCGGCACCGGCCACATCAAGGTCTTTGTGATCTTCGTTCCCCTGCAGCGCGCGCAACTCGCGAAAGCGCTCCTGGAGGGCCGGGTCGATCTCGTCGCCGCCCAGATCACGGTGAGGCCCGAGCTGGAAAAGATCCTGGACTTCACGAATCCAACACGAAGGGACGTCAACGAAGTTCCGGTGACAGGTCCCGATGTGCCCGCGATGACCTCCGCGGAGGACCTGTCGGGACGCGAGGTGTTCGTCCGCAAGTCGAGCAAGTACCAGGACAGCCTGTTGACGCTCAACAACAGGCTGAAGAAGCTCGGCAAGCCGCCGGTGGACATCCAGGAGGCGCCCGAGAGTCTCGAAGACGATGACCTGCTCGAGATGGTGAACGCGGGCCTGATTCCGGCCACAATCGTCGACAACTACCTCGCTGCCTACTGGACGAAGATCTTCCCGAACCTGGTCGTTCACGACAAGGCGGCCGTGCGCACGGGCGCCGTCCTCGCCGTGGCGATCCGGAAGAACAGCCCTCAACTCAAGGCCGGGCTGAACAAGTTCATGGCCACGTACGGCTTGGGCACGGCCTTCGGCAACCAGATTGAGCGCAAGTACCTGGTGAGCACGAAGTACACGAAGTCGGCGACTTCTGAAGCCGAGCGCAAGAAGTTTCAGGCCGTATTGGATCTGTTCCGCAAGTACGGCAAGCAGTACGACATGGACTACTTGCTGATGGCGGCGCAGGGATACCAGGAATCCGGGCTCAACCACGACGCGCGGAGTCCCGTCGGCGCGATCGGCATCATGCAGGTGATGCCCGATACCGGCGCAGAGCTGAAGGTCGGCGACATCACGCAATTGGATGCGAACATCAATGCCGGCGTGAAGTACATGCGGTTCATGATCGACCAGTACTTCAAAGACGAGCCCATGACGATGTTGGACAAGGGCTTGTTCGCCTTCGCTGCCTACAACGCGGGACCGGGCCGAGTCCGGCAGCTGCGGAGGGAAGCCGCGAAGCGGGGTTTCGACCCGAACGTATGGTTCGGGAACGTCGAAGTGATTGCGTCAGAGCGGATCGGCCGCGAGACCGTGACCTACGTCAGCAATATCTACAAGTACTACATCGCCTACAAGCTGGTGATGCAGGAGAACGAACGCCGCAACGCCGCAAAGGCGACGATCAGGAAGTAGCCGGCCCCGCCCGCTGGACGACATATCAACTCGTAGACCGCATTTCGTCCCGGCCATCAACCGCCGCCGCGCCGGGACTCAGAACGCAATCGACCTCTGGGCCGCGATTCTGTGAGTTAGCCCCGGTCTCGGATTGGGCCGCGAGCTGGCACGAATAGCGCTTTAGACGAGGGTGTGGTCAGAGGCACCCAGGGCGTCTTTGCAGGTCTTGAGAGGCAGAAAGCAGATATGAACCCGATCTTTCGAGTCAGTTACCGCGCACGATTCGTGGGCGCGATCGGAACC
>CAYQRM010000235.1:0-4288 GCA_964419785.1 uncultured Solibacteraceae bacterium | reverse complement strand
GGTCCCCGTGCTCTGGAAACTCTCCTGCGCGTTCGTCCTCATGGCGATCTCCGTCGGCATCCACGCGATCGGCATCGTCTGGGCGATGCAGCGAACGAAACGCCTGGGGTGGACGCCGACATACTTCCCGTGGGTGCGGCGATTCGTGAGGCTGGCGGCTTGGATCATCCTGCTCCACCTCGTCGAGATTTTCGTGTGGGGCGCGTTCTACAGCTGGCAGCAGGCCATCCCCCAGCTCGCCGACGCCTTGTATTTCAGCGCGGCGACCTATACCACCACCGGGTACGGCGACATCGTCCTGCCCGCGGGATGGCACCTGTTCTCGACGGCTGAATCGCTCACGGGCATCCTCATGTGCGGATGGTCCACGGGCTTCTTCTTTGCCGTCATCCATCGCATCTACGAAAGCGACCAGCGCGCGGGGTGAGGCGCCAGGCGCGACGGGCGCGGTAGGATGGAGAAATGAGTCTGCGCCGCTTCGTCGCCGCGTTCCTGTTCGTCTACGCCCTTGGTACCACCGGAACCTGGCGCGCGTCCGCCCAGGCCGTTCAACCCGGGCGCGAAACGTCGGCCGCCTCGGTCGCCCGCTACACGCTGGCCGAGAAGATGCCGGTCGACCCCGAGGCGACCCTCGGCACGCTGCCGAACGGCCTCAAGTACTACATTCGACCCAATGCGAAGCCAGCCAAGCGCGTCGAGCTGCGGCTCGTCGTCAAAGCCGGATCCGCGCTCGAGGACGATGACCAGCAGGGCCTCGCGCACTTCGTCGAGCACATGCTCTTCGAGGGCACGAAACACTTTCCGGGCCAGGGCATCACCGAGTTCCTGACGTCGATGGGTCTCAGCCTCGGCGCCGACGGGAACGCGGACACCAGCTTCGACGAGACCGAGTACCAGCTCGGCGTGCCGACTGACGTGCCGGGCGTGCTCGATCGCGCGCTGCTCGTTCTCGAGGATTGGGCCGGCGCCGCGACCTTCGATCCAAGCGGCATCGAGCACGAGCGCGGCATCGTGCTGTCGGAGTGGCGCATGCACCTCGGCGCGGGCGAGCGGACGGAGGACAAGATCCGCCGAGTGCAGCTCCAGGGATCGCGCTACGCGGATCGACCGCCGATCGGCAAGCCCGAGATCATCCAGAGCGCGACGCGCGAGCAGCTCGTCCGCTTCTACCACGACTGGTACCGTCCGGACCTCATGGCCGTGATCGTCGTCGGCGACGTGGATCGCAGCGCGGTCGAGACGATGATCAAGTCGCACTTCTCGTCGCTCGTCTCGCCGACGCCCGAGCGGCCGCGGCCGACGTTCGACGTGCCCGAGCATCCCGGCACGCGCTACGCGACGTTCCCCGATCAGGAAACGACGCAGACCGTTGTCGCGCTGACGAACCTGCGGCCGGCGCGCAATCAAGGATCAGTCGGCGGCTATCGCGACATCATGCTCGACCAGTTGTTTGGCGGGATGCTGAGCGATCGGCTCAGCGAGCTCACGCACACCGCGAACCCGCCGTTCCTGCAAGCCGCGGCGGATCGCGCGCTCTTCCCGATGCCACGCACCAAGGACGAAGCCGCGATGCAGGCGCTCGTCTCTGGCGACGGCATTCTGCGCGGTCTCGACTCGATCGAGACCGAGCTCCAGCGCGTGTCGCGCTTCGGCTTCACGTCGACTGAGCTCGAGCGGGCGAAGGCCGCGATGATGCAGAGCTACGAGCGCGTGACGACCGAGAGCCCGGACCGCGAGTCCGCGAGTCGCGCGGACGAGTACACGCGCAACTTCCTCGAAGACGAGGCGCTGCCGACGATCTGGCAGGAGCTCGCGTTCCATCGCCGGTTCCTCCCCGAGATCACGCTCAAAGAAGTGAACGCGCTCGCCGGCGATTGGTTTCCGGAGAACAACCGCCTGGTGCTCGTGACCGCGCCGCAAGCCGCGGGCGTGACGCTGCCCACGCAGGCGCAGCTCGAGGGCGCAGTCGCGGCCGTGAAGGAGAAGCGACTCGAAGGCTACGTCGACGCCGGCGCCGGAAAGGCGCTGATGGAGAAAGCGCCCGCGGGCGGCTCGATCGTCAAGACCGCTGAGCCGACGACGGGCATCACGACGTGGACGCTGTCGAACGGCGCGACGGTGGTGTTGAAGCCGACGCATCTCAAAGAAGATCAGATTCTCTTCCGCGCGTTCGCCCCGGGCGGGACGTCAGTCGCAAGCGACGATGACTTCATCCCGGCGCGCGTGTCGGACGACGTCGTGCGAGCGGGCGGCGTCGGAGAGTTCAGCGACGTCGAGCTCGGCAAGGCGCTCTCGGGCAAAGCCGTCGCGGTGCAGCCGTACATCGGCGAGATTGAGGAAGGACTGAGCGGCGGCAGCACGCCGCAGGATCTCGAAACGCTCTTCCAGTTGATCTATCTGCGCTTCACGGCGCCTCGCGCCGATCAGTCGGCATTCGCGGCGCTGCAGTCGCAAGCGCGCGCACTCGTCGCCAACCAGACGGCGAGCCCCGACTTCGTCTTCGAGCAGGCGATTGACGACGCGCTGAGCGGCCACAGTCCGCGCCGCGCGCCGGAAACGTCCGCGACCGTCGACAAGTGGAACCTCGCGAAGTCGATGTCCTTCTACAAGGCGCGCTTCGCCGACGCGAGCAACTTCACGTTCGTGTTCGTCGGCAGCTTCACGGCGGATCAGATCAAGCCGCTCGCCGAGAAGTACCTCGCGAGTCTGCCCGCGACGCACGCGCGCGAGACGTGGCGCGATCTGGGCATCAAGCCGCCGACGACGAAGATCGAGACCACGGTGCAGAAGGGGATCGCGCCAAAAAGCGCGGTCGCGATCGTGTTCACGGGACCGTTCGACTACGACGATCAGCACGTGCTCGCGCTGCGGACGGTGTCGCTCATCCTGCAATCGCGCCTCGTCGACTCGATCCGTCAGGAGCTCGGCGGGACCTACAGCATCACGGTCACGCCGACGGCTGAAAAGCTGCCGACGCCGACCTACGCGATCCGCATCGAATGGACCTGCGATCCCACGCGAGCCTCGGCGCTCGTCGAACGCGTGTTCGAGGAGATCGATTTCATCAAGACGACCGCGATCCGCGAGGCCGGCATGGCGTCGCTGCGCCAGACGCTGAAGCGCGATCTCGACGATCGGCAGCAGGACAACGGCTACTGGCTCAACCAGATCGCTCGTCGGTACGAGGACGGCGACTCGGCGAATCTCGCGGCCGTCAATCAAGCGCCCGATCGAATCGACGCGCTGACCACCGACGCGATTCACCGCGCGGCGATGGATTACCTCGACACCACGCGGTACGTGAAAGTCATGCTGATGCCCGAAGGCAAGTGAAGACGCGGCGAACGAGCGCCTTCAACGTTTGGGCGGACCCGGGCGCGTGATGCGCTCGACCGGCAGATCTTCGCGATCGCCCCACTCTTTCCACGACCCCGTGTAGTTGCGCAGACGCGGGTAGCCGAGCAGTCGGAGCGCGAGATACGTGTGCGCGGCGCGATATCCACCCTGGCAGTACGTGACGACTTCGCGATCGGGCGTGATTCCCGCGGCGTCATACATGGCCCGCAGCTCGTCCGGCGACTTGTAGCGACCGTCAGGCGTCAGGTTCTGTTTCCACTCGATGTGCACCGCGCCGGGGATGGCGCCGCCCCGCTTGGCGCGCACGGCCTCGCTGAAATACTCCTCGTCGGACCGCGTGTCGATGATGGCGGTGTCGGGCTTGCCCAGCCGATCGCGGACCTGCTGCCACGTCGCGAGCTTCGACGGATCGGCGGTGCCGTGCCACGTGCTGGCCGTGGGCGTCACGGCCTCGGTCGTGACTGGGAGTCCCGCGGCCATCCACGCGCGCAACCCGCCGTCGAGCACGCGCACGTTCGGGTGGCCGAGATACTCGAGGAACCAGAACGCGCGCGCGGCGCGCATCCCGGAGTCTTCCTCGTAGACGACGACCGGGCGATCGGGTGTAACGCCGCGCAGCGAGAACAGGTGGCCGATCATCCACATGAACGCGCGCAGCGGCGCGTCGCTGGTGTCGATGAGGCTCAAGCCCCAAAGGTCGAGGTGCACGGCCGCCGGCAAGTGCGCTCGCGCGAATTTCTCGGCCGGCTGCAGATCGATCAACAGCGGCTGCGGCCGTTCAGACGCGAGATCGTGGGCGCTGACGATGGGGACGGGGGTTTTTTCCACAGATCGGCATTGTAAGGGGCCGGAGGTCGCGAGGGCATTTGCCCTCCCAACCTCCGGCCCCTTTTCAAGCCGATCTGTGGAAAAAACCCCCGTCCCCTTGACC
>CAYQRM010000234.1:0-4853 GCA_964419785.1 uncultured Solibacteraceae bacterium | reverse complement strand
ACCCGCTAGTGCCGGTCCCACCGGCGTGCGCGAGGCGTCGTGGTCGCCCGACAGCAAGCGTCTCGCCGTCAGCTGGTTCGACGTGGTCTGGACGATGAGCCCGGACGGAAAAGATGCGAAGCGCCTCGTGTCGCCCGCGGGCGATTGGATCAGCGAGCGCGACCCCGCGTGGTCGCCTGACGGCCAGTCGATTGCCTTTGCCGCGGAACACGGCGGCGAATTCGACCTCTGGATCGCTCCAGCGAAAGGCGGCGCGGCGAGGCGCGTGACGTCCATGCCCGGCGACGAGCGCTGGCCATCGTGGACGCGGGACAATCGTCTCGTCTTCTCGCATCGCGAGCCGAAAGGTGCCTGGCAGCTCTTCGTGATGGCGTCCGACGGATCGTCCGCTCAGCAAACGAAGCTCACACCGGACGATGCGGAGGAATGGCAGGGGAGCGTGTCGCCAAACGGCAAGCTCGTCGCGTTCGTGTCGAGCCGCGATCCGCAAGCCGGTGATGAAGCCGACATCTGGATCCGAGCGCTTGGATCGAGCGCGGACACCGAGGCGCGCGCTACGCGCGTGACATCGAGCGCCGGAATCGAAAGCCATCCGGCGTGGGCGCCCGATAACGCGCGCATCGCATACACGCTCGAGCGTGGAACGCAGAGCGCCGTGTGGGTCGCGGCCCTGCCGTCACCGGAAGCGTCGGCTGGACGCGGGAGCGGCGGCCGGCGCGGCGGCGGTGCCGGCGATGGTGGCAGCGCGGCGACCGTCACCGCGCCGCCGGTCCTGGCCTCTCGCCACGCGGGCGTGCCGGCCTGGTCGCCCGACGGCCAGACGCTCGTCGTCGCGACGTGGCCGATCGCCATCCCCGCCTACAACGGCAATCCCGATCGCAACGACGCCGATCCGCCGATGACGCTCGCATCGGCTGACGAGTACGCGCTGTGGCGGCTGGCGGCGCCGCGCGCGGTCGACGAGTCAGCCGCGTCGCTGCACTTGCCCGCCCCGGATCTCGCGCGTTGGACCTCCACGTTCGACGAGGTGTGGCAGACACTCAAATCGCTTTACTACATGACGGGTCCGTCCGCCACTGCGTGGGATGCGCTCGCGGCGAAGTATCGACCGCAGGCCGCGCAGGCGAAGAGCGCCACAGCGGTTGAGGACGTGATCGATCGCATGATCGCGGAGCAGCCGCTCATCAAGCCGGACGTGACGTCGTCTCATGCCGTCGTCGCGTCGGGGAATCCGCTGGCGTCCCAGGCCGGCGCGTTGATGATCGAAAAGGGCGGCAATGTTGTCGACGCCGGTATCGCGGTCGCGTTCGCGCTGGGTGTTGTCGAGCCGGATGCCACGAGCGTCGGCGGCGACGGCCAGGCCATTCTGTTCCTCAAGGGCATGCGCGAGCCCGTCGTCATCGAATACAAGGACATGACACCGGGTCACGCGACGCCGGACAACCCGAAGCTCTTCACCGCCACCGGCGCGCGCACGGCGCAGGACGGTCCGTCAGTCGCGAACATTCCGGGCGTCGTCGCCGGTCTGGATCTCCTCTATCAGAAATACGCGAGCAAGAAGGTCTCGTGGGCGGATCTCATCGCGCCGGCGATCACGTTGGCCGACGATGGCTTCGTGCTCGACGAGGCGCTGCCGACGTCGATTGCGGAGGGACGGGCGTCGTTCGCGAAATATCCGGAGTCCGCCAGGCTGTTTCTTCCAGGCGGCAAAGTGCCGCGTCCAGGTGATCGGTTCGTCAACAGAGATTACGCGACCACGCTGCGCACGATCGCGACCGAAGGCGCGCAGTCGTTCTATCACGGGTCGCTCGCGAAAAAGATCGCCGACGACATGGCGGCGAACGGCGGGGTGATCACGCTCGACGATCTTGGGCAGTACCGCGCGATGGAGCGGACGCCGCTCCTCGGACACTATCGCGGGCACGCGGTGTACTCGGTGCCGCCACCCGTGTCCAACGGCGCGCAGATGGTCGAGACGCTGAATATTCTCGATAACTACCAGGCGCGTCCGGGCGCGACATATACGACTGATGCCGATTACCTGCACTACGCGATCGAGGCGTGGCGCGTGCGGGACGGCGGCGGCCGCATCGCCGATCCCGAACGGTGGCCGGTCGATCTCGGCAATCATCTCGAGGCGCCGCACGCGCTCGAGCGGTTCAAGCTGATCGATCCGAAGAAGGTGTACGTCGCGCAGGGCGGCGGCCGAGGTGGTGGCACAATTGTTGTGCCGCCCGGCTTCGGCCCCGGCTTCGCCGCCGGTTATCAGTCCGAAGACGAATCCGGTCCGATCCAGACCGGCACCACCGCCTTCGTCGTCGCCGACGCCGAGGGCAACATGATCGCGTTCACGCAAACGCTCTCGACCTGGGGCGGAAACTTCTACGTTTCGAAGGGACTCGGTTTTCTCTACAACGATCACTTCCGCGGGGGCCGCGGGACCGGATTCGGCTCGATGCTGCCGCTCATGCGCTCGAGCTCGACGAGCGTGCCGACGTTGGTCTTCGCGCCGAGCCACGAGGATTCCGGCCGCTACGGCATGCCAGGCTTTGTGCCCCGTCTCGCCGTGGGCTGCGCCGGCAACAACTGGATTCCGGCGTCCGTGTATGACGTCATTCTCAATGTCGTCGACGGGAACATGGACGCGCAGCACGCGATCGAAGCGCCGCGCTTTCTGATCGGCAACGGTCCGGGTGGTGGATCGCGCGTGCAGATCGAGGATCGCTTTCCACGATCGCTGCTCGCGGACCTCGAGGCGCGCGGCCACTCGTTCCAGAAAGTCGGCCGCAAGGGCGAGGTGATGTACGGCTACGCGGCCGCGGCGGTCCTCGACGCGGCCAAGGGCACGGTCAGCGGCGGCGCCGAGCCGCGGCGATCGCACGGGACCGCCGCGGTGAAATGACGCCGGGTGTATTTTCGCGAGCGACGGTCGAAAATTCACCCGGCGTCTTTTTTCATTTGACCGTGCCGCAATCGGCCGACAGCCACTTCGATGTGAACGTGCCGTTCATCTGCATGGAACGGCCCGCCATCGACAGCGTTGTCGCGAGCGTGCCCTTCACGTTCTGGGGATTGACGACCTGAATGTGAAGCGTGCCGTTGCCCGTCATGCCAGGATTGTCCTTGCTCGTGCACGCTTCCTTCACGTCCATCGAGCTCGCCGTCGAGCCGGTGACGGTGCGCTTGCACTCCTGATCCGGCGCGGAGTCAAACGCGCCGGTCGCAAGTTTTTCGGCCGTGATGCAGATCTTCTGGGGCGTGCCCGGCTGCCCGCCCTCCATCGTGGTGACCGACTCCCACAGACCGAGCTTGACGTTGGGCCTGGCTTGAGCGGCGAGGATCAACACCGGCACGCTGGCAGCGAGCACGGCGACAGACATCGAACGGAAGAGCGAACGGCGCATGACGACCTCCAAAAAAGGGAGCGGAGCTCGCGCATTGTAATTCAGAGTCGCGCGGCGCCGCGAGGCCTTGCGCTATTTCGTCTTGCATTCCGCGCGCAGCCACTTGGCCGTGAGCGTGAAATTGTACGTGGCGTTCATGGACTTGATGTCGATCGTCCCCGTACCGTGCGCGGCCTCATCGGTGTCGCGATCGACGTGCAGCGTGCCCGATCTGGCCGGCGATCCGGCGCAGTCGAATGTCGAATCCTGCGAGTCGGCGTTGCCCTTGTCGACCGTCCGCTTGCACTTCGGATTCTCGGGAAAGGACGGTTGGAACAGGGGTTTGGTGCCTTCGTCCTTCGTGATGCAGATCTCGTCCTTGTGGGGCGCCTGCGCCTGCTGGAACTTTGTCATCATTGACGCGGCCATCTTCTTCTCGGAGTCGCTCATCCCGCTGGTGTCCGGCATCGGACCGGCGCCGGTGCTTCCCTGGATGGTGTCGACCACCATCCACAGCCCGGGCTTGACGTTGAGCGGCGCGGCTGACTCCTGCGTCCGAACGAACGCCGCGGCGCCAATCGTCGCGAGCGCCATCGCGACCGCGAGCTGAAGAGACGCGTTTCCAGTCGGAGTGTTCATGAGGCCATCCCTGGAGGAATACGAACGGGATGGCCCGGACGGAAGAATCGAGCTTACGTGGGCGCGACCGGCGGCAGCGCGCGCTTGTGATCGGACGCCTTTCGCAGCTTCTCGATTCTCGCGGCAATCTTGGCCGACACCGCGGACGGTCCCTTGGTCAGGTATTTCTCGAGCGCGTCGTAGCTGAAGCCCATTTCGGCTTCGTCGGTCTGGCCGACCCAGAGTCCGGCCGTCGGGGGCTTCTCGATGACGCGATCGGGCACGCCGAGTTCCCGCCCAATCGCGCGGACTTCGCTCTTCAGCAGACCGCCAATCGGCAGCACGTCAACGCCGCCATCGCCGTACTTCGTGTAGTACCCGAGCGCGATCTCGCTGCGGTTGCCGGTGCCGGCGACCAGATAGTTCAGCGAGTTCGAGAGAAAATACAACGACGCCATGCGCAATCGGGGCTTCACGTTCGCTTCGGGCAGCTGCTGTTTGATGTCCACGCTGTCGACGTGCGTCGGCAGGCCCTTGACGGCGTGCTGCAGCGATTCGGTCATCGCGTCGAACGTCGCGTTCAGGTCGACGCGCGCAATGGGGATCGAGAACGTCGTCGCGACCAGTCGCGCGTCCTCCTCGTCCTGCGCGTGACTGTAGCAGGGCAGCAGGACGCCAAGCACGCGCGACGGCGTGGCCAGCTGGCACAACCGCCCGACGACGGCCGAATCGATCCCGCCGCTCAGGCCGAAGACAAACCCACGCGCGCCCGCGGACTCCGCGCGCTCGCGCAGCCAGGCGACGATGCGATCGGTGCGAGTCGACATGTGGGGTGATGATACCAAGAGGGCA
>CAYQRM010000233.1:0-2324 GCA_964419785.1 uncultured Solibacteraceae bacterium | reverse complement strand
CGTCGGGCAGCGTCATCATCGTCCCCAACGCGAAGCTCTCGCAGTCGATCGTCACGGTGGTGGCGAATCATCCGCCACCGTCCGGTGACGTGGACGTGGCCGTCGACGTCGGCGTCGCGTCCGCGCCGGACCTCGATCGGCTGGAGGCCGTCACGCTCGACGTGGCGCGCGAGGTCATGCGCCGTGTGCCCGGCGACGTGCCGGAATTCGAGCCTGCACGACCGCTAACGCGCGGGAAGGCGTGCCGCTGGCGCCCGCGCCAGTGGCGACCTGACTGCCGGTGCGTCCTGCCCGGCGCCGCACGCTTGCGCCTCGCCCTTCCCCAAGAGTATCTTGGGGTAGATGGCTAGACTGTCTGGGGAGCACGACGAACACGGCGACCTGTTACGTGGCACGCTCGAGGCGATGGTCCTGCGCGTGCTCGCTGAATCGAGCGACCACGGCTACGGGATCGGCCGAAAGATCGAGCGGGCGCTCGGGAACGCCGCGCGGATCGAAGACGGCTCGCTCTATCCGGCGCTCTACCGGCTGGAGCGCCGCGGTCTCATTCAAGGATCGTGGGGGCGCAGTGAAGCCAACCGGCGCGCGCGCTTCTACGCGCTGACTCCGCGAGGTCGCGCGTCGCTCGCCCGGCGCACGCGCGACTGGACGACGTTCGCTCGAGCCGTCACGCGCCTCCTCTCGGGAACCACTCGATGAATCGGCGCCGTCCGCGCCCCCATGAGGACGACGCCCGCGCGCAGGTGCGCGACGAACTGGCGTTCAACGCCGACATGCGGGCCCGCGACGGCCGCGCCTCCGCCGCGTCAGCGCGCCTCGAACACGAGCTGGTATCGCTCGCGACGTCTCACCGCCGGCGCGATCGCCTGCGCACGATGCTCCGCGAGATCGCGTTCGATTTTGGCGACGCCGGCCGCCGCCTGCGGCGCGCGCCCGCCTTCGCGCTCGGCACCATCGCCATCGTCGCGCTCGGACTCGGCGCCAACAGCGCCGTCTTCAGCGTCGCCAACGCGGCGTTTCTGCAACCGCTGCCGTTCGCCGACATCGATCGGCTGGTGCGCGTGCAAGAGGCGTCGCACACGCCCGACGGCCTCGTGCGCTGGGTTGACGGCAGCGGCGCCTCGCTCGAGGCGATGCAGGACAGCGGCGCGTTCGCCGTCGCGGCCGCGTTGAATCCAGTGTGGACGGCCATCGTCGATCGTGGCGAAGCGGAGCGCATCTCTGCCGGCGCGGTGACTGCCGGCTGGTTGAAGGCGCTCGGCGTCCAGCCGGAGCGTGGACGGTGGTTCACGCCGGACGAGGAGGCGCAAGGCGACGGTAGTGGCGTCGCGCTCATCAGCGATCGTCTCTGGCACGAGCGGTACGGCGGCCGCGAAGAGGTCATCGGCGCGACGCTCGCGTTCGACGGCGGCGTGCGCACGATCGTCGGCGTCCTGCCTACCGGATATCGATTTCCGTATGACGCGGACGCGTGGTGGCCGACGCGCGTGCTGCCGCAGCAGCGTGGTCTGTTCCTCGCCGGCCGTCTCGCTCCTGGCATCTCGTTCGACGAAGCGAACCGTCGGATGCAGGCGCGCGGTCCAGGATTGCTCCGAGACTACCCGCTCGTGATGCACGGCAACACGCCAGGTCTCCGGCACTTTCGCGACATTTTGATCGGCGACGAAGGTCGCGTGGTGCTGATGCTCTCCTGGGCCGTCGCGGTCCTGCTGATCGTCGTCGCCAGCAACGTGACGATGCTGTTCATCACACGCTTGGTGTCTCGCGAGCGGGAGCTGGCCGTGCGCGCGGCACTGGGCTGCGGGCGCGGACGGCAAGTGCGGCATCTCATCGCGGAGGCGATGATCGTATTTGCCGCCGGCGGCCTCGCCGGCCTCATAGTCGCGTCGCTCTTCGAGCGCGCCCTGATCCAGCTGGTGCCGCACGTGCTCGTCGAGCAGGCGACGGTGGCGTCGCTGCACTTCGACTGGCGCGTGCTGCTCGTGACGGCCGGGCTCTCGGCCGTCTGCGGAGTGCTCGTGGGTTTGCTCGCGGCGTGGCGCGCGCCTCGCACCGACTTGACCGAGGCGCTTCGCGCCAGCGCGCGTACTGGCTCGTCCGTGCCCGGACGCCGGGCGCTCGCGGCGCTCGTCGTCGCCGAATTGGCGCTCGCAGCCGTGCTGATTTCGACGGCGATCACCGTTGGCGCGGGCCTGCGCCAGCTCGAAACGCGCGACGTCGGATTCAAGACCGACGATCTGCTCACGTGGCACGTCGAGCTCAGCACGCCGCGACTGCGGACCGCGGCCGCGCATCTGGGGCTCGTGGATCGCATCATCGATCGG
>CAYQRM010000232.1:0-6294 GCA_964419785.1 uncultured Solibacteraceae bacterium | reverse complement strand
GTCATCATGGCGAACAACATCGCGCGGCGTCGCGAGTTTGCGATGCGCTGCGCGATTGGGGCGTCGCGCGGGCGCCTGATTCACCAGCTGCTCGTCGAGGCTCTTGTCATCGCGCTTACGGCCGCCGCGGCTGGTCTTGTCGTCTCGAGTGCGCTGTCGCGCCTCGTGGGCTATCTCGGCGACATTCCGCCCAGCGATCTCGCGACCGTACTCGGACCCAATCCTCGCGTGCTGGCCGCGACCACGATGCTCGCGGCGACGACCGTCTTGCTCTTCGGGCTGCTGCCAGCGCTCTCGACGACAAAGCTCGATCTGGTCTCGACGCTGAAGGAGCAGGGCGACCGCGCCGCCACACGCCGCGGTCGCCTTCGGAGCGCGTTCGTCACCGTCCAGGTCGCGCTATCGGTAATGCTGCTCGTCGCGGCCGGTCTGTTCCTGCAGAGCCTCGACAAGGCGCTTCGGGTTGATCCCGGCTTTGACGCCCGCGGTGTCGCGTCGGCGTCCTTCGATCCTGTCCTGCAAGGCTACTCGACCGATCGCCAGTCGCAATTGACGCGCCGGGTGCTCGAACGGACGGAGTCCGTCCCTGGCGTCACGTCCGCGGCTGTCACCAGCGTCCTGCCACTCAGCGGATTGACGCGGCGGGCGCAGGTGCTGACCGACGGCACGGCATCGGTGTCTGCGCTCTACGCCAGCGTCTCGCCACGGTACTTCGAGACGATGCGGACGCCGCTGATGGCGGGGCGGCCATTCAGCGAGGCCGACAGCAACAACTCGCCCGCGGTGGCGGTCGTGAACGAAACCCTCGCCACGTGGTTGTGGCCCGGTCAAAACCCTCTCGGCAAGCGGCTGCGCCGCGAAGGTTCAATTGTGCGCTGGCTCGAGGTCGTGGGCCTTGTCCGTGACGGCAAGTACGGACAGTTGACGGAATCCGCGCGACCGGCGTACTTCGTGCCGCTTGCGCAATCGCCCGCGTCGCCGATGACGATCGTGGCACGCACGAATGGCGACGTACTGGATGTGACGCGTTCGCTCACCACAGTCGTCGCCGAGATCGATCCGGACCTGCCGATTTATCGCGCGGAGCCCCTGGACGTCACGATCCACAAGAACGCGGCTCGACAGCAAGCGGCGACGTCGCTCCTCGGCCTGCTCGGCGCACTCGCGCTGCTGCTCGCGGCGATCGGGCTGTATGGTCTCGCGGCGCACAGTGCCTCGATTCGCGTGCGCGAGGTGGGCGTGCGCATGGCACTTGGTGCCCGCGCCGCCGACGTCGTGCGCCTCTTGGTCGGGGACGGACTGCGGCTCGCGTCGATTGGCGCCGCGCTCGGCCTCGCGCTGAGCGCTGTCGCCTCACGGCTCTTGTCGTCGTTTCTCTTCGGGATCACCGCCACTGACGTCACGACATTTGTCACCAGCGCCGCAGTCCTCTGCGCGGTCGCCGCGATCGCCAGTTATCTTCCTGCACGTCGGGCCGCGCGTATCGATCCGGCGACGGTCCTCCGACAGGACTAATCGTATCGCGTCCCGCCAGATCAAGGATGCGCTCATGTCACATCGAACGTCCGTCAACCGCCGTGATCCCCAGTCCCATGTTCAAGAGTTGACGATCAGACGAACGCCTTTGGAACGAGCGTTCGTCGAAGCGTGACGCCAAGCGCGATGATGGTCATCGCTGAGACGAAATGACCCAGGAACGCATGACCCGCATCGTCGATCGGACAGACGAGTTGGACGGCCAGCGCTCCCACTGACGCCGCCGCAGCTGCGCCGAGACCTGCCGTCCAACCGAGGCGAAGCGGAGCGGCCCGGCGAACCATGCCGAAGAGCACGGTCAGCGGTACCAAGCTGACAAGCACGACCCGGGCGAAGCACGCCGGCCAATGCGGATCAGTGGTGATCGGCAAACCCCGGCCCGCAGCGAGCACGGACCACGTCATCGTGACCGCCCACATCACGAGGACGACGACCGTCAAGCGCCGCAGCAGAGCGGTCCGCTCCGCACCGGGAATGGCGAGCACCAGGGTCGCGATGCCCGCAAGGATCGATGCCGTCAACGTGAGGATCGATGTCCAGAGATAGTCGGGTTCAGTCAATCGGGCAAACACATCCGGTCGCGCGCCAAACAATCCGACGGCGGCGGCAGCGAAGGCGAAGGCGAGGCCGAACCATGCCATCGCGCGCCGGCCCGGCGATGGCAGCGGATGCACGGGGGGCACGCGTGCGGCCAGATCTGCGATGAGATCTTCCGTCTTCATGGCTGTTTGCCTCCGATCAAGCGTCGGAGCGCTTTGTAACCGCGATGCGCCGCGACCTTCACGGCCGACGGACTCATCCCGAGCCGCTCGCTGACCTCTTTCACCGATTCGTCCTCGAGCTTCAGCCGGCGCACGATTTCACGCTGACGATCCGGCAGCTCCTCGAGCGCGGCCTCGAGACGGCGGGCATCGAGTGCGCCCGACGCGTCGTGGATCTGCGTCGCGGGAGACGAGACTTCTGGAAGCGCATCCGTCGTGAATTCTCGGGCTCGAACCCGCTTCTCCTTTCGTAGAACATCGATCATGCGGCTCGACAGAATCGCGTAGAACCAGGGCGCGAACGGCCGGTGCGGATCGTACGTGTGACGCGCCGCATGAATCGTCAGCAAGGTCTCCTGCATGACGTCGTCGAGCCACGCCACCTCACCCAGCCGGTTGCGTGCGTACTGCCTGGCCGTTGAAGAGAGCATGGTCAACAGGGCGGCGTACGCGCGGCTATCGCCCTTCTGCGCGCGGATCATCAGAGCCGTCGCTTCCTGCTCCTGCTGCGCCGTCATCGAGACCGGCGAACAGCCTACACGAACCTGCCCGACGCGTGGCCACTAGGTTTCTACGTAGCAGGAACGACGATGGTTACCTGGCCCTGTTCGTAACCGACGCGTTTCAGTCCTTGAATTCATCGCTCACATGACCGCTTGTAACCGAGTCGTCATCGTCTCCGTAGGAGCAGGCAAGACAGGCGACGCCTGTAGAAGGAGAACACTTCATGTTTCGACGACTCAGCATTGCTGCCGCGGCGCTCTTTGCGTTCGCGGGCACCATCGCGATACTTCATGCGGATCCACAGCAGGTGACGCTCGCGATTGTGATGACGAACGATCAGACCCAGAACGCGATTCAGGTCTACGATGCCGCAACGCACACGTTGCTGCAGACGCTGCCGACCAACGGCCAGGGCGGCGCCGGCGGCAACGCCCGCGGCGTGCGGCAGTTCGACGGCGAGCTGTTCGCGGCCGTCAACGCCGGTTCAAACACCATCGCCATCTTTCGGCGGAGCGGCAATTCGTTGATGTTCGAGCAGTTGCTCTCGACGTCCAGTGCGCCCGAAAGCCTCGACTTCGGCAATGACCACCTGTATGTGGCAGGCGCCCAGACGGTCGAGTCGTTCGAAGTGAAAAATCATCGCATCGGTGGGCGCGACGGCGGCGCGTTGCTCGATCTGGTCGGAGGCGGGTCGCCGCCAGACGGCAGCACCGCGCAGGTCGGCGTGCTCGACGCCGGACATGTTCTCGTCACGCTCAAGACCGATCCGATCCCGGGCACGGTCGACGTCGTGGCGCTCGACAAGGATGGCGCCGTCCGGAGCACGCTCGATCAGGTCGTCTCAGCGCCCGCGGGCACGCTCACGCCCTTTGGATTCGCGGCGTACGGCGACGGAACGGCCGTCATCACGCTCGCACACTCGAGCCAGGACGGCTTGTTTCGCAACGGCGCATTCGTGACGACGATTGCTGCCGGCCAAAGCGCGCCGTGCTGGATGACGCGGGCCGGTAAGTACGTGTTCACCGCAAACACAGGCAGCCACACCATCAGTCGCCTCGTCGGCACGGGCAGCAACGTCTTCGTCGATGCCTTGGTGGCCGCGCCGATCGTGACTGGCGGCGCGCCGTCAGACATCGATAGCGACCGAGGCGTCCTTGGCGTGATCGATCACGCCGGCAATCAATCGCACCTCTCGCTCTTTACTTACACGGTGACCGGCGAGCTGACGGCCCTTGGTGCACCGATCACGCTCGGCGTGCCGAATGCGAACGGCGTGGCGATCATGACGCCGTCGAAGCAGTAGCGTCTGCCTTCGCCGAGTCTAGGCGGAGACGTGGCGCGCGTTTGGCGAAGCTTGATGGGTGCGGGGCGGGATTCGTTCCCGCCCCGCTCCCATCGACGACTCAGGCGCGATCGAATCGCCAGAACCGCCGAATTCCGCAGCGCGGCATCAACGCGCTTGGCGCGCGCAACGCAGCAGTCCGCAGGCGATGGAGATTCTCGACGTTGGCACGCGCCCCTCCTCGACGCCGACAATCCGACACGCGGGCGCTGATCCTCAACGACCAGAAGATCGCCGATCGCTCCTCACGCATGGACCTCCGCAAGAATGACGACGGCTCGGTGGATATCTATTGCGGGCCGAACGCGCCAGCGGGTTTCGAGAGGAACTGGATCGGTCGTGGCCCTTGCCGGACTTCGTGCCCGTCTAAGATGACCGCGAGCCAGCACTGCCGATGTCGGTGCGGCCGAGCACTTGGAGCGTCCTGTCGTCGAGCTTGCCCTCAAAGTATTTGTCGATCAGCTGACTGAATACAGAACGCGGAGCTGACACGCAGCTAAAGAGCGTCGCGCAGGACCTCAGCTTCATGTCGTCCGGCGATCCGAATACTTCCGATGCGGATGACGTCTCGACCGCAAGTCCCGCCTCGGCGCTCTCCAACAGTCGTGGCCCGAGAATCGGGTGAGCAAGGTAAGCCTTCGCCTCCGCAATGCTCTTGATTGCGTACCGCCTGGACGTCGAGCTGGTCCCGAGGCCCTCGACTTGCGGAAAGATGAACCACATCCAATGGGAGCGCTTCCGGCCGTTCTTGATCTCAGAGAGCGCGCGTTCGTAGACGTTCGCCTGCGCATCCACGAAACGTCGAAGATCGAACGGGTCCTGGTCACTCACGCGAATTCTCGAACCAGCCTTCGCCAAATCGCGTCTCACTTGCCAGGGCCTTCCGGCGCGACGTAGCTCTTGCGCGCGCGCGGTTCGAGGCCGTGACCGCTGACGCGAACGTCGATCTTGTGCGTCTTGCCGTCGCGCTTCGGCGGCTCGTAGCCCAACAAATACTGACTGTGCATCTCGCGCACGATGCCCGCGAACGCGGCGCCGAGATCGTCGCGAGGGAGCAGGTCGGCATAGCCGCCGCCGGTTTCCCCGGCCGTGCGCGCGAGTCCAGGATCCGGCATGCTGCCGTTCATGGCCGCCATCATGGCCGTGGGTCCCATGCCGGTCATCGGCGGCAGCCGGCTCCGCAGGCCGATGCCGTACACCATGACCTCTTCTTTTCTGGCGCGATCGATCACGTCGACCTGCGTCACGATGTGCATGCTGAAGCGGCGATCTTCGTCCCGGCCGTCGCTCAGCACCATCACGACACAGCGGCGATTGCTCTTCTTGTCGAAGTCGCTCATCGCCTGATCGATCGCGCGCCAGAGCGGCGTCGGCGCATCGGGCGGGATCTCGTCTGGCAGCGCGTTCTCCAGCGTCCCGATGTCGTGCGTGAACTCCGGGCTGATGATGATGTCGCGCCCGAACGAGCCGACGCGCGCGACGTCGTTCGGGCCCAGCTCGGCGAAGAGCGCACGCGACGAGCCGCGAAGCAGCGGCAGATTGCCCGCCATGCTGCCCGAGACGTCGAGCAGCACGATGAGCTGGATCGGCTGTGGCGAGTTGTCGAACACGTCGATCGGCTGCGGCTTGCCGTCGTCACGCACCTCGAACTGTTCCTTGGTCAGGTTGGTGACGAGCCGGCCGTCGCGATCCGTAACGGTGGCGTAGACCCGCACCGTCTCGTTCGTGCCGCGGTATGCCGGTGCCTGCGACTGCTCGGCGGCGACGGTCCATCCGGCGACCGCGATCGCGAGCGTCAAGGGCGTGAGGAGACGGGTCATACAGTTCCTGCGGCAGGCAGCCGGGACACGCACTTCAGTCTTATCACGCCGGCAGGAACGCGCGCGTGGAATCGCGATCTTTGACGGTGAGTTTGTACGCTATCGCCGCCGCTTCTGCGGCCGGCAGAAAACGACGCGGACGCCGGAGACGCGTCGGAGCGCCACGTCGGCCGTGACGAGCGCGCATTCATGCACGGCGGCCGTGGCGGCGATGAATCGATCGGCCGGGTCTCGGGTCGGCAATGACAGGCGGCAGCTCTCGAGTGCGATCGCGGAGGTCAGGGGGGCCTCGCGCAGTCCGAGGCCTGCGACCGCTGCGGCGATCCACCGC
>CAYQRM010000231.1:0-64157 GCA_964419785.1 uncultured Solibacteraceae bacterium | reverse complement strand
ACGAGCTGCAGAGCTCACAACGCTCGTGCGGTTGGACGCCCGACCCGATCGCGGAAAGCCTATCCAACGAGCGGGCAGTCAAATCGACCGTGCCACGGCCATCCGTCCTTGGCCGCTTGCGAGCGTCAGCCACGGCGGAGAATAATCCCGCACCCGACGTATGCTTCGCGCCGTCAACATCGAGGACCTGAGACGTGCGGCCCGGCGGCGGCTGCCGCGCGCGGTGTTCGATTACATCGACGGCGGCGCCGACGCCGAGATCACGCTCCGCGAGAACTGCCGCGTCTTCGACACCATCACCTTTCGTCCGCGATCGGCCGTGGCGCTCCCGGCGGTCACGCTGGCGACGTCCGTGCTAGGCACATCGATCTCACTCCCGCTGATTTTCGCGCCCGTCGGTAGCAGCCGGCTGTTCTACCCGCGCGGCGAGGAAGTCGCGGCGGCTGTCGCCGGCCGAGCGGGCACGATCTACACACTCTCGACTTTGTCGGGCTGCCGGCTCGAGGACGTCGCAAGAGCTCATGGCGGCGCTGTCTGGTATCAACTCTACCTGCTCGGCGGGCGCGACACGGCGCTCGCCGCGATCGCGCGCGCACGCGCCGCGAACTTCTCGGCCCTGGTCGTTACGATTGACACACCGGTCGCGGGTCTGCGCGAGCGCGACCTGCGTAACGGTGTCAAAGAGCTTGCGTCGCGACGCTTCGGCACCATGCTGCCGTTTGTGCCGCAGCTCCTGGCGAGGCCACGCTGGCTCATGGGCTTCTTCAGCGACGGCGGACTGATGAGCTTTCCAAACGTCGTGCCGCCCGGACAGGGACCGATGCCCTACGCCGACGTCGGCGCCGCGCTCGAGCAATCGGTCGTGAGCTGGCCGGACCTGAAATGGATCCGCGACGCGTGGCGCGGTCCAATCGTGATCAAAGGCGTGCACACCGCGGATGACGCGCGGCACGCCGTGGACTGCGGCGCCGACGCGGTCGTCGTCTCGAACCATGGCGGACGGCAGCTCGACGGCGTCGCGCCAACGATGCGCGTGCTCCCAGAAGTCGTCGCGGCCGTTGGCTCGCAGGTCGAGGTGCTGCTCGACGGCGGCGTTCGACGCGGGGGCGACATCGCCAAAGCGCTGAGCCTCGGCGCGCGCGCTGTGCTTGCGGGACGGGCCTATGCCTACGGCCTCGGCGCGGCGGGCGCTGAAGGCGTCACGCGCGCCGTCGAGATTCTGCGCGCCGACCTGACCCGCACGTTGAAGCTCCTCGGATGCCCGTCGGCGACCGACCTCGACCACTCATACGTCGGCCTCCCGGCCGACTGGACGGCCGGCCCGGAGCGTCGGTAGAGTCTGGCCAGATGGACCCGCTCGGCAGCCAGGTCGCACTCCTTTTCGTGCTAGCGATGCCGATCGCTTGCATCGCCTGGACGATCACGCACGAGGAGATCTTTCGCGAACCGCGCGAGTGGTGCGTCAAGAACAGCAAGGCCTGCCGGACGCTGCTCCAGCGAAAGTTCTTCTACCTCTTCACCTGCGAATACTGCTTCAGTCACTGGGTGGCGGCGCTCGCGCTCGTTGTCACGCGCTTCCACCTCGTGTATCCGGATTGGCGCGGATACCTGGTCGCGGGTTTCTCACTCGTGTGGGTCGCCAACGCCTACATGAGCTTGTTTGGCCGGCTGCGTCTCGACATCCGCGAGGAGCGTCTCGAGATCGAAGATCGCGAAGGCGACCTCGCCGAGGAGAAGGCCGAACGCGAGCATGCGCGCCGACAGGCCGGCTGGAATCGCTGACTTCCGTTCCACGTAAACCTCTTACGCCTCAAGTAAATTCCTTCGAATCCTGCAACGAAAACGGCGGGTTTCGCGCTGGCGCGCGCATTGCACAAAGCAACGCCGGCACCGAAGGAGAGGGGTGTGATGAACGTGTCAATCATCCGTGGGGCTCTTATCGCCGCCGTGCTCGCGCTCGCGGCCTGTGGCGGCAGCGGCAACAGCAGCTCCACCGCGCCGTCGACGGTGACGGCCAATACCGCCACGATCAGCATTCTTGGCGACAAAGGGAACCAATCGTTCTTCCCAAATCCGGCGCCGAGCGGCCAGGTGAAGCTGCAGTGGAAGAACACCGACTCCACGACGCACCACATCGTCGCGACCGACGGGTCGTTTGATTCTGGCGAAACCGCACCGGGGCAGATGAGCAAGGTCGTGACGATGACGACCGACGGCACCAATTACTACTGCATGATCCACCCGGACATGATCGGTGCCGTGAATGCGAACGACGGCACGCCGCCGCCCTGCCACGGCGATTACTGCTAGTCGCGATCTGAGTTCGTTCGTCGGGGGACCGTCCGTCGTCGAGTCGGGGGACTCGGCCGGCGGCGGTCCCTTTCTTGTTTCGTTCACGGCCTCCAGGCCCTTTCGTGTTCTTCCCTCTGTGTTCTCGTTCGCGCTACATTCCAAGACGATGAACGAGCGCGTCGTCGTCAACGATCGCATGCAGCGCGGCTACGTTTACTTTCGAACCGAACCGGTTGGCCGAAACTTTGCGCCAGATTTCCGCCCGGAGCTGACACCGTCGCAGATGCTTCGCCTCGGCGTGTTTGGCGGCAAGTACATGACCGACTGCCGCGCCGAATTCCCCGCGAGCTGGTTCGATCGCGCGCGACTGTCGCCGGCTCGGCACGATGCCCGGCTGAACTTCTTTGGCGTCAATGCCTCCCTGCCACTCGCCGAATGGCGACGTCGAAACTGGGTCCGGCCGCAAGATCCACGCGGGTGGTTTCAGTGGTACTGCCGCTACTACATGGGCCGGCGCGGTCCCGACGATGCACGTCAGATCGCGAGGTGGCGCGCGATCGCCCGCCACGCTGGCGCGATCCGCAAAGACTGCGAACCGAGGGATCTCGACTGCCGACGCAAGCAACGCCAGGCACTGCTTCACTGGGCGTACGACAGTCGAAAGATCTGAGGTCGGGACGTCGAGAGGTCAGGAAGTCGGAAAGTTCGGATCGTGCTGGCCTATTGACAACATACGAATTAATTCGTATAACGATCCCATGCGACGACGACTGCCGCGCCCGACCGACGCCGAAGTCGCGATTTTGCGCGTGCTCTGGACGAACGGCCCGTCGACCGTTCGGCAGGTGCACGACGCCCTCGCCGAATCGCGCGATTCTGAAACCGGCTACACGACGACGCTGAAACTGATGCAGCTGATGACGGAGAAAGGTCTGCTGGTGCGCGACGCGTCAACACGGACGCACGTCTACGCCGCGCGCGTGCCCGAACAGCAAACGCAGCGGCTGCTGGTGGCCGACCTGGTCGATCGCGCGTTCGAAGGATCCGCCGCGGCGCTCGTCATGCAGGCGCTCGCCGCGCGCCCCATCACCGCGGAGCAGCTGAAGGAACTGCGTCAGCTGATCAAGGACGAAGAGGAGTCACGAAAATGACGACGTTGACGACGCTCGCCGGCCAACCGTACGCCCAGGCGCTCGCATGGGCGCTGCTCCACTTCCTGTGGCAGGGCGCGATCCTCGCGCTCGCTGCCATGGCCCTGTTTCGCGTGTTCCGGGATTCGGCCAGCGCACGCTACGCCACAGGCATCGTGACACTCGCGGCAATGCTGGCCGCGCCGGTCGCAACAACGGTGTGGATCGCTGCCCATCGCGATGTCGCGATCGCGCCGACATCCTTTCCGGCCGAGACCGGCGCCGTCCCCGCACCCTCGGTTCCGCTTGTGACGAAGGCCGTGCAAGTCGCCGCGCCCTTGGCGCCGAGCGCTCCCACCGTGTCACTCACCACACTCGTGCTGCTGCTCTGGACGATCGGGGTCGCCGCGCTCTCCGTGCGGCTGCTCGGCGGGTGGCTCACCGCCCGTCGCGTGGCACGCCGCGTGATGCAGCCCGCGGCGCCTGAAGTTCAGGCGATGGTGAGCCGATTGGCATCGCGACTGAACCTTCGACGCATCGTGCGGGTCGTCGAATCCGCGAGCGTGCGCGTGCCGATCATGATCGGCTGGCTCAAACCTGTGGTGATTCTTCCGACCGCCGTCGCGTCGGGCTTCACTCCAGATCAGGTCGAAGCGCTGATCGTCCACGAGCTCGCGCACGTGCGCCGCCACGACTACCTCGTCAACTTGCTGCAGACGATGGTCGAGACGGCGCTGTTCTATCACCCGGCGGTGTGGTGGGTTTCGAAGCGCGTGCGCACCGAGCGCGAGCTCTGCTGCGACGACGTGGCGGTGACGATTTGCGATCGGCTGGTGTACGCGCGCGCGCTGTCGGACCTGGCCGAAATGGCGGCGCCGCATCTTGCGATGGCCGCATCGAACGGCTCGCTCGTCGAGCGCGTGCGGCGCATCCTCGGCCGTCCGTCGGCGGAGTCGACGAGTGGCGCCGGGTGGGTGCCCGTGTTCGTGATCCTGACGCTCGTGGCGCCCGTGCTATCGGCGCCGATGACGCCCAAGCCGCAGAGCGCCGCGACGCCGGCCACGACCGCAAGCCAGGCGCCGGCGGCATCTGTCGCCGTGGCGGCAACGGCCGCTTCAAGTGCCGCGCCGCAAACCGCAGGCGATCTGCCGAGGGCGTCCGCCCCGGCGGCTACGGCATCCGTCGCGGTGACTGCACCGATTGCTCCCACCATCACGCAACAGACACCGGTCACACCGTCAACGGCCGTCGCGACGACGCCCGAGCAGAAGCGCGACATGGAGATCGCCATACTGAAGGCGAGGCTTGAGCAGCTCGAGAACACGCAACGCGAGCTGGACCAGAAGCGATCGGCGCTGGAGGTCCAGAAGAACGACGCGCAAGCCAAGGCGCAGATCGACGAACTGCGTGGGCAGCTGGACCGGGCGGCCCAGCAGCTACAGCGAGCGCGCAAGCTCGAGGAGTCCGGGCTCACCGCTGATCCGACCGTAGCCGATCTCGAATTGACGGTGCAGAAGGTTCAGCGCGAGATCCAGGCGGTTCAGGCAGCGCGCGAGTACGACATCGCGAGCGCGCAGCTGGAGGCGCAGGCGGCCGATCAGAAGCGCGAGTACGACCGGATCATGCGAGAGTACGCCATGGTCGCGCAGATCCGCGACAACCTCGCGACGCTCGCGAACGACGTGGAGGCGGTCACCGATCCGGCCGCGCAGATTCGCGAGAACGACGTGCTGCTGATTTCAATCTCCGGCGAGCCCGATCTGCCGGAGTCGTACCGCGTCCAGAGCGACGGCACGATCCGTTTGCCGTTCATGCCTGCGATCAAAGTGGCCGGACACACCGTCGCGCAGGCTGCCGAATTGATCGTCAAGCAGCTCGACGAGCACCACCTCGCGACGAAGCCGCACGTCCAGGTGCGGCTGCGCCGACCAAGATAGCTCGCGCTACTGCTTGACCCGCACGAGCGTCACGATCGTCGAGCTCGTGCCGAACTGCACCTGAATCGTGTCGGACCCGGTGCCGACGAAGCCGCCGGTGGCCGTCACCGGGCCGCTGGCGCGCGCGACCGTAAAGGTCACGTTGCGATTGTTGAACGTGCCGGTCAGCGTGCTGAAGACGCCTTTGAGCGTCTCGCCGCTCGAGTTGGTGAAGTTGCCGGAACTCGTTCCGGTTTTGTCCGTGATGAAGGTGTACACGTTCGTCGTATCGGCCATGTTCTGCCAGACGAACGTGAAGTCAGGAATGAACGATCCGCCCGGAATCACGATCGATGGCGACGTCATGTCGGCCGACCCGCAACTGACGAGCAAGAACAACAGCACGAGCGGCACGAAGTGCGCCGCGCCCCGACGCAGAAGCACTGCACGCATGGTTCCCTTTCTCGCGGGCGGCGCCTGGGGCGCTAGACCGCCGCTCGCAATGCATCCAAAAACACTTTCACGCGATTCTTGCCTTCGGTCAGACCCTGATCCAGATCTTCGAGCGTCTGCTGCAACTGCTTGCTCTCGTCGCTCGTCAACTTCCCTCGCGCGCGCAGCGCATTCACGATGCTCGTGAGCCGCGAGTAGATCACCTGTTTGTGAACGGTATCGAGCCAGGTGACCAGCGCGTCGTAGTCGGCGGCGCGCTGCTTGCCGAATCGATCGCCAATCTCGGCGGACATCGCCGAGCGGCCGTCGAACATGGTCCGGTAGGACTCATTGTAGTGGGTGATCGTGCGCGCCATGTAGTCGCCGTCGAGATTCGTCTGGCGAAACATGGCGTCGACGGCTTCGAGATCGAACAGGTAACCGTTGAGCGCGGTCGAAACGGTATTGAACGTCTGCTGGCGGAGCTCTTTCGAAATACCGGACTCGCCGCCGAGCAGATTGAGGGCGATGGCCGGCGCGACGAGATGGACGATATTGTCGGCCGACACCGCCACGGTTTCGAGCGTGTTCGTGCGACTGACGAGGCCAAGCAAACAGCCATCGTCGCCGAAAATCGGACCGCCCGACGATCCTGGCGCGACGCCCTTGCCGGAGATCGTGAACACACGCGGATCGTTGTTGTACCGGGGCAGGATCACATTGTCGACCGAGCTCACCTGCCACAACTGATCTCGCGGATGGCCGATCGTCGTCACCGGCTCGTCCTTTTGCACGGCGCGATAGCAGATGCGGCCGCCATCGGCGAACATCGCGGCGAGTTCCGGAGCGCTCAGACGCAGCACGGCGAGATCGAGCTTCTGATCGTGCTCGACGAGCACGGCACTGGTGAACGGCGGTGCGCTCTGCCCGGCGAACGACATCTGAATCGTCTGTGCCATCCCCGTCGAATTTTCGACGACATGATCGGCGGTGGCGATGTAGACGTCGCTACCCTGCACGCCGACAACCATTCCTGCCCCGCGCTCGGCGACGTCGGCACCAAATGTACTGTCGATCTTGGGCACGCGGCGACGCTCGCTGCTCCAGTCGCGCGGCGTCTGGACCGCGGCGTGAACGAGCAGGACGCTCGCCGCGATCGCGACGGTCATCGCGCGGACGATCACGCATCACCTCCGCCACGCTTCCGGAAGAACGCGAGCAGCTTCGTCGCCGTTCCGGCCACGAGGATCAGGCCCTGCGTGAAGTAGAGCCAGCTCTGCTGCTTGAATCCCAGCTCCAGCCACGAAGGGCGGAGATCGTCGAAGCCGCCGGCCTGCAGCACGCCAAACTTTCCGGCCTTCGCTTCGAGCGTGACGTGAATCCCGTCTTTCCCGACCGACAGATCCTTCAGTCGTCCCGTGCCCGGCGCGATCTGATCGACGACGAGGCGCGAGGCGACCGTGAGTGTTTGCGTCCGCTCGACGCTGAGAAACTGCACGCTGCCCTCTTTGATGGTCGAGACGCGCTGGTCGGCGGAGAGTGCCGTCGTGTCGAGCGCGCCTTCAACGGAGATGTCATCTTGCGACAGCCGCAGCGGGCTCGAGAGATCGCGGTCGACGAGCATCGACGTGCCGCCGCCCGAGGCGCGGCCGGTCCATTCGAAGCCGGCGACGCCTCTCGCGTCGATTGGCGGATCGCACCCGTGGCAGCTGACCGTCGCAGCATCGGGGACGCGCACGCTCCCGTGGACGGGCTGACGTGACACCGCGACCCGCGCGCTCTCCGGCTCGTCGGGCGACCAGTTCACGACGACGTGCGCGCCGCCGGGCGCGGTCACGGTCTCGAGCCGCGCGGGCCTGATCGTGAGCGACGGCATGCCGGTCGTGTGAATCGGGCCGGTCGTGCCGCCAGGAATTTTCGGCGTTGCGATCAACGAATCGAATCCGGCGACGGTGAACGACTTGAGATCCGCATCGCTCAAGAGCAGCGAGCGCGAGTCAGCGAGCACGTCAAAGCCGACGTTGGACGCCACGAGCGTGAGCGTCACCGGCGCGGCCGGCCGAACCTCGTACGCGGCCAGCACCGCGATGCCGGTCGCGACCCACAGCAGCACGAGCGCCAACGTCGACGCGGCGAAGCCGCCGGCTGAGCCCGACCGCGTCGACCGAGGCTTCGCGTTCGAGGCCATACGCGCTACCGCTGATGCTCGAACGTGTAGCGGCGCTCGATCGTCGTCGCACCCGCCGACGTCGGCACGCACGTGATCGCCAGCACGTTGCTGCCCGGTGTCAGCTTCGTCGCGTCGATGTCGAACGTGATCGGCGTATCGCGGATGAAATCGCCTTCGAGCGGCGGGAATGCCGTCGGCTGCGACGCTCCTGGCCCCGTCACCGTGTACACCACACGCGCCATTGTCGACCGGGCGCGCATCACCACGGTGTACTTCGTCGCCTGATGAGTTGTCGCGGTGTGGTAGACGAACGCGGGCGCAATCGGCCCGGACGCGAGGACATCCTGACTCAGGTGCACGACGACGCCGATGTTGTCGCGATCGACGTGGTTGGCGTCGATGACCACCGAGGTGTCCCACGGCTCGAAGATGTTCCAGGTCGCGGCCTTCCAGGGCGCCGGCTTCGCTTCCATGCGGTAGTACTTGTCGGCCTGCAGCTCCTGCGCGAGCAGGACCACGGGCGAGCTCCGGGGAAGATAGAACGCGACCTTGAGCTGCGTGCCCGGTCCGAACTTCTCGACGCCGCCGGTGAACGACAGCAGCTCGAACTCCGGGTTCGCAGACTCGACGCTCACGAGCCCTTCGAAGCGATTGACGCGATCGGCGGACGGGTCCCATTTCCACGGACCGCCGATTTGCGTGCTCGCGGTGGCCACCAGCAACAACAGCGCCGCGCGCATGATTGTGTGCGGTCAGTTTAACATCTTGATGTGGCCGACCTCTGTTTCCTCCTGGATGTGGACAACACGCTGCTCGATAACGATTCTGTCGCGAACGATCTCCGCGCGCACCTGGCAACGACGCTCGGCAAGGAGCGAGGAGCGCGGTACTGGGAGATCTTCGAAGCCCGGCGAACGGAGCTCGGCTACGCCGATTACCTCGGCGCGCTTCAGCGGTACCGCGAGGAACAGCCTGACGACACCACGGTCATGGAGACATCGCTTTTCTTGATCGGATATCCGTTCGCGGCCCGCCTCTATCCGCGCGTGCTCGATGTGATCGCGAGGCTCAAGTCGCTGGGCACCGTCGCGATTCTGACCGACGGCGATGCCGTCTTCCAGCCCTGGAAGATCTCGTCGTCGGGATTGTGGAACGCGGTCGATGGGAACGTCCTGGTCTACATCCACAAGGAACGCATGCTCGACGATGTCGCACGGCGGTGCCCGGCGACGCGGTATGTGCTCGTCGACGACAAACTGCGCATTCTCGACGCGGTCAAGAAGGTCTGGGGCGCGCGCGTGACGACCGTCTTCCCGCGACAAGGGCACTACGCACTCGACCCGAAGAATTCGGCGACGTATCCGCCGGCCGATGTGAGCGTCGATCGCATCGGGGACCTGCTCGACGTATCCTTACCGCGATGACTACGCGTCTGTCGTTCGGCCTCATCCTCGCCGGCTCCATCGCGGTGTCGGCGTTTTCATCGGCGCAGTCCGCTGGCTCGAAGTTCACGCCGGCGCTCGCCGAGCGGCCTGACGTCCAGGCTGCGCTCGCCTACGTCGACCGGCACTTCGACGACCAAGTGCGCGAGTGGATCGCGCTCACGGAGATTCCGGCGCTCTCGACGCACGAGCAGAAGCGCGCGGCATACATTCGAGGACAGCTCGAAGCGCTCGGCTACAAGCCGGCAACCGACGGTATCGGCAACGTCGCGGTGCGGCGGCCTGGCACTGGCGGCGGGCCGACGATTTTGTTCGCCGCGCACATGGACACCGTCCATCCGCTCGACACCGATCTCACGGTGAAGCGTCTGCCCGACGGCACGATGCACGCGCCCGGCGTGTTCGACGACACGCCCTCTGACGTCGAGCTGCTCCAGACGCTGCGCGCGCTCGACTCGGCGAAGATCAAGACGAGGGGCGACCTCATCATCCTCTTCACCGTTCAGGAAGAGCTCGGGCTCAAGGGGATGTACTACTGGTTCGACCACGCCACGAAGCTGCCCGACATGGTCGTCGCCATCGACGCAGAGCTCGGGGCGGTCGACTACGGCGCGCTGGGCATTTACTGGTCGAAGATGAAGTTCTCGGCGCCGGGCGCGCACACGATGAACTCGCGCGGCGCGCCGCATCCAGCGCGCGCGGCGGCCCAGTGCATCGAGGACATTTACACCGTTGAGCTGCCGCCCGCCGACGCACCGGTGCCGGCGATCTACAACGTCGGAATGCTCGGCGGCGGTACGGTCGTCAACGCGATCGCGCCTGAGGCGTGGTTCACGGTCGATCTCCGGACGATCGATCCGGTGCTGCTGCAAGAGCTCGACGGCGAAATCGTTTCGAAGTGCGAGGCGGCGGCGAAAGCACAGAAGGTGACCTTCGCACGCGAGTTCATCCAGCGGTCCGAGGCCGGCGGCCGGCCCGAGCAGTTGGCCTCACGCCTCACTCACGCCATCGTCCGCACGCCGGTCGACGTGCTGAACTACCTCAACGTCAAGATTCTTCCCGACGGCGAGCCGGTACCGACCGGATCGACCGACGCAAACGTTGGCGTCACGCGCGGCATTCCGTCAGTCGCGATCGGCCGCGCGCGCGGCGGCAACCAGCACTCGCTCTCGGAATGGGTGGACGTCGAATCGGCGAGACTCGGCACGAAGCAGATCGTGCTCGTCGCGATCGCGCTTACGCAGTAGGGAAAAAGACGCCGGGAGTCTTTTTTCAAAATACGTAAAAAGACTCCCGGCGTCTTTATTGCTGATACCAATCGCGCAGTCGGACGTCGATCCCCGTGCCCTGCAGGGCGTCGGCGAATTGCTTCGGGTCCGATCCGCGGTAGTGATACGGGTACACAATCTTCGGCTTGAACGCCTTCACGGCCTCAGCGGCCTCGAGCGGCGGCATCGTGAACGGAAGGTTCATCGGGATGAACGCGACGTCAATGTTCTTGAGCGCCTTCATCTCGGGCGTGCCTTCCGTGTCGCCCGCGATGTAAATCCGCTTGCCGCCGAGCGTAACGATGTAGCCGTTGCCGCGGCCTTTGTCGTGATAGAGCTGCCCCGGCGCCTGACCGCGCGTGAGGTTGTACATCGGCACGGCTTCAATCGACACGCCGTCGACCGTCTTTGTCTCGCCGTTCGCCATCACGATCGGATTCTGCAGCTTGGGCGCCACCGCTGCCGGCGCGACGACCTTCGTCGCGGGCGTCACGAGTTTCGCGATCGTCGCCGGATCGAGGTGGTCGCTGTGGATGTCGGTGACCAGCACGATCGTCGGCGCCGCAAGACCCGTGTAGGTCGCCTGCGGCACGGGATCGACGTCGATCACGGTCTTTCCGAACGTGATCTGCAGCGTCGCATGATTGAGCGGCTGGATCGTGATGTCGCCGCCCGCCGCGGGGATCTTGTCAGGAGCCGGTGCAGCCAGCATGAGCGATGTCGCGGCAAGCGCCGCCACAAATCCCAGTGTGACACGGTGCATGGTCATGGTGGAACCGATTATAGCGCGACGAATTCCGTGATTTGACGAGGCGTGCCCGGGGTTGGCATGATCGGATCGTCCCTGGCAAAGGAGCGTCATGATGCGCACCCGAACGCTGTTCGGCGTCGGTCTGGCGTGCCTGTTGGCGAGCGTGTGCTCCACCGCGCCCAACGTCGACCAAGTTCCTGTCGGCCAGCAGGTCCAGATCACGACCAGTGATGGCGGCGTCGTCACGGGCAAGCTCACCAACAAGGACCCACAAGCAGTGATCGTCGAGACCGCACGATCGACGAGGCAGATTCCGCGTGCGTCCATCGCTGACGTCGAGGTGATGGATGGCAAGACGCCAGTCAAGCTTCCGCCGATGGCGAAATTCCGCGAGTACACCGTGCCTGAAGGCACGCCGATCGCGGTACGGCTCAATGCGCCTGTGAGCTCGGCGACCAATCACGCAGGCGATCCGGTCGAAGGTGTGCTCGCCGAGCCGGTTGTCGTCGACGGCGTGAACGTGCTGCCGTCTGGCAGCTTCGTCGCGGGCGAGGTCACGGAAGCGCAGCCCTCCGGCAAGGTGAAAGGACTGGCGAGTCTCGCGCTGGTGTTCAAGACGATCACGGCAAACGGACGAGATGAGCGCTACGACATCTCCGCGCGCTGGCGTCGTGAAGCTGCGGCCACCAAAGCGGAAGATGCGAAGAAGATCGGTATCGGCGCCGGCGCGGGCGCAATCGTCGGCGCGCTCGTCGGCGGCGGGAAGGGCGCGGGGATTGGCGCGGCGATCGGCGGCGGCGCCGGGACTGGCGTCGTCCTCAGCACGTCAGGCAAGGAAGTGACGCTCGAACGTGGCGCGGTCCTGAACGTGTCGCTCACCAAGAGCGTCGACGTGCGTGTGCCGATCGAGCCCGACCGATGAGCGAAGGCGTCAGCGCGGCGCGGGGCCGCCGGAGCAGTTCGCGGTTTCGGCCTTCATCGGCACGAGCCCCGAGAGGCCCTGCGGTCCCCCGCCGCGCGCCGTCATGTACTGCGGCGTGCCGACGCCGTTCCCTCGATTGATGGTGATGACGTAGCTGCCGCCGCGCGGCCGGATGAAGACGCTGTTGTCGTCGAGCGGCATGCTGGCGACGTTGCCGCAGAAATCGCCCCACGTTCCGGCGCGGCGCAGATACATCTCAACGTTCGACAGATAGAACGCGCTCACGACCGCGTCGTGGCTCTTCAAGTACGCGCCTTCCGCGCGCAACGCCTTCGGCCCGGAAAAATTGCCGACGACCGGGACGATCAGATTCTTCTTTTCGAGATCTTTGAGCACGTCGAATTTCTCTTCGGTCCCGAGATAGCTGAGTCCATTGCCGTCCTGGTCGGACTGCAGCATCAGATCCGCATAGGTGACGCCGCGCCCGTTGACTCCGGTCAGCGCGACGTTCGCCGAGTACGTCATCGCCGGTCCGTACCAGTAGAACGCCCGGTAGACGCCCGCGATGCCGTCGAGATCGTCGCTCGAGAGCGGCAGATTGTGTTTCCTGGTGAGCCAGTCATCGATGGCTTTGAGGTTCTGCGCGTACGCGTCTTCGTCGCCGGTCTTCACGTCCCAGAACGCGTTCATGATCTCGCGGATCGTCGACGTCTTCGACAGTCCGGACGGCCGCGGCTTCGAGTACAGCCGCGACACGAACTCCGCGCGGTCCGACGACATCTCGAACAGCGCCTTGTACATCAACTGCAACTCGAGATTGCCGCGGCGAATGTCGGTGATGAACACCCAGCGCGGCTTCATCGCCGCGATGTACGTGAAATTCTGCTCGGGTCCGACGCCGAGATAGACGCCGCCAGGCTTCGTGTGCGCGATGAGATCGGGCACCATCGTCGCAAACACCATCTCGTTCGAGAGCAGATTGTCCGACTGGAATTGGCCGTTCGGCTCGGAGAGATCCGACGACAGCCGCCAGAACTCCTGATCGGTGAGGCGATCGGGAAGGCTGGCCGCGGCGAACCTGGCGTCTGCTCGCGCGGACGGCCACGTCAACGCGAGGGCAAGAGTGAACACCGCCGCGAACGCGAGCCGGGATGAGCGCCGCATGAAAGCTCCCTTCGAAGACGCCGGGTCCGCCCGAGAAGTCAGACGCCGAGGGCGCCCCGTCGGTTGGTTATACACTCTCGTCCGGTCATGCATCTACAGACAGTCGACTGGCTCATCGTCGCCGTCGCGCTGGCGATCTGCTTCGTGCCGGCGTTGTTTTTCGGCAAGCGCTCGGGCCGAAACACGACGGAGTTCTTCGCGTCTGGACGCGCGGTACCCTGGTGGCTCGCCGGCCTGTCGATGGTCGCGACGACGTTCAGCAGCGACACGCCGAATCTGGTGACCGACATCGTGCGCCGCAACGGCGTGGCCGGCAACTGGGTGTGGTGGGCGTTCGTGCTGACCGGCGTCTCGACCGTGTTCTTCTACGCGCGGCTCTGGCGGCGATCGGGCGTGCTCACCGACCTCGAGTTCTACGAGATTCGGTACTCCGGCAAAGCGGCGTCGGTCGTTCGTGGATTTCGATCGATCTACCTGGGCCTGCTCTACAACTGCATGATCATGGCCGCCGTGAACCTCGCGGCGTGCAAGATCGCGGCGGTGCTTTTCGGCCTCGAGCGATGGCAGACGCTCGCGATTGTCGGCGGCTTGAACGTCGTCTTCGCGGCCGAGACGGGCCTCTGGGGCGTGCTCGTCATCGACATGATCCAGTTTTTCATCAAGATGTCGGCCGTCATTGCCGCGGCGTACTTCGCGGTGAACGCGCCTGAAGTCGGCGGCCTGCACGCGATGATCGACAAGCTCGGCGCGCTTCGCGGCCCGAACGGCCTCAACTACCTCGGCATCCTGCCGGACTTTCGCAACAACTGGGACCTTGCGGTCGCAGTCTTCATCATGCCCATCGCGGTGCAGTGGTGGGCGGTGTGGTATCCGGGATCGGAGCCGGGCGGCGGCAGCTACATCGCGCAGCGGATGCTCGCGTCACGATCGGAGCGCGACTCGCTCGGCGCGGTGCTCTTCTTCAACATCGCGCACTACGTGCTCCGGCCGTGGCCGTGGATTCTGGTCGCGCTCGCCTCGATCATCGTCTACCCGAATTTGTCAGACATCCAAACGGCGTTTCCGCACCTCGATCCGGCCCTCATCGGCCACGACATCGCATATCCCGCGATGCTGAAGTTCTTGCCGGCGGGATTCATCGGGCTGATGGTCGGTGGGCTCATCGCCGCGAACTCGTCGACGATCCTGACGCACCTCAACTGGGGCGCCTCGTATCTCGTCCATGATTTCTACCGGCGCTTCCTGCGGCCCGATGCAAGCGAGGCCCACTACGTGCGCGCCGGACGACTCGCGACCGTCGGACTGTTTCTCTGCTCGGCCGGCACCGTGTATCTCATCGACACCGCCAAGGATACCTTCGACATCATTCTGCAAATCGGCGCCGGCACCGGACTGCTCTACCTCGTGCGCTGGTTCTGGTGGCGCGTGAACGCGTGGTGCGAGATCGTCGCGATGACAAGCTCGCTCATCATCTCGATTGGACTGCTCATTCTCCGTAAGAACGGCGTCGTCATCAGCACGGACGTCGCGTTGATGATCACCGTGGCCTTCACGACCGTGTGCTGGCTGATTGCCGCGTACGCCGCCCCCGAAACCGATCCGAGGGTCCTCGGCGCGTTCTACACGAAGGTGCAGCCGTTCGGCCCAGGCTGGGCGCGGGTACGACGCGAGCTCGGCCTGCCGGCCGACGATCGGTCAGCCGCCGGACAGGTGCCGCTGGCGCTGCTCGGGTGGGTCTCTGGCTGCGCGACGATCTGGTCGTCGCTCTTCACGATCGGCTGTGTGCTCTACAACCGGTGGACGGCGGCTGCAGGACTGTTCGCGGTGTTCCTCGGGAGCGGCCTCGTGCTGCTGGGCGTGATTCGCCGACTCTGGGCGACGACGCCCGCTACCGCCACGACCTGATCACCGACGCCAGCCACTCGTCGTAGTTGCCGAGCGAGAACCCGTACGTCAGCGGGCTGACGATGAGGAAGCCGATGACGAGCGCCGCGATCGCAACGTAGTAGCTCTTTCGCTGCCCGCTCCACGTCTCGCCGCGAATCCACCCCGCGGCGTCGAGCCACAACACGACGAACGCGATCGAAAACACCAGCGGCGTGAGGTAGTGATAGAGAAAGATGACGCGCGTGATCCCGAAGAACGGGAGGTACGCGAGCAGAAATCCAACGAACGGCAGCCAGACGCCCTTCCGCGCGGCGCCTGGTGCGTCAACGCGCAATCGCGTGACCCTCATCAGCAGCGCGTCGACGACAAAGACGACGAACAGCAGGCTCGCGCCCCACCAGACGACGGGATTGCCGAGGAGATAGATCGATGCGCCGTCGCCCGCCCAGAAGTACGGCGCGACCTTCATCAGCGGCCAGGTGAGCGGCCGGCTCGCGTCGGGATGCGTCAGCGTCATCGAGAAATTCGCCGAGAGCATCGTCGCGTGCGTTACCCACAAGTCGTGGAAGAACCGGCCCGTCGTCGGATGAAACGCGTCGGCAGGTCCGGGGTTGGGTGTGAGAAGAAAATGCACTTCCCAGCCGCCGAGATACACAACGAGCCCCGCCGCCGCGAGCACGAACGCTTGTTTGACTCGGGCGGAAAGCTCGCCCTCGCCCCGTCGCTGGGCGACACAGCGGACGAGGTACAGGCCGATGAGCGCCGGCGCCACGAGGCCCGTGAACTTGGTGCCGACGGCGAGCCCTGCGAACCCACCGCCCGCAAGGGTCAGGGCCATCGCGCGCCACGACTTCGCGCGGTCCGCCGCCATCACGCACACGAGCGCGCCAAGCTCGGCGGCCACGAGAATCCCGTCGAAGAGCATCAACCGCGTCTCGAGCAGGATCGCGTTGTCGAAGACGATCATCAGGGCGCCGAAGAGCGCCGCCGGAAGCGACGCGCCCAGATATCGCAGCAGCAGCAGGAACAACGGCGCGATCGCAATACCCGCGAGCGCGGGCATCAGGCGCAGAAAGAACACGGGTTGATCGGTGAACGGCTGCCCGATGCGATCGAACGTGAGATCGCCTTTGTATCCGCCGAGCACCGCCCCGAGCGTGATGAGCAGCTTGCCGTGGGGCGGATGCACGTCGAACTGGCGCTGGCCGTTGCAGCAATACGCGTTGACCGACTGTCCCCAGTGCACTTCGTCGAAGACCACCTCGCGCGGGTACGTCAGGCCGACAAAATGAACGATCGCACTGAGAACGGTGACGAGAACGAGCGCGCGCCGCTCGGTCACCTAGAGCTCGTTCCCCGGTGGCGGACCCGCCGGCGCCGGAATCTTTCCGGGCGGCATCTTCGCGAGCTCCTCCATCGCGCGCGCGAACGTATCGACTTCGTCGATCGTCGTATACACGTTCGGCGTCACGCGCACGCCCTGGTAGTCGAACTGCTGTCCCGGCATCTCCGACCGCGCGAGCGCCGCGACGATGATGCGGTACTTGTCCCAGAGGAACGACGAGATCGCCGACGCCTGCATGCCCTCGATGCCCACGGTCGCGAGGCCCCACGTCTCGCCCGGCTGCAGGCTCGAGTACATCTTGATGCGTGGCACGGTCTTGAGCTTGTTCGCCCAGCGCGTCGTCAGGAAGTACAGACGCGCGGCCTTGCGATCGGCGCCGATGGCTTGGTGAAACGCGAGCGCGTCGGCGATGGCGGCTCGCGGCGCGGCCGGTGCGGTGCCGATCTCCTCGAACTTGCGGATGTCGGTATCGCTCTTGGCCGGCGCGGCCTGCAGCGGCCAGAACTTCGCGATCTCACTGCGGCGAACGAACAGAATGCCGGTCCCGAACGGCGCGAGCAGCCATTTGTGCAGGCTCACGCCGTAGGCGTCGCACTCGAGGTCGTGCAGCTTGAAGGGAAACTGCGCGCCCGCGTGCGCCCCGTCGACGATCGTCGTGATGCCGCGCGCCCGCGCCATCCGGCAGATGCGCTGCACCGGAAACAGCTGACCGGTGAGATTCGTGATGTGACAGAAGTGCAGCACCTTCGTCTTCGGCGTGATCGCTTTCTCGAAGAGGCCGTAGAGAACGTCGCCGGTCGTCGGCACCGGAAACTGCAGACGCGTCACCCTGATCTTGTCGCGGCGCATGCGCTGATCCCACGTCGTCAGCATGCGTGGGTAATCCTGCTCGGTCGTGATGACCTCGTCGCCGGCGGACAGATCGAGACCGTTCTGCAGGATCTGCAACGACTCGCTGGCGTTGCGCGTAATCGCCATCTCCTCGGTGTCGCAGCCGAATTCCATCGCGAGCTCGCGACGGACCGTCTCCTGATTGCGATTGATCAGACCCGCGTAGTACACGGGCGCGAGGTTCTCCATGTCGAGGTAGCGCTTCACGGCGTCGAGGACGACCGTTGGCTGCGAGCAGTGGTGGCCGGTGTTCAGATTGATCAAGGTGCGATCGAGCGCGAAGGCGCGCTGGATCTGGCCCCAGTAGCTTTCATTCGTCGCCGCGTCGCCGGGGGCCTGTCCGGCCACGGCCTGCGACGCCTCAAGGACGGCCTCGAGCGCGGGCACGCGCGTCCACGCGAGCGCGCCCGAGCCGACGACGGTGGTCCGGAGAAACGAGCGCCGCGTCCACATGGGACCTCCTGTCATTCTTCGCGCGACCACCGCACGTCGACGCTTTCCCGTCCGGCGAGCAGCGCCCGCAGAACCGCCATCAGCTCCGCACGCGCGCCGGCGGACTCGAGCATGTCGAGCGTCGGCGCGTCGAAGTAGTAGTCGTGATCGTCGACCGATTCTTTCTCGAGTTGGCTGTCGAGCCACTGCAAATCGGCGTCGGTAATGTGGCCGAGCGGCTGGTTGGTGTCTGCGTCGAACAATGCGATGCGACCGGTCGTGGACGTGATCGGTCGATCGGATGACGCCGGCTGGCGAGGCGCCGCGGCCGACGGCACGCCGCTCTCGAGATCGCGAAGCAGGTCGCGCGCTCTCGCGGCATCTTCCTGCCGCACGAGAATCTCGATCGGCTCTTCCGACGCGTGACCGCGATAGGCGATCCCGCCGGCCGTCAGCGCGTCGCTGCCCTCGAGCCGCGTGGCGAACTCAATCTGCTGCTGTTCGAGCGCGAGCGTCGCCAGGGGCAGCAAGCCGGGCTCGCTCGTCGTGAAGACCACGGTCAGATCTGAATCAGGCGTTGGTTCGTCCATGAGTCCTCGCATCCTATATCGGCGGCGGAAGGATCAACCGGTCCATTCGACCAGGCCGAACCACGCCGTCACGAGCACCGCCACGCCGAACGCGATGCGGTACCACGCAAAGATATCGAAACTGTGCCGGCTGATGTAGCGCAGCAGCCAGCGCACGCAGAGGAGCGCGGAGACGAAGGCGGCCAGCATGCCGATGCCAAACCAGCCGACATCGGCCGACGACAGCAGCGCCCGAGCGGAGTACAGCTGATACCCGCCGGCGGCGATGAGCGTCGGCAGCGCAAGGAAGAACGAGAACTCCGCGGCGGTCTGACGCGAGAGGCCGAACAGCAGACCGCCGATGATCGTCGCGCCCGAGCGCGACGTGCCCGGAATCAGCGCAAGGCACTGCGCGCACCCGACCTTGAACGCGTCGAACGGCATGATGTCGTCGATGTTCGTCACTCGCACCGTGTGCGCGCGTCGCTCGGCCCAGAGAATGACGAATGCGCCGAGGATGAACGCCAAAGCGACGGGCACCGGCTGAAACAGATGTGCCTTGATGGCCTTCGCGAACAAGAGTCCCAGCACCGCGGCCGGCAGAAACGCGATGAACAAGTTCATCACGAACCGCTGCGCAACACGATCGCTTGGCAGCCGCGTGATGACGCTCAGGATCTTCGCGCGATACTCCCAGACGATGGCGAGGAGCGCGCCCGTCTGAATGACGATCTCGAAGACTTTCCCCTTCTCGGTGTTGAAGTGCAGCAACGCGCCGGCGAGGATCAAGTGTCCGGTGGATGAGACGGGAAGGAATTCGGTCAGCCCTTCGACGACGCCCATGACGAGCGCCTTGAATGCGAGCACGTCGGTCACGGGGCGGAACTATATCGCGGACGCGGCCTGGCGCGCGTGACGCGGACTCGAGCCTAGAGCCGCGGCGTTCGCAAGTACGAGACGATGAAGCCGATGCCGAGGAGACCGTCGATGCTCGAGAAGACGACCGAGTCGGCAGCGACTCGATGCATCGCGAAGAGTATCGGCACGCCGACGGCGAACGCCGCCTTCTCCAGCACCGCGGCCGGCATCGCGGGGCGATAACGGATCGGATCGGTCGCGATGGTCAGAAACAGCACCTGCCACGCGACGGTCACGCCGATGAACCCGTAGAAATACTCGGGATGAGTGATGGCCGGCGGCCGCTCGCGCGAAATCAGGCCCTCGAGCCAATAGAGCGGCGTCACCGACAACAGTCCCCACACCCCGGCCACGACGAACGTCCAGCGGGCAAATCGCATCCCACCCTCCGATCGATTAGTGGCGGCTCGCGTAGATCATGTCGGCGTAGCTGCGGTACCTGCCCGCCGCAAGATCCGCGAGCATCGTCGCGAGCGGCTGGACGACGGAGGTGCTGTAGTAGCCAGGCACGTTCTGCGGCGGCCGTCCGGGAAAGCCGCCGGGGAAGACCGATCGAATCATCAGCGTGCGGTCGTCGCGCGGCAGCTGTTTCAGATTCTCGACGAACGCGGGAAAGCTTCCGTCCCGATAGAGATAGAACTCCACATTCGAAATGTAGAACGCGGAAAGCGTCTGCCCGCGCGCTTTCATCGCTGCGGCGATCGCGCGCATGGCATGCGCTCCGCTCACGTCGCCCACGACGGGGATGACGAGGTCGTGCTGCTCGAGCGCGCGGACGGTGTCATACGACGCGTCGGCCGCAAGGTAGCTCAACTGGCGGCCCGTGCGATCGGTTTCGCGCAGAAGCTCCCGCAGCGTCGGGTAGTAGTCGCGGACGCCCTGCCCTCGCACTTGAAAGACCAGCGACAACCCGCGGGCGATGAACTCGCGATGAAATGCGTGGATGGTGCTCCAGTCGGTCCCCGACAGGGGCACGCCGGTGCGACGCATCTCGGCGTCGAGGCGCAGCGTCAGCACCTGAAGCGCGGCGTCGGGCTCAGGACGGGTGCTGTCGATGTGGCCGATGATCTTGTCGATCGAGGCGCCGCGCCAGGCTTCCGGGTGGTCGGGCGGCGCGCGGCCGGTCAGCACGCTGAGATACTCGATGCGTGTCGGCGCGCCGACAAAGATCGCCTTGAACAGCAGGTGCAAGAGCAGATTGTCGCGTCGAATATCGATGATGAACGCGACGGCCGGGTGGACCTGCGCGATGTAGGAGAAGTTCTGGTCCGGCCCGACGCCGAGATACGCGCCCCCGTTGAGCTTCGCCCGCTCGATCGCGGGCATGACGTGCAGGTAGGACTGCTCGTTCGAGATCAAATTGTCGCCGCCGAAGTCGCCGCCCGGCTCCGACAGCTGCTCGATGAGCGACGCGAACGAGGAGGGCTGCGCGACTGCGGTTGCGTGCGATCGCGGTGCGAGCGCAATCGCGACCAACGCGAGGAC
Source organism: uncultured Solibacteraceae bacterium (assembly GCA_964419785.1). Taxonomy (GTDB): domain Bacteria; phylum Acidobacteriota; class Vicinamibacteria; order Vicinamibacterales; family SCN-69-37; genus DATEGZ01. The sequence goes on along the minus strand of CAYQRM010000231.1, from coordinate 43,143 downwards.
CACGACCGCGCGGCGACGCATCGAATCACTCTACCGCGAACGCGCGGTCCTCCACGCCCGCTCGGCTGAGCGGAGCGTTGCGCGATCGGGCATCCGGCCGCACGAGCGTTGTGCCCCACGCGCCGGCCCAGAGCCTCTTGACACGTGTTTATACAATATGTATAACTTCACGACTAACACTATGACCACAGGCGACTATCGCGCCGCGCTCGACGCGGCCATCAAGGAATATGAAGCGCTCGGCGAGGAGCGGCGCGCGATCGACAAGCGCCTCGCTGACATCGCGCAGACGATCGGCACGCTCTCGCGGCTGATCGGTCTGGTCCCTACCGTGCCGCTCGGCCTCACCGATGGCTGCCGGCTCGTGCTTCGCTCGGGCGTGCCGATGACGCCGACCGAAGTCCGCGAGCGGCTCGCCGTGATCGGCCTCGACCTCGCGAAGTACGCGAGCGACATGGCCGCCATCCACACCGTGCTCAAGCGCCTGAACGACGCCGGCGAGATCCGCCTGCTGCCCCGCGTGTCTGGCAAGCACGCCTACCTGTGGAACAACCCGCCGGCAACCGTGGTGCTTGGCGCGGAGGTCGGGCAATACATCCGTGAGTCTGGACTCGACCGGCGCAAGCCGTCGTCCTCGACGTCGCGGCGCAAATCGAAATAGCGAGGCCGTCCCATGACCACCGACACGCTCACGCTCGACCTCAGACGCCAGTTCTTCGCCGACGAAATCGAAGCCGTCGCGCGCCTGCACACGCCCGCGCTCTCCGAGGCGCTCGCGACCGTGCCCCGCGAGCGCTTTCTGCCGCCCGGCCCGTGGATCACCCTCGCCGACGTCGATTTCCTGGCCCCCGCGCGGCACGTTTCGACGCCGGACGCCGATCCGGCGCGCGTGTACCACAACATCGGCATCGCGATCGATCCGGCCCGACAGCTCTTCAACGGCCAGCCGGCGACGCTCGCCAAGTGGATCGACGCGCTCGGCCTGGCCGCCGGTCAGCGCGTCGTGCACATCGGCGCGGGCCTCGGCTACTACACGGCGGTCATGGCCCACATGATTGGTCCGCAAGGCCGCGTCATTGCGTACGAAGTCGACGCCGCACTGGCCGCGTCCGCCCGCGAGAATCTGAAGCCGTACCCATGGATCGACCTGAGATCGAACGACGCGTCGAGCCCGCTCGACGCGGAGTTCGACGCGATGCTCGTCAATGCGGGCGTCACGCACCCGCTCGACTCCTGGCTCGATCGAATGGCCGTCGGCGGCCGGATGTTGTTGCCGCTCACCTCCGCCATGCCCGCGATGGGCGCCACCATCGGCAAGGGGCTCGGCTGGCTCATCACACGCAAGTCGGCCGCGGATTACGCCGCGAGAATGGCCGGCATCGTCGCGGTGTACTCAGCGGTGGGCCTGCGCGATGAACGCCTCAGCGAGCGGATCGGCAAGTCGATGATGGCCGGACCGATGAAGTGGCAGGCTGTGACGCGCCTGCGCCGCGATCCACACGAAGCCAGCGACTCGTGCTGGCTGCATGACGACCGCTTCTGTCTCTCGGCTTAACGAGATCAGACGAGGTGATGGGGCTTCTTTGCTGGTCCCTGTCTATTTCGCCAGCGACACGCCAACCCGCGTCGGTGTGCGCGCTTTGACGACGACGGTCTGCCGGCGCTCGCCGAGCTGAGGATGTCTGAAGACGATCTCGTGGCTGCCGATCGCCACGGAGAGATTCGCGAGCGGCGTCGTACCGATCGGCCGGCCGTCGAGCGACACGTCGGCCCACGGCGTGGCATTGATCGAAAGCGACCCGTTCGGAATCAAGACAGGGGGCCAGACCGTGGTGCCGGCCCCAACCTGCACGCTGACCGGCGCTGATTCGTACTCGAGCGCCTGACTGGCGAGCACGAGATCGTGATGCCCCGCCGGCAGCAGCATGCGCTCCGTGCTGGTCGACCCGACGACCTTGCCGCCTTCGAGCACCTGCATTTCAAACGGGACGCGGAACGCAATCCATCCGGCCGACGCGCCGGCTGGTGTCAGCGACGCCACGACCGACGCTGTCGAGCCGGCCGACACCGCCACGGTGCGCGTGACGGTCGACGACTCGCCAACGATCGCCACGACGTGCTGACCCGCGATGACATTACCAATCGACGCGGGCGTCACGCCTCGCGCCACGCCGTCCACGGTCACGTGCGCGCCCGGGGGATCGGACGTGACTTCGATCCGCCCGACCGACACGGCGGCAGCCGCCGGGAGATCGATGTACTGCGAGACGATGTTGTTCGGCTGGATCGAAAGCGGTACCGATCGTGTGGCCGACCCGTTCTGGAGCTCGAGCGTGTGCTCGCCAGCGGGCAGCGACAGCTTGAGCGGCGTCACACCGCGCGGAATGCTGTCGACGCTCACCTGCGCGCCCTCAGGCCGCGAGTCCACCGTGAGCGTCCCCTCCACCGGCGCCATGAGCGGCGTCGTCGCCGGCGTCACTGCGGCCGCGCGCTTCGCCTGGACGTAGGAGCTCGACAGGACGGCGGTCGTGGCGAGGATCGCCAGACCGACGACGCCGACGATCTTCGCGAGGGTCTTGAGCCACGCCGGACGCTCGCGCAGGATCCGCACCTTCGACGGCGCAGAACTCCTGATCCCCGCATTCGGCTCGGATTTCGACTCCGACTTGAACGCCAACAATGCATCGACAGCTGGCGCTGTGTCGGGCCGCGGCCCTCCCGCCACTGTCGACGACTCAGTGTCGGGCTGCCACGGCTGGGGAGCCGGATGGGAGGTAGCCATCTCGTTTGTCGCGTTTCTTCTTCATGTAAGGCAAATGCGAACGGCGGGCCATGTTCGGACGGAGCTTTCCGCCCTGTACGCGCGGATCAATCCTGAAAGATTCCCCGGAGGATGACTTTTGTCATCCACCAGTTGGAATCCCGCTCACCTTTTTAGGAAGCAGAACGACGCGTTTCCGGGGGCGGTGACGATCCACGAGGTGACGCGCACGACGCAATCATCGCGAATCGCGCGCGTTGACTCCCGTTGGGAACCGCGTTAGCGTAGCGGCCCTGCCCCCAGCAGAATCGCCGCTGAATTCTTGGCCACGTACCTCGCCGTCCCGACGGCCGTCAGCACGACGCGCGCAAGCGTGTGGGCGGGCGCGATTTCGCTGAACCAGGCGCCGGTTGCGCCGACGTCGGCGTTTTTTCAGGACGTCCAGAGCGGCCGCCAGTGGCCGCTCACCGGTTGGCAGACCTGGCTCGTGCCCGACGGCACGCAGGGCGTGACGTCCGCACGCGCGGACCTGACGGGGCTCGCGCCGCGCAGCCGCATGCCGGTCAATCTGCACGCCGACGGTCAGATCGTCGCATCGGCGATTGTCTCGACGCTGCCCGATGCGCTGCCCGGCGCGGGCGACAAACCGTTCACGGTGATGCTGGGATCGTGTTTCTGCGCCGCGGAAGACAAAGGCGGCAGCGTGGGCCGCACCTACGCGACGATTCCCGACGGTCTCCAGCCCGATCTCACGATGCTCTGCGGCGATCAGGTCTATCTCGATTCGCCCTTCTACAAATTTCTCGTCCCGCACACGACGGAAGGGCTCGGCGAGACGTTTCTCGCGAATTACGCGGCGACGTGGGGGCAGACCGGCGACCGTCAAGGATTTCAGCAGGTGCTGAGCCGCGGTTCGAACGTGCTGACGTCCGACGATCACGAGTACTGGAACAACGCGCCTTATCCGTCATTCAGCGTGAACACGTTCACCGCCGCAGGCCGCAACGCGTGGTGGGATCTCGCGAAGGGCCTCTACGGCGCGTTCCAGACACCGGCGACCGCCGGCGTCGTGCGGACGTTCAGCGTCGGCGATCTGCAGATCCTCGTCGCCGACACGCGCATCACACGCAGCGCCGATCGGACGACGTTCATCGACGCTGCGGACATGAATCGCATCCTCACGTGGATCAACGGCCTCACCTCACCCGGACTGCTCTGCGTCGGCCAACCCCTCTTCGAGAAGACGACGGGCTGGAGCGGGCATGTGGCGGATTGGAATCTGCCGGACTTCGAGCAGTACGGCGTGCTCGTGCGGGCCATGCTCGACGCGCCGCAATCGATCATCGTGCTGACCGGCGACGTGCACTTTGGCCGCGTCGCGACGGCGCAGACGCCGCGCGGCAACGAGATCATCGAGATCATCTCGTCCCCGATGAGCCTGGTCACTGCCGGCGGCCCGGCCGAATGGCACGCGCCGCCTCCGCTCTTTCCCTCCGACGCGATTCCCGGCTGCGCGCAAGTCGCCGTGACGCCGCTCGCGACGTGGCAGCGCGCGAAGAACCACTTCGTGACGATCGAGTTCTGGCAGAACGGCGGACGACTCAACCTGCGCGTGCGCACGTGGGAGACCAACCCTGACGCGACGACTCCGCGCGATCCGGTCTTCGAACACATGGTTCAGAGGAGTGCGTGATGGACATCCGGCGGTCTTCCGCGACCAAACCCAACAGCGCGATCGAACGGACGACCGTGAAGGGGCGAAGCAACGCGAAGTGGCTGGCGTCGCGCGCCAGGCCGGGCGCGGTCGTCCTGGTCGGCGGCGCGACGCTCGATCATTTCCGGCTGCGCGTCGCGCAAAGTCATCTGCGCCACGACCTGCTGCCCAGCTTCTGGTCGCTTGCCGGCATCGTCGCGTCGGCGTCGGGCTTCTATACGGTGCCGATCACCGTACAGGACGCGTCCACCGTTCCGGTGACCAATGGCATCGAGCTGATGCGGTTCAAGGACGTCGACGATCCCGCGCGGTATCCGAACGTCGCCGTGATTCACTTCGCCGATCCGTCGGACGGCATCGTCGCGAACGTGCGCCGGCTGATGTCGCAGCGAAGCGCGCTCGACTTGCCGACGCTGATGCTGCCGTGGCTCGGCTACATCTGGAGCGCGGGATCGAAGCGTAATCCGCTCGTCGAAGGCGGGGCGATGCCGTCGGCGGCGCTTGTGCAAACGGCGTTCGGGATGGCGGGCATCGAGCTGACGCCGGGACTGGCGTCGGGATCGACGTGTCCGGAAGCGATTTGGCAGTCGGCGCTCTGGTGGCACGACTACTACCAGAAGACCGCGGCCGTGAGCGGTCCGCGCGTGGCGACCGATCGCGCGGCCAAGGCGCGCGAAAGCTCGACGAGCCCGCGCGCGATCGTGCCGTACGGCGAGTCGTGCGTGCGTCAGAACGCCGCGTCGGTGTCCGAGGAAACCCGCTGAGGCGCGCGACCCGTCAGCGTGTCGCGCCGTACCTCACGAGCTTGAGCGAGCCGTCCTGCAGCAAGCCGATGCCGGCGGCATAGTACTTCGCCTCGCCGGGCCCCGATTCGAGCTGCGAGCTTTCGACCGTCTTGAGCACACCCGTGAACGTGCCGGCCGGCGTCTGCAGCGTTTCCGTCATGCTCACGATCTCGGCGCGATCCATGGCGATGCGCGGTGCGATCTCCTGGTAGTACCGTGCCTTGACCAACGGCAGACCGGGCATCATCAAACCGAAACGCGCGCCGTTCTGCCCGGCGATCCAGCTGCCCTCGTGATTGGCGACCTTGCCGTCCTTGTACGCGTCAACGTCCTCGCCGAAGTAGAACACCGCATTCGTCCGGGTGCTCATCGCAAAGTAATTGCGCGAGACCTCGACCGGGCGGCCGTCTTTCGTCTCACGCTCCTCGACGACGCGCGTCGTGACGCCATCGATCGTGCGCGTGTCATCGAGGACGGTCACGACGAGACGCTCGCCGCCGTTGGCCAGATCGAGCAGGTAGCCGGGCTCGAGGATGAAGTACGGATTGCGGCCGGTGCTCGTCCAGTCGCCCGCGGCCACCGCGAACTCGCTCGTCCAGCCGGGATCAACGGTTTGCCGGCTCTGGGTCGCCGGTGGGAGCGCCAGCGTGATCGAGATCGCGATGCTCGAGATCATCCTCATGGCCTGCCTCCTGTTCCACCGCCACGGCCGGCAAGATCACGCGCGCGTGACAGCCGCGGCCGCCGGGGCCGGGACTGAGATCGATCGTCCCACGAGCGCGCGCGACAATCGCCCGCGCAATCGAGAGACCGAGTCCGCTGCCCTCCGCGACGTGCTCGCGCGCGGCGGCGCCACGGTAGAAGCGATCGAAGACGCGCTCCCGCTCCTCCGGATCGAGGCCGATGCCCGTGTCGACGACGTCGACCACGGCGATTATCGAAGCCGGCGCGGCGCCGCCGGCAACGGACAGATCGATGCGGCCGCCCGCCGGCGTGTACGCGACCGCGTTCTCGAGCAGGATCACGAGCAGGCGGCGAATCGACGCGGCGTCGCCCACGACATGCACCGGCGCGTCTGCCGCGACGACGAGCCCGAGCGATCGGGCGAGCGCGGTCGAGCGGAAGTCCTGTCCCAGCTCGCGGACCAGGCGCGCGAGATCGACGCGCGCGGGCTCGCCGGCCTCGACGCCCGCGTCCGCGCGCGCGAGCGCCAGGAGATTTCCGACAAGCGCGGACATGCGCACGGCGTGACCGAGCACGTCCTCGAGCGCTTCGCGGTACTCGTCGGTCGATCGCGGGCGCGAGAGCGCCACTTCCGCGGTGGTCCGTACGAGCGACACCGGCGTGCGCAACTCGTGCGACGCCTCGGCGGTCAGCCGCGTCAGATCGGCGACGCCGGCCTGCATGCGGCCGAGCATGTCGTTGAACGTCACCGCGAGACGCCTCAGCTCCTCGTCGGCCATCGGCACGTCGAGACGCCGATCGAGATTGCGCAGCGTCGTCTCTTGCACGATCCGCGTCATGCGATCGACGGGCGCCAGGGCGCGGCCGGCAACCGCGTAACCGCCGATGCCGGCGATGACGAGCACGACCGGCACGAGCCCCACGAGAATCCACGCGAATCGTCGGAGGGCGTCCCGCCCCGCACGCACCGGCATCGCGACGACAACGTGGTACTGGGACGTGCCGGCGGTGAAGGTCTCGCTCGCCACGCGAAAGGGATCGCCGTTGAACGTGCGATCGGTCGCCGCGGTGGTGGCGTCCAAACCGCCGGCAAGCGTCGTCCAGCCGGCCAGGCCTGGGCGGCTCAGTACCTCGCCCGAGCTGTCGGTCACGTCGAGCAGCGCTTCGCCGTGCGAGAGTTCGACATACTCGCCGAATTCTTCCTTCATGTGTCGAACGCCCAGGTGCTCGCCGGCCATATCGGTCAGAAACGTCCGGGCTCCGTCGATGCGTGCCTGGAGCGTGCGATCGACTTCATCATTCACGCTGCGCCGCGCGAGCCACCAGCTGCCGGCCGCGAGCGCCAGCGTTGCCGGCGCAAGCACCGCGAGGTACCAGAGCGCGAGCCGCACGCGAATCGATCGTCGCGTCATGGCTCTGGCTCGTGACGCAGGCAGTAGCCAACGCCGCGCACAGTGTGAATCAGGCGCGGGCGATCGTCGGCCTCGATCTTGTGGCGCAGCGACTTGACGAAGGCATCGAGCGTGTTGCTCTCCACGGCGCGATCGCTTCCCCACAAGCGGTCGGTCAGCGTTCGCCGGGTGACGACTCGTCCGGCGTCACGCATGAGGCACTCGAGCAGATTGTGTTCGGTGCGGGTCAGCGGAATGACGGCGCCGCCGCGCGTGACCAACCGGGTCGCCGGATCAAGTCGCAGATCGGCCACCTGAAGTTGCGTGTGGTGCGCCGTCGGACCGCGGCGCCCGAGCGCCCTCAAACGCGCGAGCAGCACCGCGAACGAGAACGGCTTGGCGAGATAGTCGTCGGCACCGGCATCGAGCGCGCGGACGATATCCGACGCCGCGTCGCGCGCCGTGAGCATCAGCACCGGCGTCCGGTTCGAGCGCGCGCGGAGCCGCTGCACGACCTCCACGCCATCGAAGCCGGGCAGCATGACGTCGAGGACGGCCACGTCGAACTCGGTCGCTCCGGCGATCTCGACGGCATCCGGCCCGGTCGACGCGACCTCGACCAGATGGCCCTGCTCGGTCAGCCCTTTGCGCACCAGTGCGCGCATGCGCGGGTCGTCCTCGACGAGCAGGAGTCGCACGACCGCATTGTGCCCCGATTCCCCGCGGCCGCGCTCTTCATTCATCAGATCTTCAGGCTTTCGTGATGGAATGAGCCGATCTCAGGAGGCTTGGATGACACGCACGGGATGGATGACGACTGCCGCGCTCTTGCTTGGTGGAGCGATGCTCGCGGCGCAGGGCGGGCAATACGCCAAGGTCACCGAAATCAAGATCGGCGGCCAGAGCGGGCACGATTACCTCGCGGTGGACCCCACCACGCGGCGGCTCTTCGTCACGAACAGCACGCAGGTGGTCGTGATCGACATCGACCAGAACACCGTCGTCGGCACGATTCCCGATACGCCGCGCGTGCACGGCGTCGCGTTCGTCCCCGGCGGAAAAGCCTTCACGAGCAACGGCGGTGAGAACAAAGCGAGCATTGTCGACACCAAGACGCTGAAGGTGCTGAGCAAGGTCGACATCGGACCCGGCCCTGACGCAATCCTGTACGAGCCAAAGAACAACGAGGTCTACGCGTTCAATCACACCGCCGGCACGGCAACGGTCGTCAAGGCCGACACCGGCGCGCCGGTGACGACGATCAAGCTCTCGGGCACCGGCGTCGAAACGGGCGTCGCCGATCCCGAGCTCGGTCGGGTGTTCGTCAACATCGAGTCGAACAGCACGATCGACGCCATCGACATCAAGACGCACGCGGTCGTCGCGACGTGGCCGATCGCCCCAGCCGAGGGCGGCACGGGCCTCGCGATCGATCTCCAGAATCACTTGCTCTTCTCCGGCGGCGGCGGGGGCAAGTACACCGTGATGATCGACGCCAAGACCGGCAAGGTCGTCGGACAGATGGAGATTTGCGCGGACACCGATGCGACCTCCTTCGACCCGCAGACGAAGATGGTCTTCACGTCGTGCAGCGGCTCGATGACGATCGGCCACGAGGACTCACCGACGAAGTTGAGCGTCGTGCAGACGCTGCAGACGATCGCGGGTGGCCAGACGAACGCCCTCGACCTGAAGACGCACCGCGTCTACGTTGTCGGCTACGACACGGCGGCGCCGGCGGGAGGCCGTCGCGGGGCGGCCGTGCCCGACTCGTTCCGGGCGCTCGTGTTGGGCATCGGCGGCAAGTAACGAGTACATTTCGCCGATGCGGGCTGCGATCGGTGCACTAGCGGCAGCGCTGGCTGTCTCGGCGGCGCTTTCGGCGCAGGGCCAGCCAACGGCCGGGCTCACGCAGGACGACGCCGTGACCATCGCGCTCGCGAGCAACAAGACGATCGCCGCGGCGCGGCTGCGGCATCCTGTTGACCTCGCGGGCGTGGATGTCGCGCGCGAGCGGCCCAATCCCGACGTCACGTACGAGGCCACGAAAGAAACGCCGCGACAGGCCGTGGGGATCCAACTGCCGATTGAGCTCGGCGGCAAGCGCGGCGCGCGCACCGCGGCGGCGGAGGCCGCGGTCGCGACCGGCGACGCCGAAACGGATCAGATCATCGCCGGCGTCGTCGACGATGTGCGGCGCGCGTACATCGCACTCGAGGGCGCGACCCGGAAAGTGGCGATCTCTGAAGAAGTGGCCGCGCTCTTCACGCGCGCCCGCGACGCCGCGCACGCGCGCTATGAAGCCGGAGACGTGCCGAGACGCGACGACGTCGCGTCGCAGGCGGACTGGCTGGGCGCCCAGAACGATTTGACGGCCGCGCGCGGCGAGGCCGAGGCGACGCGCGCGTCGCTCAATGTTCTGCTCGGCCGGCCGCCAGACGCGCCGCTGACGCTCGCGTCGGTCGGCGCGATCCCGTCGGTCCCGGACCTCGCGGCCGCGATGGCGCGCGCCGAGCAGACCAATACCGACTTGCAAGTGATCGACCGGGAGATCGCGGAGCAGACGGCGCGCATCAACGTCGCGCGCTCGCTGCAGAAGCCCGACCTCGGCGTGGGCGGCGGGATCAGCTTTGACGCCGAACCCGACTTCAGCGTCGGCTGGCGCGCGAATTTCGGCGTCACGGTGCCGCTGTTCACCACGCACAAGGCCGGCGTGATCCTTGAAACCGCACAGATGCAGCAGCTCGCCGCCGAGCGTGAGGCCGTGCACGCCGACATCGGCGCGGCCGTCGCCGCGGCGCTGGCCCGTGCGGCCGCGGCGCAGACGCAGGTGACGACGTACGAACGCGACATCCTGCCGCTCGCGCAGCAGGACGAAGCGTTCGCGCAGGACGCGTATCAATCCGGTCAAACCGGCATCGATGCGCTCATCCTCGCGCTCGAACACGCGCGCGAGCGCCGGCTCGCCGGACTGCAGGCTCGTTTGGATTTCGAATCCGCGCTCGCCGATCTCGAGCGCGCGATCAGAGGACCCGCTCGATGAAAAGGATACCGGGAATACTTTCGCTAAAAGTGGACACTCGGCGGAGATCCTGGCTCGGCGGGTTGGCGATCGTGACGCTCGTCGCGATCGCGGGCGGCTGCCGGCATCAAGCCGTCGAGAGCGTCGCCACCGAAGAAGATGTGCCGGTGGCCGTGAAGGCAGCGACCCTCCTCGACACGTTCGAAACGACCGTCAACGCGACCGGCGTCGTCGCCGCCGAGTCCGGCGCCGACTGGACGATCACCGCGCCTGAGTCGGCGCGCATCGCCGAGCTCCCGAAGAACGAGGGCGAGCGCGTGAAGGTCGGCGACCTCCTCGTCAAGTTCGATATTCCGACGATGGAATCCGATGTTACCGCGCGGGAGGCGGATGTCGCCGCTGCCAGCGCGAAGCTCGACACGGCGAAAGCCGCGCTCACGCGCACAACGGGCCTGGTTGAGCGTGGAATCGGCGCCAAGAAAGATCAGGAAGCGGCGGCGCTCGATCAGGCGCAGGCGGAAGCCGCGCTGAAACAGGCGCGCGCGGCGCTCGCGGCGGCGAATCAGTTGGAAGCGCGCGCGACGGTCAAAGCGCGCTTCCCGGGCATCATCGCGAAACGGTCGCACGGCGTCGGCGATCTCGTCGAGGCCGGCGGCGCCGTCATTCGCGTGATCGATCCCTCGCGGCTCGAGGTTGTCGCCTCGGTGACCGTTGGCGATCTTCCGCGCGTGACGATCGGACGGCCCGCGCGAATCGAGAGCGCCGCCGGCGCCGCGCCGGAGAACGGCACCGTCGTCAGCGCTCCGGCGGCGGTCGATCCCGCGAGCGCGACGGCCGACGTGCGCATCAAGTTCAACGGGCCGACCAGACTCGCCGTCGGCGTGCCGGTCAACGTCACGATCGTCGCCGAGAAGCTGACGAAGGTGCTCGTCATTCCGACCGTCGCGATCCTTCATGACGGCAACGACGTCTTCGTCATGGTCGCGGGCCAGGACGACGACAAGGCGCACAAAACGCCGGTGACGGTCGGCATCGCGTCGGGCAACCAAACCCAAATCAAGAGCGGCCTCAACGCCGGCGATCTCGTGATCGTCCGCGGTCAGGAAGGACTCCCGGACGAGGCAGGGATCACGGTCGTCAAATGAATCCTGCGCGCCTGGCCACCGAGCAATCGCGGGCCGTCATCCTCCTCACGATTTTCCTGACGGTCGCCGGGGCGATCGCGAGCGTCTCGCTGCCGAGCAGCATCTACCCGCCGCTGCAGTTTCCGCGCATCGCGGTCATCGCGCACTCGGGGACGCTGCCGGCGACGTCGATGACGCTCACCGTCGCGCGGCCGGTCGAGCAGGCCATCATGGAAGTGCCCGGCATTCGCCGGGTGCGGTCGCGCACGTTCCGCGGCGCGTCGGAGATCTCCGCACAATTCGATCCCGCGACCGACATGGTCGTCGCGCTGCAGCAAGTGCAGAGCCGGATCGCCGAGATCCGCGGATCGCTGCCCGCGGACACCGAACTCGAGGTCGAGCGCCTGACGGTCGCGGCGTTCCCGATGTACAGCTTCAACCTGATCGGCGGACTCTCGGCCGCCGAGCTGCACGACATCGCGTTCTACGACATCCGTCCCGCGATCTCGCGGGTGCCCGGCGTCGGCAACGTGGAAGTGCTCTCGAGCGACACGCGCGAGATCGAGGTCATCGTCGACCCCGACAAGCTTCGCGCCGCCAATCTCACCGTTGACGATGTCTCGGAGGCCCTGAAGAACGCGAACGAGCTCACGCCGATTGGCCGCTACGCCGACAACGGTCTGCAGCACCTCGAGCTCGCCTCGGGACTCTGGGACTCGGCCGCCGACATCGGACACACGCCCATTGTCGTCAAGGACGGCGCCACGCTTCGCGTGTCCGACATCGCGACCGTCACGCCTGGTGCGCCCGATCGCACGCGTCTCGTGGTCGGGCAGGGCGGGAATGCGACGCTCATCGCGATCTCGCAGCAGATCGGCGCCAACATCCTCACCGTGCGCACCGGCATCGAAGGCGTGCTGCAAGAGCTCAAAACGTCGCTGCCCAAGGGACTGAAGCTGATCAAGACGTATGATCTCGCGGAGTTCGTCACCACCGCGATCGACAACGTTCGCGACGCCATCATCGTCGGCGGCGTGCTCGCGATCCTCGTGCTGCTCGTCTTCCTGCGCGACTGGCGCCTGACGATCGTCGCGGCCAGCACGCTGCCGCTGACCGTCGTCGGCACGTTCTTTTTCATGTGGCTGTTCGGCGAGTCGATCAACGTGATGTCGATGGGCGGCCTGGCGGTCGCCATCGGTCTCGTGATCGACGACGCCGTCGTCGTCGTCGAGAACATCCATCGCCGCGTCAAACACGGCGGCTCGCGCGAGTCGATCGAGGACGCGACGAAGGAGCTGGTCGCGCCGGTCGTCGGCTCGACGCTCACGACGGTCGTGGTCTTCGCGCCGCTCGGCCTGCTCTCGGGCGTCGTCGGACAATTCTTCAAAGCGCTGTCGCTGACGCTGTCGGTCGCCGTGCTCATCTCGCTGGCGCTCGCGCTGTTTCTGATTCCACTCCTCGCGCGCTTCACGGTACGGACGGGAACGCCGGCTGACGCGTCGCACCACGAGCTGCGAGACACCGCGCTCCAGCGCGGATACGTGCGCAGCCTGCCGCTCTTTCTGGATCACCCGATTAGCGTGGTCCTCGCGGTCCTGCTGCTTGCCGGACTCGGCGCGTTCACGTTCTTTCAAATAGGCTCGGGCTTTCTTCCAGCGGCCGACGAGGGCGGCTTCGTGATCGACTACGTCGCACCGGCCGGCATGGCGCTCGAGGACACCGACCAGCGGCTCCGGAAGATCGAGGCCATTCTCGGCCAGACACCCGAGGTCGCCACGTTCGTGCGACGCACGGGGTCGGAAATGGGCCTGTTCGCCACGCAGATGAACAGCGGCGACATCCTCGTGCGGCTCAAGCCGCGATCGGAGCGCAAGCGATCGGCCGAGGAGATCATCGACTCGCTTCGAGACAAGCTCGACGAAGCCGTGCCCGACACCGAGACGGAGTTCGCGCAGCTGCTGCAGGACATGCTCGGCGACCTCGAGGGCAATCCCAATCCGATCGAGCTGAAGATCTTCGGCGACGATCAGGGCAAGCTCGAGCAGCTGTCCGAAGAGCTGCAACCGAAGGTCGAAGCCATTCGCGGTGTCGTCGACGTCGTGGGGCTGCAGCGCGGCAGCCTCGAGGACACGTGGCAGGTCGATCCCGTGGCGGCGGGCCGGCTCGGCCTGACGGTCTCGCAGGTCTCGACGCAGTTGTCCGATGCGTGGCTCGGCGACGTCGCGACCGATCTGCGGCTCTTCGATCGCACGGTGCCCGTGCGCGTGCGCTATCCGGATTCGTACCGCTTCGACGGCACGCGGCTCGCGCAGACGACGATCCGTGGCGCGAACGGCAAGCTCTCCCCCGCCTCGGCGCTCGTGCACATCGTGCCGCGCGGCAGCCAGGCCGAACTGATGCGCGAGAACCTCCGATCGATGGCGATCATCACGGCGCGCCTCGAGAATCGAGACCTCGGCAGCGCGGTCAACGAGTTGAAGACCGTCATCGCCGGCACCAAACTGCCCGTCGGCTACTCGGTGGAGATCGGCGGCCTGTACGAATCTCAACGCCAGGCGTTTCGCGAGCTGCTGCTCGTCTCCGGCGTCGCGACGGCGCTCGTGTTCCTGATTCTCGTCATTCAGTTCCGCGCGTTCACGTCGGCGCTGCTCATCTTGCTCGCGGCGCCGCTCTCGCTCGGCGGTGCGTTCGCGATGTTGATCTGGACGAACACCGAGCTCAACGTCTCGTCCGCCATGGGCTTGATCCTGCTCGTCGGCCTCGTCGTCAAGAACGGCATCGTGCTGCTCGACTTCGTCGAGATGCGGCGCGCCGAGGGCTTGCCGCTTCACGACGCGGTGCTCGCGGCCGCGCGCATCCGCGTCCGCCCGATTCTGATGACGACGCTCTGCACGCTCTTCGGTCTGCTGCCGCTCGCCCTCGGCCTCGGCGCCGGCGCCGAGCTGCAGAAACCGCTGGCGCTGGCGGTCATCGGCGGCCTCAGCCTCTCGACGCTGGTCACGCTGTATCTGGTCCCGTCAGCGTTTCTCGCGCTCAAGGGACGCCGCGCCAGCTAGCCGGCAGGATCGCTGAACGACGCCCCGCACTACAATCGAAGCATGAAGACTCGCCGGGGACTCGCCACGGCCGGCATGCTGACGCTCATCGCAATCGCGGGCGGCTGTCACCGTGCGTCGTCGGCGGCGGCCAACGGGCCCGTGCTGGTGAGCGCGACCGCGGCGCGTCTCGAGACGATGAAGGACTCGCTCACCGCGAGCGGCACGATCGTCCCGGCGGCGGCTGCGGACTGGACGATCATCGCGCCCGAGAACGCGCGCGTCGCCGAGATGCCGCACGCCGAGGGCGACGCCGTCCAGCCCGGCGATCTACTGGTGCGCTTCGACATTCCGGCCGTCACCGAGGAGCTGGGGTCCGCGCAGCAGGGCGTCACGCAGGCCACGACGCGCCTCGACGCGCAGAAGCGAGAGCTGACGAAGATCACCGCGCTGTCCGACCAGGGCCTGATTTCGCGCAATCAGCTCGACGCCGCCAAGTCCGCGGTCGTCGACGCGCAAACCGCGCTCACCGCCGCGCAGGGCGATCTCGATCGCGTCACGGCCGCGTCGCTGCGAACGAAGATCACGGCAAAGTTCGCCGGCACGATCGTCAAGTCCTGGCACAAGGAAGGCGACGACGTCGTCGCGGCCGAATCGGATCCCGTGCTGCGCGTTGTCGATCCGACGCGGCTGCAAGTGCAGGTGCCGTTGTCGCTCGCCGAGCTGGATCGCATCCGCGCGGGACAGACCGCGACGGTGATGGGGCCCGCCGGCACGCTCGAGCCGGCGACCGTCACGATGCGGCCGATCGCCGCGAGCGCCGCGGTGACGACCGTCAACATCCGCTTGTCGTTCGCTCAGCCGACCGCGCTGCTGGCGAACACGCCGGTCGAAGTGCAAATCATGCTCGACGAGCGCCCGAACGCGATCGTGGTGCCGCGCGTGGCGCTGCAGAAAGACGAGGAGACAACGTACGTGGTCGTCGCGGGTACCGACGGCCTCGCGCATCGCCACGACGTACGCGTCGGGTTGATCTCGGGCGGCCTCGCCCAGATTCTCTCGGGCGTCGCGTTCGGCGATCTGGTCATCACCAACGCGACCTCGCCGATTGTCGACGGGATGGCGATTCAGGTTGAGAAGTAAGGCCTACGTCGCGCTCTGGATCGTCGGCCTGACGATCGGCTGGTTCGAAGCGTCGGTCGTCATCTACCTGCGCGCGCTTTTCTATCCTGGCGGCTTCGCGTTTCCGATGGTCGAGATGCCCATGAACCTGCTGGGCGTCGAAGTCGCGCGCGAAGCGTGCAGCCTGATTCTGCTCGGCGCGATCGCGTATCTCGCCGGCACGCGGCGCGCGGATCGCTGGGGCGCGTTCCTGCTGCTCTTCGGAATCTGGGACCTGACGTACTACGTCGGCCTCAAACTGGTCCTCGATTGGCCGGCCGGCCTCGACGTCAGCACGTGGGATATGTTGTTTCTAATTCCGCTGCCCTGGGCCGCGCCGCTTTGGGCGCCGGCGCTTGTCGCCGCGGAGTTCGTGGCGATTGGAACGTATCTCGTCTTTACCCGCGATCGCCCGCGCGCCTATCGTCCGCTCGACGTCGCCATCCTCGTCGTCGCCGCGCTCATCATCGTCGGATCGTTTCTGGCGGAATGGCGGACCGTCGCCGAAGCACGCGTGCCCGAGCACTTCCCCGTGGCCGTCTTCGCGTTCGGCGCCGTGCTCGGCACGGGCTGGCTCATCGCGACCGAGCGAGCGATGCGAGGAACACCAGTCCGCCGATAATCACGATGATCGGTCCGGGCTCGCGCTGCAGCCATGCCGCGACGAGCGTGCCCGCTTCCGTGACGCCGAGCGCGATCACGACGGCCAGGATCAGCATCTCCGTCAGGTTGCGCGACAAACGTTTCGCCGTCGCGGCCGGAATGATGATGAGCGAGCCCATGAGCAGCACGCCGAGATACCGCAGGCCCAGCGCGACGGTAATCGCGAACGCCTGAAGGTACAGAAGATTCAGCCGGCGCGGGTCGACCTGCGCCGTGCGCGCGATATCTGGCGAGACGAGCGCCACGACGAGTCGATGTCGCTCGACGACAATGAACGCAGACACTCCCGCGGCCACCGCGATGCCGACGACCGCTTCGACCCAGCCGAGCGGCGCGGCTCCCCCGAAAAGCGCGTCAACGAGCTGCTCGCCCGACGCCATCAGGCTGCCGACCGCGAGCGCGACGGAAAAGACGACGCCGATGATCGTCTCGGTCGACAGGCGCGACTGATTCTCGAGCGCCCACACCGTGAGGGCACCGAACGCCAGCATCGCGACGGCGCCGAAGAGCGGGTGCACGTGAAGTGCGAGCGCGATGCCGATGCCGGGCAGCGCGACGTGTGAAAGCGCGTCGGCCGCGAGCGTCATGCGCCGGAGCACCGCGAAGCAGCCCACGAGCCCGGCGGCGATGGCCATCGCGCCAGAGAGCAAAAGATCAGTGACCATGCACGTGGAACGCGACGGCGGCGCCGTACACCTCGCGCAGCCGCTCGGGCGTGAGAATCGTTTCCGGCGATCCGAGATGCGCCTCGCCGCGGCCGAGACAAAGCACGTGCGTCGCGTATTGGTAGACGACGGAGAGCTCGTGCGAAATCAGGAGCACCGTAAGCCCGTGCTCTTGCTGGAGACGATGCGCGAGATCGTTCAACCGCTCCTGCCCGGCCTCATCGACGCCGGCGGTCGGCTCGTCGAGCAGCAGCACGTTCGGCCGGCCGAGCAACGCAAACGCGACGAGCAAGCGTTGGAACTCGCCGCCCGAGAGGGAGCCGATCGATCGGCGGCTTGCACGATCGCCCAGTCCGACGAGCTTCAGCACACGCGAGATATCAGCCGTCGCGACGCCGCCGATCGCCGCACGCGCGCGCAGGAAGTCGACGCCCGTGAGCGGCATGTCGCGTTCGAGATCGAGCTTCTGCGGCACGTAGCCGATGCGAACGCCCGGCGCCCACGAAATCTTGCCCTCGTACGGCAGCGCGCCGATCAGGCACCGGAACAGGACCGTCTTCCCTGCGCCATTCGGGCCGACGATGGCCAGCGACATGCCGGCTTCAACGGAAAAGGAGAGGTCGCGAAGGACTGTCGTCTCGCCAAACTGTACGGTCAGATGGCGGACGTCGAGCAGGGATTCAGGCACAGGCACTACGCACTGTGACTGATCTTCTTGCTGGTTTCAAACACGATGCGCCAGTGGCCCTGCACGTCGCGCTGCCAGACGCGCACGAATGTCCCCCGCTCGGCGCCGGCAGGCGTCGTCGCCTCGTAGCCGCCGAGCGCGACGCCGAGGTCGCCCGACGCAGCTCTCTCATTACGTAAGACGACGTAATGGATCGACGTCCAGGCGGCGTGCGCCCACGCCGCCGTCTCGTCGCGGCCGGCCATCGGCATGAGGCCCTCGCGGTGGAGTCGTACCGACGCCGCGAGGCGCGCCTTCCACGCGTCGCCGCCCGACGCGACCGCGCGCTCGGCCTGATCGATCGTCTCGTCGGCCGCACCCACGCTGCCGACATCGGCCTGCGGCGCCGCACGAAAATCGCTCGCGCCGCTCCAGACATCCGGCAGCGCGATGCCCTCATCGAGCCACACGCGATACGTGCCATCGGCCTCGCGCTTCCAGACGCTGAAGTACGCGCCCTTGGCCGTGATGTCCTTCGTCGTGAGCACGAGCACCGCGTACGGACCGGTCAGCCACCCGAGCGTGCCGTCCTCCGAAATCTGCCCGGTGAACGGCTCCCACATGAGCCGCGAGAGTACGGGCAGCTTGGTCGGCGGCGCGGCCATGAGCGTGTCCTTGGCTCGGCCGATCGACGCGACCGCACCCGCCCCTTCGAGGCTCACCGCGTCGTCAGCAAAAAACGTGAGAAAGGTGTTGCGCCTGCCGAGCTCGACGGCGGCAGCCGCGAACGCCCGCTCGGTCGCCACCATCCGCGGCAGGGCCTGGGTGTCGACTTGCGCCACGACCGGCGCCGAGCAGAGCGCCACGAGTGCAAGCCATCCTGGCGCGCGAAACGAGATCATGCGAAGTCGCTCACTTGCGGGTCGCGGCCTCGGACGTCCGGCCTTCCGGCGTCACGAGGTCGATGGCTGGACTGGCGAGCGGCAACCTCAGCGTCGCGCGACACCCGCTGCGTGTCGTCCGATTCTCGAGCGAGATCGTTCCGCCGTGGGCCTCCGCAATCTGCCGGCTGAGGGCAAGGCCGATGCCCGACCCGTTCGGCTTGGTGGTGAAAAACGGGACGAACAAGTTCGACGTGTCCGACAGACCCTTGCCTTCGTCCTCGACGTTGAGCTCGAACCAATCCGTCGTGGTCTTCCATCCGACCGACACGTGCCCGCCGGTTTCGAGCGACGCGTCCACGGCATTGCGGACGACGTTAATCAAGAGCTGCTCGAGCTGATCCGAATCGACGACGAGCCGGACCTCGGGCGACGGCTGCACGCTCACCGGCAGCCGCTTCTCGAGCTCGACGATGCGGTTGACGAGCTCGGGCACGAGCAGCTGCCGCGGCCGCGGTTTGGGCAGGCGCGCGAGCTGCGCGTACGCGCGAAGGAAACGCCCCAGCGCGCCCGACCGCTCTTCGATCAGCGACAGCCCCTGCTGGACCTCCTCGCTGCGCTGGAAGCCCGCCGCGCGATCGACAATGCGCCGAAGCGAGTGCGCGATCGACTTGATGGGCGTGAGCGAGTTGTTGATCTCGTGCGACAGCACGCGCACGATGCGCTGCCACGCGGCCTGCTCTTCTTCACGCAGCGCCTGGCTGAGGTCGGTCATCACCACGAGATGGTGCGGCCGCCCTTCCCGATAGAACATCGCGCGCCGCACTTCGTACCGGCCGCGCCTGCCGCCGAACGATCGATCGATGAGGCGGCGCGGCTCGCCGCTGAGATATTCGTCGAAGCCGAGCGCCGACGCAGGCTGTCCGATCAGGTCCTCGCCCGACTTGCCGATCAGCTGCTCGGCGGCCTTGTTGACGAGCAGCAGTTCGCGGTTCGGGTCGAACGCAAAGACCGCGACCGCGATCTCCTCCATCACGTGTGTCAGCAGCGCCGTCGACTCCACGGCTTCGGTGCGCTGGCGCTGCAGCGTGCTGCCGAGATCGTTGACCTCGCGCATCACCATCGCCATCGAGCTGCCGCTGCGCGCGCTGAGACCGCGAATCGAGTAGTCGCCTTCGCGGAGCGCGCCGAGCAAATTCGCGACGAGGTTGAGCGACCGCACGGCCAGCTGACGCGCCGCGGACGCCGCCACCAACCAGACGCCGATGACGATCACCACGAGCGTCCACCGCACTTCGGGTGGATGCGGCTGGCTCCAGAGGTAGATGAGCGCCAGGACGACGGCGGGGAGCCCGCCGCCAAGCACGAGCAGCGTCAGCGCCAGCTCGAGGTTGCGCGCCCGGGGCGCGCCGCGTCGCTGGGACAGACGGTCGCTCATCGTCTACAACCCGAAATGCTGCAGCCGGCGGTACAGCGCGCTGCGGCTCATGCCCAGCTGCTCGGCGGCTTTGCGGACGTCGCCGCTGTGCCGCGCGAGCACTTTCTGAATGAAGATCTTCTCGGACTGCTCGAGCGTCAGCTCTTCGGCCGGCGTCGCGCCGCTCATCGATCCCTGCAGGCCAAGATCGGCCGCGGTGATCAGTTGCGCGGAGGCCATGAGCACCGCGCGCTCGATCGCGTGGCCGAGCTCGCGAACGTTGCCGGGCCAGAGATGCGATTCGAGCGCCTGGCGAGCCGATCGATCGAAACCTTCGAACGAGCGCCGGTACCGATCGCTGTAGCGCGCGAGGTAGTGCTCGGCGAGCGGCCAGATGTCTTCGCGGCGCTCGCGCAACGGCGGCAGGTGCAGCACGACGGTGTTCAGGCGATACAGCAGGTCTTCCCGAAACCGGCCGTTCGCGATTTCCGCGGAGAGATCGGCGTTGGTCGCCGAGATGACGCGCACGTTCACGTAGATGACGCGCGACGATCCGACTTTCTGCACCTCGCCCGTCTGCAGCACGCGCAGAAGCTTCGGCTGCAGCTTGACAGGCATGTTGGCGATCTCGTCGAGGAAGAGCGTGCCCTCGTCGGCGAGCTCGAAACAACCGATGCGATCCGTGCGCGCGTCCGTGAATGCGCCCTTGACGTGGCCGAAGAGCTCGGACTCGGCGACGCCTTCCGACAATCCGCCGGCGTTCATCGTCACGAGCGGCTTCGACGATCGCGTGGACAGACGATGCAGGAGGCTTGCGACCACTTCCTTGCCGGTTCCGTGCTCGCCGGTGATGAGCACCGCGGCGTCCGACGGCGCGACGCGCTCGATCGTCTCGCGGACGGCCCTCATCGCTGGCGCTTCGGCGATGAACGTCGGGAGGTCGCGGCGCTGGAGGCGCGTGTTCTCTTCCTGCAGACGACGGCTGCGTCGCAGGGCGCGCCGCAGCTCGAGCTGCGTCTGCACCGCGGCGAGCAGCTTTTCGTCATCCCACGGCTTCTCGATGTAGTCGCGCGCGCCGCGGCGCATCGCTTCGACCGCTCCTGACACACTGCTCCACCCGGTCATCACGAGCACGGGCAGCGTCGGATCGATCGCCTTGATCCTGTCGAGCAGCTCGAACCCTTCGTGACCCGACGTTGTGTCACGCGTGTAGTTGAGGTCGACCAGCGCCACGTCGAAGTCGGAGCGCTCCAGCTCGGCGATCATTTCGGCCGGCGACGCGGCCGTGGCGACGTCATAGCCCTCGCCTCCCAGGAGCAGGCGCAGCGCGTCCAGGATGTTGACCTGGTCGTCAGCGATGATTACACGTCCATGAGACGTCGTCATACGTCGTGCCGGGCCTGCGACCTGCGCGTCCCGGAAATGGGAATTATGTCCGGTTCGCGGGCGCCCGCGCAGCGTTCGCGATGACTGAAGAAAGACCCGTGCCAAGTGCTCCCCATAAAAGACGCCGGGAGTCTTTTCCGGTAACACTCGGGAAAAAACACCCGGCGTCATTTACAGTTGGCACGCCACTTGTAGCAACAAGCCAAAGCTCGACTCGTATGACCACGCCACGCATTCTCGTCGCCGACGATCAGACAGACATCCTCCAGGCGCTCAGGCTGCTCCTCACCGACGCGGGCTTCGAGACCGATCTCGTCAGCTCCGTCGATGACGTGCTCGAGCAGATGCACCGGCAGCCGTACGACCTCGTGCTCATGGATCTCAATTACACGCGCGACACGACGTCTGGCCGCGAGGGGCTCGACCTGCTCGACCGCGTGCGCGAGCGCGACGGTGTCGTGCCGATCGTCGTCATGACCGGCTGGGGAAGCATCGACACAGCGGTCGAAGCCATGCGCCGTGGGGCGCGCAGTTTCGTGCAGAAGCCGTGGGACGACACGACGCTCATCGAGGTCGTCCGGCGCGAAGTCGAAGAAGGCATGGCTTCGCGGCGTCGCGACGCGAGGCAGGCGCGCGAGCAGGAAGAAGCGCGATTGATTCAGCGCGCGCTCCTGCCATCGGCGATGCCGGACATCAAAGGCTGCACGATCGCCGCGCGATGGACGCCCGCGTCGGGCATCGGCGGCGATTGCTACGACCTGATTCGCTTCTCCGACACCCGCGTCGCGCTGACGATCGCCGACGTCGTCGGCAAGGGTCTGCCGGCGGCGCTCCTGATGTCGAATCTTCAGGCCGCCGTACGCGCATTCGCGACCGGACAAGTACTGCCGCAGGACTTGTGCGCGAGCGTCAACCGCCTGCTCTGCCGCAATATCGCGTCGGGCAAGTTCGTCACGTTCTGCTACGCCGTCGTCGACACCGTCGCCCACTCGATTGGCTACGCCAACGCCGGACACTTCCCTCCCGTGCTCATGCGGCGAAGCGGCCTCGCCGATCGATTGACGCCGACGGGCCTCGTGCTCGGCATCTCGCCGGACTGGGACTACTCGAGCGGACAGCTGGGCGTGAGCCGCGGGGATCGCCTCGTCTTGTTCACCGACGGGATCACGGAAGCGCTTTCACCCGAGGGCGACGAATTCGGCGACGACCGGCTCGTCGACCTGATTCGCGCACATCGGACGGAATCCGCAGACGGCCTCGCCACGGCGCTGGCCGACGCACTCGCCGCCTTTACCGGCGGCGCCGCCCAGGACGACGCGACGCTCATCGTCGTGGCGGTCGACTAACCTTCCCGCAAACCTCGCAACGTCCCGGTCCGTCCAACTCGGCGGAGGCGGGCATGCTCCGAGAGCTGCGGTACGGGTTGCGTCTCATCTGGCGCCAGCCGGGCTTCGCGCTGGCCGCCGTCCTCACGCTCGCGCTCGGGTTGGGCGCCAACGCCGCGATCTTTACCGTCGCGTGGCCGCTGATGCTCAAGCCGCTGCCGTATCCCGCAAGCGATCGTCTCGTCGAGATTTGGGAGACCACCGACAAGACCAACCCGGCAAACATCAACCCGGTGGCGCCGGCGTTCTATCACCGCTGGCTCGCCGACTCGGACATGTTCGAGTCGCTCGCGGCGTACAGCTATTTTCAGCAGCAGGCCAATCTCAGCGGCGCGGGCGATCCGGAACAGATCGTGATGCGCAACGTCACGGGCGCGTACTTCCGCGTGTTCAAGATGGCACCCCTGCTTGGGCGAGCGCTCGACGAACAGGACGCCACGCGCGGGAGCACGAGCGTCGTTCTGTCGGAGGGCTTGTGGCGTCGCCGCTTCGGCGCGGATCCCTTGATCGTTGGAAAAACGATTCGCCTGTTCGACGACGCGCGGACGGTCGTCGGTGTGATGCCCGCGGCATTCGAAGCGTCCGCGGGGCGCGTTGACGCGTGGAGCGGGCTCGGCTTCACGCCCGAGCAAGCGCAAACGGGCCTCGCCCACTATCTCGCCGTGGTCGGCCGGCTCAGACCAGGAGTGACGCTGGAGAACGCCGGGCGGCGCGTCGCGGCAGAGACCGAACGGATCGTGCCGCAGTTTCCCGTGCTCAGTCAGAAGTTGTCGGCGCGCGTGCGATCGATCGACGCGCAGCGCGGCGGCGCGCTCCGCGAGGGCGTGCTCAGTCTCGTCGGCGCGGCCGGATTCGTGCTGCTCATCGCGTGCGCGAACCTCGCGAGCCTGCAACTTGCGCGCAGTGTCACACGAAGCCGCGAGTTCGGCATCCGCGCGGCGATCGGCGCGTCGCGCGCGCGGCTCGTCCGCCAGGTGCTCGTAGAAAGCGTGGTGCTCGCCGCGATCGGCACGGCGGCCGGACTCCTCGCGAGCTCGCTGCTGCTGCACGCGCTCGAATCGATGGCGCCGGCGAGCATTCGCATCGCCGCTGAATCCGGCACGGACGTCGTCGTCGTGCTCTACACGATCGGCTTGGCGCTCATCGCGGCGCTGTTGTTCGCCATCGCGCCGGCATGGCGCGCGTCGGGACGCGCGAACACCTGGCTGCGCCAGCGCGCGACCACCGCCGATCGGCCCGCGACCGCGGCCCGCGCTGCCCTCGTCGGCGGACAGATCGCGCTCGCGGTCGTGCTGCTCGTCGGCGCCTCGCTGCTCGTCTCGAGTCTCAGCCGCGTGCTCGACGTCAGTCCCGGCTTCGATCCCGCCGGCACGCTCGCGTTCGATCTCAGTATTTACTCGTCGCGCCTCGAATCCGACGCCAAACGCGTCGCGTTCTACGACGACGTCGCGGAGTCGCTGCGAGCGCTGCCAGAGGTGACCGGCGCATGCGCGACGAGCGCGATACCGTTCGACGGCGATCCGGTGACGATGACGTACGTGCCGGACGGCGAGACCCGCTTGATCTCTGCGCTGCCGCGCACGATCGAGGGCGACTGCTTCTCGCTGCTGAAGGTTCAATTGCGACGCGGCCGATCGTTCGCCGCGCGCGAGCCGACGCGCGTCGCCATCGTCACCGAGAGCTTCGCGGCGTCGGCGTGGCCCGGACAAGATCCGATCGGGCGCAAGCTGCACGTCGGCGTGCCCGGCGGCGATCTCATCGAGGTCGTCGGCGTCGTGAGCGATTCGCTCCAGCAGTCGCTCGAACGGGCCCCATCTCCGCAGGTCTACGAGCAGGCGAGCGAGAAGATGACGTTCCGCCCGACGAGCATGCTCGTGCGTTCGAGCGTGCCCCCCGACACGCTCTTCGCCGCCGTGCGCGAAGCCGTGCGCCGGATCGATCCCGATCAGCCCATGGCGCGACTGCGCACGCTCGAGGCGATCGTGTCGCAGACGACCTCGCCGCGGCGATTCAATCTGACGTTGCTTGGCGGATTCGCCGGCATCGCCTTCGTGCTGGCCGTCGTCGGTATCGTCGGCCTCCAGCACGAAACGCTCGCGGAGCGACGCGGAGAGATCGGCCTCCGCCTCGCGCTCGGCGCGACGACGAGCGCGGTCGTGCGCCTCGTGCTCGTGCGCGCCTTGGCGTCGGTCACGATTGGTCTGGCGGTTGGTCTTGGCGGCGCCTGGCTCGCGTCGCGGCTGCTGACGCACCAGCTCTACGGCGTCCGCGCGACCGATCCGGCGATGTACGCCGCTGTCGCCCTTGCGCTCGGCGCGGCCGCCGTGCTCGCCGCGTGGCTGCCGGCGCGCCGTGCCGCGCGCGTCGATCCGACGACGGTCCTTCACGGCTGACACCCGGCGCTATACTGGCTCACGGGAGCGTCTCCCGTGGCAAGAAGACTCGCGGCCGCGTGTGTCGTCGGCGTGCTCGCCCTGGCGGGCACCGCGCAGCGATCGACGCCCCAGACGCCGCCTGCGCGCGGCACGCCGCCGCCGACGCCGCCGCTCACCGTCCAGCCCGTCACTCCGCTTCATCCGCCGGATGTCATCTTTCTTCCCAGCGACGACGCGGTCGTCGACGGCATGTTGAAGCTGGCGGGCGTTCGCAGGGATGACGTCGTGTACGACCTCGGCTGCGGCGACGGGAAGATCGTGATCGCCGCGGCGCGGAAGTACGGCGCGCGCGCGGTCGGCGTCGACATCGATCCCGAGCGGATCAAGGAAGCCACGGCCAACGTGCAGCGCGCGGGCGTCGGCGACAAAGTGTCGCTTGTGCTCGGCGACATCTTCGATCCCGGCGTGACCATTCACGACGCGACAGTCGTGACGCTGTTCCTGCTGCCGTCGCTCAACCAGAAGCTGCGCCCGCGGCTCATGAGCGACCTCGCGCCGGGCACGCGCATCGTGTCGAACAGCTTCGACATGGGCAGTGACTGGCCGCCGGCGAAGACCGAGCACGTCGGCAACTTCACGATTTATCTCTGGACGATTCCCAAGCGCGCGACCGGCGACTGACGTGACCGGCAGTCGCCAGGAATGTTAGGCTGAGCGTTTGTGGCTTCGACCGGAGGAACGACCGGACAACTGCGCGCGTGGTTTCTGAGGGATCTCGGAGATCTGCTCGACTCGTCGCCGCGACACAGCCACACCGCACCGTGGTGGCACGTCATGTGCCTGACCGGCGTCGATTACTTCTCGACGCTTGGTTATCAGCCCAGCATCGCGTTTCTGGCCGCCGGCTTTCTCTCGCCGTTCGCGACGCTCGTGCTCGTGCTCGTCACGCTGTTCGGCGCGCTCCCGGTCTACAACCGGATCGCCGCGCTCAGTCCCAACGGACAAGGCAGCTTGTCGGTGCTCGAGGAGCGGCTGCCGCGCTGGCGTGGGAAAGCCGTCGTCCTGGTGCTGCTCGGCTTCGCTGCGACCGATTTCGTCATCACCATCACGCTGTCGGCGGCTGATGCGACCGAGCACATTCTCGGCAATCCGGGCGTGCCGACGTGGATGCACCACCAGGTGGTGGTCACCCTGCTGCTGCTGGCCGCGCTCGGCGCGATTTTCCTCAGGGGTTTCCGCGAAGCCATCTGGCTCGCCGTGTTGCTCGTCGGGTCCTACCTCGCGCTGAATGCGTACGTCGTCGGATACGAGCTGGTGGAACTGTGGCGGCATCCGTCGGCGCTCGCGGCGTGGCGCGATCACTTGTTCGCGCAGCAATCCAATCCGCTCATGATGGTCGCGCTCGCGGTGCTGCTCTTCCCGCGACTCGCGCTGGGGTTGTCCGGATTCGAGACCGGCGTCGCGGTGATGCCGCTCATCGAGGGCAAAGGCGCCGATCCGGCGGCGCGGCTGCGCTCGCGGATCGCCGGCGCGCGCAACCTGCTGCGGACGTCGGCCGTCGTGATGAGCGTGCTGCTCATCGGCAGCGCGATGGTGACGGCGACGTTGATTCCGCCCGAGGCGCTGGCATCGGGCGGCGAAGCAAGCGGCCGCGCGCTCGCGTTTCTCGCGCATCGCGACCTCGGCAATGTGTTCGGCACGTGCTACGACCTGGCGACGATCGCGATCCTCTGGTTCGCCGGCGCGTCGGCGATGGCGGGCCTGCTCAACCTCGTCCCGCGCTACCTGCCGCGCTACGGTATGGCGCCCGACTGGGCGCGCGCGACGCGGCCGCTCGTGCTGCTCATCACGATCATCGGTTTCATCGTGACGATCATCTTCCACGCTGACGTCAACCAGCAGGGCGGCGCCTACGCGACGGGCGTGCTGATGCTGATCACGTCGGCGGCGTTTGCCGTCACGATCGCGCTGCCCTACAGCCGCGCGCGGTTCGTCCCGGTCACGCTGCTCTTCGTCTACACGACGATCGCGAACATCTTCGAGCGGCCCGAGGGCATCAAGATCGCGACGTGGTTCATCGTCACCATCGTCGGGTCCTCGCTCATCTCGCGCGTGATGCGATCGACGGAGATTCGGCTCGAGGGCATCGACTACGATGACTCCGCGATGCGATTTGTTCGCGAAGCCGCGGGACGCAGGTCGCTTCGCATCATCGCCAACCGGCCCGACACCGGTCAGCGCGAGGAGTACGAGCGCAAGCTCGCCGAGGCGAAGCGCTCGCACCATCTGCCCGACGATGACTTGGTCCTGTTCCTCGAAGTCAGGCCGGGCGACGCGTCGGAGTTTTCGAATGTGCTGCACGTCTCGGGGTTCCTCGTCGGCGAATTTCGGGTCCTGCGTTGCACGAGCCCCGCCATTCCCAACGCGATCGCGGGCTTGTTGCTCGATCTCCGCGATCGCACCGGCACGTTGCCGCACGCCTACTTTGGCTGGACCGAAGGCAATCCGGTGGTGTACTTACTCAAGTTTCTCGCGTTCGGCGAGGGCGACACGGCGCCGGTCTGCCGCGAGGTTCTGCGCCAGGCCGAGCCCGATCCCGAGCGAAGGCCGCGCATTCATTTGGGGTGAAGAAATAACGCCGGGTGTTTTTTTACGCAATACGTAAAAAAACACCCGGCGTTATTTCAGTGCCGCGGCCAACCGATCGAGCAGCTCGGCTTGCGCGACGTTGATCGCGCGCTTCGCCTCGTCGGGCGTGAAGAAGGCGACGCGATCGATCTCCGGTATTTCAATCTGCCGGCCGGAACGCGGCGGCCACTCGGTCGTCGTCATCACGCTCGCGACCTGGGATGGATCGCAGTCGCCCTCGAACGCCCAGGCGTGCACGATCTTTCCGCTGCGCTGCGTGATCGTGCCGAGCGGCAGATAGGGACCAACCGGCTCGAATCCCGTCTCCTCTTGGAACTCCCGAATCGCGGTGTCGATCGGCTCTTCGCCGACGTGGATGCCGCCCTTTGGAATCGTCCAGGCGCCTTCGTGCCGGCCGACCCAGTACGGTCCCCCAGGGTGCGCAAGCAGGACCTCGGTCCGACCGTTGCGCCGACGGAACAACAGCAGCCCCGCGCTTTCCTTCTGCGCCATCTCCGCGGAACCTTACGACATTTTTGGCCGGCGCGTTGCGGCCAGCCCGCCCGGGCTACTTGAGGCGGAGCGCGTTGCTAATCACCGACACCGAGCTGAAACTCATCGCGGCGGCCGCGATGACGGGGCTCAGCAGCAGCCCGAAAAACGGATACAACACGCCCGCGGCGATGGGGACCCCCGCCGAGTTATAGGCAAACGCGAAGAACAAGTTCTGCCGGATGTTTGCCATCGTCTGCCGCGAGAGACGACGGGCCCGTACGATCGCGCCGAGGTCGCCTTTGACGAGCGTCACCGGCGCGGTCTCCATCGCGATGTCGGTGCCGGTACCCATCGCGATGCCGACGTCCGCCTGCGCGAGCGCCGGCGCGTCGTTGATGCCGTCGCCAGCCATCGCGACCACGCGTCCCTCGGCCTGCAGGCTCTTGATGACCTGCGCCTTCTGATCCGGCAGCACCTCGGACTTGACCTCGTCGATACCGAGGCGCCGCGCGATCGCGTGCGCTGAAGCACCGTGATCGCCGGTCAGCATGACGATACGCAGGCCTTCGGCGCGAAGCGCGCGAATCGCCTCGGCGGCGCTGACGCGCAGCGGGTCGCTCACACCGACGAGTCCCGCGGGCTTGCCACCAACCGCGACGAACATCACGCTCTGTCCGTCTTGCCTGAGCGCGTCGGCACGCTCCGCGAGACTCTCGACATCGATCGCGAGCGACTGCATCAACGCCAGGTTGCCGACCGCGACCGATCGTTCGTTCACACGTCCGGTCACGCCCTGCCCTGTTCGCGACGCGAAGTCCGCGACGTCGTCGAGCGGAATGCGCCGCGCCTGGGCGCCGCGGACGATCGCCTCGGCGAGCGGATGCTCGCTCGCGCGCTCGACAGCGGCCGCGTATCGCAGCACGTCCGCTTCAGCAAGGCCGTCGGCCCAGCTCACCGATGTCAGCTCCGGCCGGCCGAGCGTCAGCGTTCCGGTCTTGTCCACGACGAGCGTGTCGACCCGTTGCAGCTGCTCGAGGGCTTCGGCGTTGCGAAACAGGACGCCCATGGTCGCGCCGCGTCCCGTCGCGACCATGATCGAAATTGGCGTCGCCAGGCCAAGCGCGCACGGACACGCGATGATCAGCACGGCGACCGCGTTGATGAGCCCGTGCGCCAGGCGCGGCTCCGGCCCGACGAGCGCCCAGACGACGAACGTGACGAGCGCGATGCCGACGACCGCTGGCACGAAGTAGCCGGACACGCGATCCGCCAGCTGCTGGATGGGCGCGCGGCTTCGCTGCGCCTCCGCAACGAGCGCGACAATGCGCGCGAGCAGCGTGTCCTTACCCACGCGCTCGGCGCGCATCACGAGACCGCCCGTGCCGTTGATCGTGCCGCCGACCACCGCGTCGCCCGCCTGTTTGCGCACGGGCGTCGGCTCACCGGTGACCATCGACTCGTCGACGCTCGACGAGCCTTCCACGACGACGCCGTCGACGGGCACGCGCTCGCCAGGACGCACGCGCAAGCGGTCGCCGAGCTGAACCTCCTCGAGCGACACGTCGACGTCCTGTCCGTCGCCGCGAATCCGGCGCGCCGTCTTCGGCGCCAGACCGAGCAGCGCGCGCAGGGCGGCGCTCGTTCGGCCGCGGGCCCTCAACTCGAGTACTTGCCCGACGAGAATCAACGTGACGATGGCCGCGGACGCTTCGAAGTAGACGGCCACGTTGCCGCTTGCGTCGCGGAACGACGCCGGGAAGACGTGCGGCAAGAGCGACGCAATCACGCTGTAGCCGTACGACACGCCGACGCCCAAACCGATCAGCGTAAACATGTTGAGATGACCCGAGCGCAGGGATGCGGCGAAGCGTTCGTAGAACGGCCACGCGCACCAGAGACAGACGGGCGTCGCCAGCGCCAGCTCGATGAACGTGCGCGTTCGCATCGAGCCAGACCATCCGCCCATCGCGATGACGAGAAGCGGCGCCGAAAGGATCGCGGCGATCCACAAACGCCGCGTCATGTCCTTCAGCTCGCGATTCTCCGGCGCCTCCGCCGTCATCGTTTTTGGCTCGAGCGCCATGCCGCAAATCGGACAGGCGCCGGGCGTGGCGCTGACGATCTCTGGGTGCATCGGGCAGGTCCACTCCACGGACGCCGCACTCGTCGTCCGAGGTCCGGCGTCCGGAGTCCGTGGCGCGCTGCCGCGCGTGAGCTGGATCGGCGCCGAGACGGCCGACATCGAGCGCGGCCCGCGAGCGAGCCAGCCGTGCGGGTCGCTCGCGAACTTGGTTCGGCAGCCCGGCGAGCAAAACCAGTACGTCGTGCCGGCGTGATCGAACGATCCGCCCTTGGCCGTGGCGGGGTCGACCGTCATGCCGCATACCGGATCGATTGTCTTCGTGCCCTTCGTTGTGTCGGCCATGGTGCTCACACAATCGGACAGTTAACCACGCGCGGTGCCGGATCGTAGTATCTCCGGAGGTTCCATGCTCGAGCGACTCAGCCGCCACCTTCAATACGCGGTCCGCGTGCTCGCGCGGTCGCCGCTTTTCACGCTGACGGCCGTGCTATCGCTCGCCATCGGCCTCGGGGCGAATACGACGATCTTCACGATCGCCAACGCCCTGCTGCTCGCGCCGACGCACGGCGTCGAGGAGATGGATCGTCTCGTCGACATCGGCCGCACGCATGACGGCCGCGGTTTCGACACCGTCTCGTACCCGTTGTACACGGACCTGCGCGATCACAACTCGGTATTCAGCGGGATGTTCGCGGTGCGCTTCGAGCCCAAGCCCGTGAGCCTCGGCGGTCCTGACGGCGCTGATCGTGCGTTCTCGCAAGAGGTCAGCGCCAGCTACTTCGAGGTCCTCGGCGTCCACGCCGCGCTCGGCCGCGTCTTCCAAGGCCGGGACGAACAGCTCGGGGTGCCGCTGCGTCAGGTCGTGCTGAGCGATGCGTACTGGCGCAGTCACTTCGCGAGCGATCCGAATGTGATCGGCCGCGACCTCCTGTTGAACGGCGATCACTTCACGATCATCGGCGTCACGCCACGTGGTCACACTGGAACGACCATCGTCGCGCCCGATCTTTGGGTGCCGCTCACGGCCTACGCGCAGGCCATGCCGACCGACAACCTCTTGCGGGGCCGCGAGAATCGCTGGCTCGTGATGGGCGCGCGGCTCAAGCCGGGCGCGACGATCGCGCAGGCGCGCGCCGAGATGAGCGCGCGCATGACCGTGCTCGCGCGCGAGGACGCCGACGCGTATCGCAGCGAAGGCCTCGCCGTCGAGCCTGCCAGCCGCGTCCCAGGCGAGGCCGGCGACATCGTCGTCCCCATCGTCTTCGCGCTCGGCGCGGTCGTCGGCCTCGTGCTGCTGATTGCCTGCACCAATCTGGCCGGCATCATGCTCGCGCGCGCCGCGGCGCGGTCGCGCGAAGTCGCCGTCCGCCTCGCGCTGGGCGCCTCGCGCGGCCAACTGATCGCCCAGTTTCTGACCGAGAGTCTCGTGGTCTTTGCCGGCGGCGCCGCCGCCGCGATCCTCATCGCCCGTGTGATGACGCAGGTCCTCGTATCGTTTCTTCCCGAGACCCCGTTCCCGCTCGCGATGGACTTCGCGCTCGACTGGCGCGTGCTGGTCTTTGCCACGGGTCTCGCGCTCGTGACGGGCCTTTTTACCGGGCTCGTCCCGGCGCTCGCGAGCACGCGCGCCTCGCTCGTGCCCGACCTCAAGCACGACTCCGCTGGCGCCGGCCGTCATCGACTGCGCCACGGCTTCGTCGCCGTGCAAATGGGGCTCAGCCTCGTGCTGCTCGTGTCGTCCGCATTGTTCCTGCGCGCGTTTGGGGCAGCAATCGACGTCAAACCCGGATTCGACATCGACCCTATTGACGTCGCGTCTGTCGACTACTCGATGCGCGGGTACTCGGACGATCGAACGATCGCGGCGACCGAAGAGATCAGGAGCCGGCTTGCCGCGCTGCCAGGTGTGGCGCGCGCGGCTGTCGCTGCGGTCGTGCCGCTTGGCGGCGACGGGCTCGGACTCGGGCTGTTGCGCCTTCCGGGCGCGACCGAGATCGTGCGCGACAACACCGACTGGAACGTCGTCTCACCGGAATTCTTCGACACGATGAGCTTGCCGATCATGCGCGGACGCGCGTTCACTTCCGCCGATCGCGCGGGCGCGCCGGACGTCGCGATCGTGAATGAAACCATGGCACGCCGGCTCTGGCCGGGCGCGGACGCGATCGGCCAGCGCCTCGAAAATGGCGACTTCCGTCCGGGTCGCGAGCGGCTCGATCACAGCTACACGATCGTCGGCGTGGCGCGCGACGCGAAGTACCGCTGGCTCGGCGACGGTCCACGCAGCTTCATCTACGTCCCGCTCGCGCAGCAGCCGTGGCGCACGCCGAATTTCCTGGTGCGCCGTGACGCGGGGATCGCGCCAGCCGCGGGGATCGCGCCGGCTCTCCGCGGCGTCCTGAAGGACGTCGACCCGAATCTTCCGCTCGTGCGCGTGACGACGCTGCGCGAGGTCGCCGACGTCGGACTACTGCCGCAGCGGCTCGCGGCGTCGGTCGCGGGATCGCTCGGCACGGTCGCGCTTCTGCTCGCGGCGATTGGTTTGTATGGCGTCACCGCATTCACGGTCGCCCGTCGCGCGCGCGAGATCGGACTGCGCGTGGCGCTTGGCGCGACGCCCGGCCGCGTCACGTCGCTGATTGTCGGCCAGGCGCTCAAGCTGACGGCGATTGGCGGCAGCGTCGGCCTGGTCGCCGCGATTGGCCTGGCGCGTCTGATTTCAGACTTGCTTTTCGGAATCTCGCCGCTCGATCCGATCGCATTTGGCACGACGGTCGCAGCGCTCGTGCTCATCACGATCGTCGCGAGCTACGTGCCCGCGCGACGCGCGACGCGAATCAATCCTGTCGTCGCGCTCAAGACTGAGTGACGTGTCGTCCTGGGTCCGGGGTCCGGGGTCCGACGTTCCCTCGTCGTCCGGGGTCCTGGGTCCGGGGTCCGGAGGCCGACGTTCCCTCGTCGTCCCGGGTCCTGGGTCCTGGGTCCGGGGTCCGGGGTCCGACGTTCCCTCGTCGTCCGAGGTCCTGGGTCCGGGGTCCGGAGTTCCGGTGTCGTCCGGGGTCCGACGTTCCCTCGTCGTCCGGGGTCCTGGGTCCCAGGGTTCGTGGTTCCCCGACGACGGACCCAGGACCCCGGACCCAGGACGATGCTTATCCGATCGCTCGTCCGATGAGGAGCAGGACGATCGCCCCGACGACTGACATGAAGAACCCGGCGGGATGGCCCGCCTGGTACATCCCGACCACGCGTCCCAGGAACCCGCCGAGCCAGCCGCCGACGATTCCAAGCAACATGGTCACGAACAGCCCGAGGTGATCGGCGCCTGGAAGCAGCGCGCGCGCCACCAGGCCGATGATGAGGCCGACAATCGCGTGCCCGATCATGTGCAGCATAGGGCCCTCAGCTTACTCTCCGCCGGCGCCTGGCGGAACCTGCATGTTCAGCGACTTCATCATCGCCACGACCTTGGTTTTGACGTCGTTGGCCTTGCTCACCGCCGTCGCGAGGTCGCCGCTGCTGGCGGCCGCGCTCGCGTCGGCCCACTCCTGAGTCGCCGCAGCTACGCCGCTCTTTGCGTTGTCGACGGCGTCCTTGGTGACGCCCTTTGGCAGCCCCTTGCTCTTGCTCAGGATGTCGACCCGGCTCTTGAGCGCGTCGACCATCTTCGGCAGGCCAGCCGACATGCCGTTCCATGCGGTCGTGAGCTCGGCCTTCTTGGCGGAGATCGCCGAGCCGAGCGCGGTGATCTGAGCCGGCAGCGCCTGAGCCTGCGTCAGCGCCGCCTGATAGTCACCCTTGGCGAACGCATCCTGCGCCGCGGTGAGCGAGGATTGAATCGAGCGCGCCTGATCGGGCACGTACTTCTGCGCGTCGGCGCTGACGGCGTCATACGCCGTCTGCGCGCTCTTGATCGCGGCATCGGCCGGATCTTTCTGACTGGAGCACGCGGCCAGTGCGAGCACGACGAGCACGGCACCGAGCGACCTCAGCTTTCGCATAATTCCTCCTTCTTGTCCGGCGTGTCCGGCGCGCACGCGCCGGCCGGGCGTCATATGACTCAGGGAATCCGGAGCTTCTGTCCGACCTGGACGAGGTCGGGATTCTTCAGTCGATCCTGGTTGGCTTCGAAAATCTTCGTGTAGAGCGACGGGTCGCCGTAGAACTCCTTCGCGATCTTCGAGAGCGTGTCGCCCTTCTTCACTTCGTACCACTGCGTGGCGTCCCACGCGTCGGCAGATTCCGCGTCCGGTTTGGATGGATCGGCCATGCTGTCCTCCGCTGAAGGCGTAGCGTGATTGAGGGTGCAAGGCCGCTGCCAGACGGATCGTTGGTGCCTGTCGGGCCGCGCACGTTCCAGGTCCTGGGATAGGGACGAATCTACTCAGCGCCTGGGCAGCCCACGACCCGTCGTGGGTGCGCGGTGATACGCTGGCCGCCATGCGCACTCGATCTTTCGTGCAATCGGTGGTGCTGGTCGCGGCAGTGGTCGTGCTCGTCGTCGCGTGGCGGCCGGTCGCTGGCGGCGCTGAAGCGCAAGGGCGCGCCGGGCGGGGCGCCATCGTCACGATTCCCGCAGGCGGATCGTGCCCGGCAGGAATGACCGAAGTGCGACCGGGCAACTGCGAGGCGCCGGAGTTTCCGCCGCCATCGATCGTCGATTACCGGCCGCGATCGACACTCGTCACGGCGACGCACCTCGTGCCGAAAGCGAAGTTTCCGGTCGTCGACTACCATGGCCATCCGCAAGGGCGGATCTTCTCTGCCGAGGCGCTGGCGGGGCTCATCGCGGCGATGGACAGCCTCAACGTGCGGGTGATGGTGAGCGCCGACAATCTCTCTGGCGCGCGGCTGCAGCAGGCGCTCGATGTCGTCAAAGGGTCGCCGACGCCAGATCGCGTGCGCATCCTCGCGGGCATCAACTTCAACAACGTGGGGCCGGGCTGGGCGGAGAAAGCGATCGCGCAGCTCGAGGCAGACATCAAGGCCGGCGCTGTCGGCGTCGGCGAGATCTCCAAAGGCCTGGGTCTCTCGATTCGCAAGGCCGACGGCACGCGACTGCACATCGACGATCCCGATCTCGACCCGATCTGGGACGCCTGCGCGCGATTGAACCTGCCGGTGTTCATCCACACGGCCGATCCCGAGGAGTTTTTCCAGCCGATTGACATGCAGAACGAGCGCTGGCTCGAGCTGGCACTGTTCAGCGATCGCCGGTATCCGGCCGATCGCTTTCCGCGCTTCGAGGAGCTACTCGCTGAGCGCGATCGGATGTTCGCGAAGCATCCGAAGACGCGCTTCGTGGCCGCGCATCTCGGCTGGGAAGGCGCCGACCTTGCGCGCTTGTCGAAGCTGCTCGACGCGATGCCCAACGTGAACACCGAAGTCGGCGCGGTACTCTACGATCTCGGTCGCCAGCCCCGCGCCGCGCACGATTTCCTCGTGAAGTATCAGGACCGCGTCCTCTTCGGCAAGGACGCGTTCGAGCCGAGCGAGTATCCGTACTACTGGCGCGTCTTCGAAACGAAGGACGAGTACTTCGACTATTACCGCAACTACCACGCGTTCTGGAAGCTCTACGGTCTCGATCTGCCGGACGAGGTGCTGAAGAAGCTGTATTACCAGAACGCGGAGCGATTGGCGGCAGGGCTTCCGAGAATCGGATCAAGTTAGAAGTGAGAAGCCAGAAGTGAGAAGGTCGGAGGATCACGCGTGCGTTCCGAACTTCTCCCTTCTGGCTTCTCACTTCTAACTTGATCCTCGTGTCAGGAACCGCGGCAGCCGGATGCGCGCGTCGAAGACGCGCTCGCGTCGTTGCTCGGCCTCGAGCGTGCGCGTGCGTGCGAGGAGCAGATCGTTCAACGCGATCATGCCTGCGAGCTTGCCGTCCGCGCGAGTGATCACGGGCAGGCGCGTGAGGCTCGTCTCGGCCATCCGAAACACGATCGCGCGCAGCGAGTCGTCCTCGTACGCGACCACGGGCTTGCGCCCGATGGCGGTTGCGAGCGGCAACGGGCGCCCCTCGCGCGCCGAGTCGATCCAGCGGCGCAGCTCCTGACGCGTGATCGCGCCGACCAGATGCCGCTCCGTGTCGACGACCGGGAACAGGCGCTGCGCGTTGCGGCCGGTGCCGATGCGTTCGGCGAGCGCCGACTCAGCGGCCGCGGGCGTCGCGTTGGCCGGCAGCGCGACGACGCCACGGCGCACGACTTCGCGCGCAAACATGATCTCGAGGGGATCGACCGCGTACTCGCGGCTGAGGTGGAAGCCGCGGCGCGCGACCTTCTCGGTGAGGATCGACCGGCGCAGGAGCAGCACCGTCACGCCGTGCGCGATCGTGACCGCGAGCAAGAGCGGCAGCATGATGTTGATGTCGTGCGTGAGCTCGAGCGCGAAAATCACGCCCGTCAGGGGCGCCCTCATCGTCCCGCCGAGAATCGCGCCCATGCTCACAAGCGGCCAAAATCCGTGGCCCTCCCACGGCAGGAAGTGCGATTCGAGCGCGCCGAGCGCGCCGCCCATCATCAAGAGCGGCGCGAGCACGCCGCCCGACGTCCCCGATCCGAGCGAGATCGACCAGATGAGCGACTTCACGATCAACACGCCCGCGAGAATCTTGAGCGGCATGTCGGTGTTGAGCAGGCCGCCGATCACGTCGTACCCCACGCCGAGCGCTTGCGGAAAGAAATAGCCGCCGATGCCAATCGCGAGGCCGCCGAACGCCGGCCACCACATCCAGTGGATCGGCAAGTGCGCGAAGGCGTCCTCCGACGCGTAGACGGCACCAGTCAGCAGAATCGACAGACCGCCGGCGAGCAGCCCAACCAGCACGCACGCGGCCAACCCATCGGCGCCGATGAAGAGCGGATGATCCGCGGGCACCGGAAAGATCGGCCCCATCCCCATCAAGTGGCGCCGCAGCGCCGCCGCCGCCACCGACGCCAGCGCGACAGGGATCACGCTGCGCGGCTTGAGCTCGAACAGCAGCAGCTCGACCGCGAGCATCACCGACGCGACAGGAGCCGCGAAGGTCGCCGCCATGCCGGCGGCCGCGCCCGAGACCAGCAGCGTCTTGCGCTCGGCACTCGTAAGGTGAAAGAACTGCGCGACGAGCGATCCGAACGCGCCGCCCGTCATGATGATGGGCCCCTCGGCGCCAAACGGGCCGCCCGAGCCGATTGAGATGGCCGACGACAGCGGCTTCAGGAGCGCGACCTTCGGCTCGACACGACTGCCGTTGATCAGAATGGCCTCGATGGCCTCGGGGATCCCGTGACCGCGGATGCGCTCCGACCCGTACCGCGCCATGAATCCGATGATGAGCGCGCCGAGCACGGGCACCGCGATGACGAACAGGCCCAGATGGTTGCCCGCCGGCGAAATGAGCGACGTATCAAAGCGTTGAAAGAAGAAGAAGTTCGTGAACAACCCGATGAGCTTGAGCAGCGCCAGCGCGACGTACGACGCGACCACTCCGATCACGATCGCGAGCGCCGAGATCAGGAGGACCCGGGTGCTTGTCGTGAAATCGCCGAGATGATGGAGGCCATCAACGCGGGGGCTCGATCGCAAGGCTGGCGCTACCGACGAATCAGTAGCAGCCATGCGACGATTTTACTTTGTACAGCAACGATATTGCCAGTCTGGGCGCCGGGGCACCCAACGCCCGCTACTTGCTGATCTCCGGGCGCCAATGCAGGATGGCCGTGAGCGGCTGCTCCTCGGCGACGAGCTCGCGCACGACCGCGAGCAGGCGTTTGCCGTCGGGCGAGACGTCGAAGTCGATCCAGGGCTTGCCCTTCAGCGTGAACAGTGTCTCCGGCTTGCCGAGCTCGACCGCGGGCGTCAAGCGCACCGGCACGGAGACGATGCGCGCATCGCTCGACAAGTACAGGATTTCGCGGCCGTCAGGATTCCAGCGCGCCAGCACGGCGCCGCCGGCCGACACCGCCTGCTTCGCGCCTCCCGCAACGGCGGCGAGGTACACGTCCGGCCGTCCCGATTCGAACGCCGTGAACGTGTAGTACCGCCCATCGGGCGAAAACCGCAGCTCCGCCGTCGAAGAGGAAGCGGGTTGAATCGGCGACGGCGCCCTCGACGCGTCGAGGGGCACGACCCACAAGCGATTCCCGAATTCGGCGCGCTCGCCATACACGAGCGTCCGGTCATCGGGCGACACGTCGTACGACTCCCGAAACCCGGGCACCGGCGGCAACACCGCCTCGTCCTCGCCGGTGTCGAGGTTCTTGCGGAAGAGTTGCGGCGGGCCGCCCTGCGTCGTGGCCGAGAAGATCAGGGTTCGCCCGCCGTGGAGCAACACGGGATCAATCTCGGTGGCACGGTCGTCGAGCGTCAACCTCGTCTCGGTTCCGCGCTCGAGATCGAGCGACCAGATGTCATAAGTCCCGGTGGCCGGCAGCGCGCGGGTCAGCAAGGCCACGCGTCCCGCCGACGCGAGCCGAAGCGCGAGGTAATCGCCTGACACGCCGACGGCGCCGAGATCCTTGCCGGACCGATCCATCCACGCGATGCGATCGCGGTTGCGCTGGGGCTGATACACGAGCGTACCCGCCGAGGTCGCAAAGGACGCAGTACTGGTCGAGAGAAAGAAGCTGACGGAGTTGGCGATCGGCACGGGGCCGCCCGTGACCTCACCGATGGCGGAATCAAAGCGCTGAGCGACGAGCGTGCCATCCTTCGCAAACACGACATAACCCGGCTCGACGAACTGGGCATTCGAATCGACCGGCAACAGGACCCGCGACGGCTTGCCCGCTTCGCCGAGCACGAGCCGGCCCGTGCCGTCGCGCAACCTCAGCATATAGAGGAAGCGGCGGCCGTCGGGCAGGAACCAGGGGAACTTCACGATCCGCTCATTCTTCGAGCTGTCGGGCGTGATGACGTCAGTGACCGCCCCGCCCGTACTGGACACGGCGTGAATCGCTTCCCCCTGGGCCGACGCGAAGAGGATTTGGCCGTTGATGCTCCACGTGCCCTGCTGACCGACGCCGCTGATGACCTTGCACAGAGGGACGGCGATGCCCGATGACAGGTCCAGGCGCTTGAGGTTCCCTGCCGCAAACCACCCGATAGACTGACCGTCCGGCGACCAAAACACCGAGTTGGCCCGTTCGGTACCCGGGATGGACTTCGCGTCAATCGCTGCCAGTGACCGGATCCAGATGCGGGTCTCACCCGCTTGGTCCCTGGCGATGAACGCAAGCCGGCTACCGTCGGGCGACAACGCGAACGTGGTTGCCTCAACATGGAAATAGTACGTGCCGTTGGCGGGCGGAACGAGCTGCAGCTCGAGCGGCGCCGCCGGCGTCGCGCGCTCCCGAGCGAAGTATGTCAGCGACGCGCCAGCCACCACGACGACCGCGACAGCCAGCGTCCACGCCCACGGGAAACGTGACGCTCGGACCGGCGCGACGGCGGCCACCGCTACACCACGCTGCCGCCCGTCCTCTTCAATCCCGGAGAGCTGCAACGCGACGTCGTGCGCCGACTGCCACCGCGACAGCGAATCTTTGGCGAGGCAAATGCGCACCAGCCGATCGAAGGCCGGCGGGACGTCGGGCCGAACGGCCGAGAGCGTCGGCGGGTCCTGATGCAGCACGGCCGCCGCAATCGCCGCGGAGCTCGTGCCCGGAAACGCGCGCCGGCCCGTCACCATCTCGTAGAGCACGGCGCCCAGCGCGAAGACGTCGCTTCGCGCATCGGCGGGCTGCCCCTGAATCTGCTCCGGCGACATGTACGGGGCGGTGCCGAGGAACGTGCCCTCCTCTGTGAGCGACGTCGGCAGCGCAGCCGTCGAGGCGTCGCCGTCGCCGCCCGACACCGCCACAGATTTGGCCAGACCGAAGTCGAGCAGCTTCACGCCCGACGACGTGATCATCACGTTGCCGGGCTTCAGATCGCGGTGGACGATGCCCTGACGATGCGCGGCGGCCAGCGCGTCGGCGATCTCGCTTCCCCACTCGAGCGCCTGACCGATCGGCACCGGCCCGTTCGCGATCCGCGCCGCGAGAGTCTCGCCCTCGAGCAACTCCATGACGAGGTACTCGACGCTGCCCTCGCGGCCGACGTCGAACAGCGCGCAGATGTGCGGATGCGACAGTCGGGAGATCACCCTGGCTTCGCGCTCGAATCGCTGGCGCGAGTCCTGCGAGTCCGCCAGGCCGGCCGGAAGCGTCTTGACGGCCACCACGCGACCGAGCCGGCTGTCGCGGGCCTTGTAGACTTCACCCATCCCGCCGGCGCCCAGCGGCGCGATGATCTCGTACGGCCCTAGCCGGGTCCCTGGAGGATGCGACATGCTGTCGGGATTGAAGTCGCATTCTACGCCTTCCCGTTGA
Organism: uncultured Solibacteraceae bacterium; assembly: GCA_964419785.1. GTDB lineage: Bacteria > Acidobacteriota > Vicinamibacteria > Vicinamibacterales > SCN-69-37 > DATEGZ01. The sequence continues at coordinate 2,466 of CAYQRM010000231.1, read as the reverse complement.
CAGCCGCGCGGGACGCCCATAGGATTGGCCTACTTTGGAAAAACGGCGAAGAAAGTCGATTTCCAGCCCTGTTTCGCGTCGCGGAGCCCACATGATTCCTAGCAGACGGCTGCTCGCTCTCACCGTGGTGGCAGGCGTAACGTTTTTCGCGTCCTTCGCGTTGACGTCCGCCCGCCTCGAGGCTCAGAACCGTAAGAACTTCTCGATCGTCAACGAGGACAACGGCCACATCGCCCTCGGCCTCGCCGTCCGCAAGCTGAACGTCGCCGGCACGTTCATGCAGTGCCCGGCGCACCCCGACGATGAGACGAACGGGCTGTTCACGACCTTCGGGTACGGCATGGGCCTGCGCGTGATCGACCTGCAGAACAACCGCGGCGACGGCGGCCAGAACGAGATCGGGCCTGAGCTCTTCCGTGACATCGGCGTGCTGCGGACGGCCGAGCTGCTCGCGGCGCATCAGATCGACGGCGCCGAGCAGTACTTCACGCGCGCGATCGACTACGGCTACTCGTTCTCGCCCGAAGAGGTCATCGCGAAGTGGGGACGCGAAGAAATCGTCGGCGACTACGTTCGCCTCTTCCGCACGCTTCGTCCCGACATCATCGTCACGATGAACATCCAGGGCGGCGGCGGCGATCGCGCACACGAGGCGCAGACGATTCTCGTGCGCGAAGCGTACGGCCTCGCCGGCGATCCGACGAAGTATCCCGAGCAGCTGCGCGAGGGCTTGCGGCCGTGGAAACCGTACAAGCTGTATTTCGCGGGCACGCAGGTGAACGGCAAGCGGCCGCCGGGTGATAGCGGACGTGGTGGCGGGCCGGGTGGCGGCGGAGCTCCTGCGGCGCCGGGCGGTCCGTGGCACATCGATCGCGTCGACATGAACGCCTACGATCCGCTGCTCGGTCGCACCTATCAGGAAATCGCGATCGACGCGCACAGCAATCACAAGTGCCAGGGCACGGGTGGGCTGCCGCCGATCGCCGGTATCGCCGGTGGCGGGCGCGGTGGCGGACGGGGCGGCCCTGGCTCGGGCGGCGCGGGCGCCGGCGGAGCGCAAGCCGTCGGATCGCCGTACGCGCTCGTCGACACGACGCTTGCCGGCGCGAAGGACAAGCCGGAAGGCGGACTCTTCGACGGCGTCGACATCACAATCGCTGGTCTCGCGAAGTACGCGGGCGCGAACCCGCCGGCAGCGCTCACGAGCGGCCTTCAAACGATTGCGCTCGCCGCAAACCAGGCAAAATCGGCGTTCGATGCGGGCAACGACGCAGCGACCGCCGGGCCGATCGAGGCGGGCCTCGCGGCGCTCCGCACGCTCCGCGCCAACCTTGGATCGATGGGCCTCAGCGACGATGCGAAGTACGAGATCGACTTCCGGTTGAAGAACAAGGAGCTCGACTACGAGGACGCGGTGATCGCCGCCCATGGCATCGTGTTCAACGCGATCGCGAACGACGGACTCATTGTCGCGGGCCAGCCGATTCAGTTGTCGTTCTCGGCGGTCAACCACGGCCCGACGGACATCACCGTGAGCGACGTCACCATTCTCGGCTTCGACAGCGCGTCGCCGTGCCAGTCGGCCACCGTTCGGAAGGATGCGGCGTTCAGCTGTTCGTCAACGGCGACCGTGGCGAAGACGGCGAAGCTCACCGATCCGTACTTCACGGACACGTACTGGAAGAACCCGTCGGGCCCGGCGCGCTACACGTTCGATCAGAGCGTGCCGTTCGGCGTGCCGTTCGCGCCGACGCCGTACCACGCGATTTTCAAGGTCAAGGCGGGCAACGCGGAGATCACGAGGGACCAGCGCATCGAGTACCGTTACGTCAAAGACCTCTATTTTGGCGACAAGCGGATGGAGCTGAACGTCGTGCCGGCGTTCTCCGTGCAAGTGACGCCAAATCTCGCGATCGTCCCTGTGGCGGCCGCGCCGACGTCCAAGCCGGTCGATCGTGAAGTATTCGTCTCGGTCACCAACGGCACGAAGGGCGCGGCGCAAGCGACCGTGGCCCTCGGCGTCCCGACCGGCTGGAAGGTCACGCCGGCGAGCGCACCGCTCAGCTTCGAGAAGGAAGACGAATCGCTCTCCGCGCGCTTCGTCGTCACGGCGCCAGTCAGCGCAAAGCTCGGCGAGTACGCGTTCAAGGCGACGGTCACGTCGCCAGCGACGGGCTCGCAGGCGTTCGACAACGGCTATCAGGACATCGAGTACCCGCATATCGAACGGCGCCAGGTGATCAAACCGGCCGAGACCGACGTCAAGGTGATCAACGTCAAGATGGCGCCCGGCATCAAAGTCGGCTACATCATGGGCGTCGGCGATCTCGTGCCGCCGGCGATCGAACAGCTCGGCGCGAAGGTGACGTTCATCGAGACGAACGAGCTCGCGTGGGGCGATCTCTCGAAGTACGACGTCATCATCACCGGCGTGCGCGCCTATGAGCGGCGCGACGATCTGCGCGC
>CAYQRM010000230.1:0-18199 GCA_964419785.1 uncultured Solibacteraceae bacterium | reverse complement strand
ATCTCATACCCATGACGCGCGCGTGCCTCGAGGAGCGAGAGCACGAGCATGTCGGTGCTGCCTTTCTTGAGCTCGCGGCTAAACATAATGGTAAGAAGTATAACGTAACAAAGACGGTCGTCGTCCGGGGTCCGAGGTCCGAGGTCCGGGGTTCGGGGTCCGGGTCCGGGGTCGGGTGAGCCGATGTGCGGTCGTGAACCGGTGTCCGGCCATGGACAAGCGGGTCGCCGTGGTCCGTGCTAGCGTAGCCGTCAGCCCCGGAGGTTCCCATGCGCGTCCGGCTGCCGCTTGCCACGCTGGCTGTCTGTGGCGTCCTCACACTTGTTGCGGCCGGTGAGCCCGCCGCGCCCGACTACGCGATCAAGCCCGTTCCGGCGTCGCGCGTGACGATTGACGACACGTTCTGGTCGCCGAAAATCGAGGCCAATCGGACGGTGTCGATCCAGCACGTCTTCGACCGATCCGAGGAGCACGGCGGGACGGCGCCCGCGCAGCTCATCGAGGCCGCGGCCTACATGCTGAGCACGCGGCCCGATCCCGCGCTCGAGGCGCGCGTCGACGCGCTCATCACCCGCGTCGCCGCCGAGATCGACCATCGCCGCGACACGCCCGAGACCGAGGTGCGGACGCAAGGCACGTTCCTCGAAGCTGCCGTCGCGTATTACGACGCGACGGGGAAGCGGACCGCGCTCGATGCCGCGCTTCGTGCGGCGAACGCGATGGATCAGGTCTACGGGCCGGGCAAGAAGACGTACATCTCCGGCCACGAGGGTCTCAAGATCGGGCTGCTCAGCCTGTATCGCGAAACCGGCGACACACGCTATCGTGACCTCGCGAAGTTCTTCCTCGACGAGCGCGGCAAGGACGACTACCCGCGTCAAGGTGAATACGCGATCGATCGCACCTACGCACAGGATCACGAGCCAGTCGTCGATCAGCGCGAGGCCGTCGGTCACGCGGTGCGCGCGACGTACCTCTACATTCCGCTTGCCGACATCGCCGCGCTCACCGGCGAGGCGAAATATGAGAACGCGCTCGACCACATCTGGCAGGACGCCGTCTTTCACAAGACGTACATCACCGGCAGCATCGGCTCCGTTCGATTTCACGAGCAATTCGGCGCGCCGTACGAGCTTCCGAACCTGAGCGAATGGGGCGAGACCTGCGCGTCATACGGAAACGCCGTGTGGAACCATCGCATGTTTCTGCTCCACAAGGACGGCAGCTACCTCGATCAGATGGAGCGCATCCTCTACAACGGCTTTCTCGACGGCGTCTCGCTCAAGGGCGATCGCTTCTTCTATCAAAATCCCTTGATGTCGTACGGCGACTACGATCGCTTCGACTGGATCAACACGCCGTGCTGCCCGCCGAATGTCGTGCGGATGATCGCGTCACTCGGCAACTACATCTATGCGACCGAAGGCGCCGATGTGTACGTGAACTTGTTTGTCGGCAGCACGGCGAAGCTCGGCGAAGGCGCGTCAGCCGTCACGATGCGTCAGGACACGCGATATCCGTGGGACGGCCACGTCTGGATTCATGTCGATCCCGCGGACGCGGCCTCGTCGTCTCGCTTTGCCGTCAACGTGCGCGTGCCGGGCTGGACCGGCGAGGACGTGATGCCCGGCGATCTCTATAGATTCCAGAATCCCGCGCGCGAGCCGGTGGTTGCGAAGATCAACGGATCGCCCATTGCGATTCAGCGCGTCAACGGCTTCGCGAAAATCGATCGCGCATGGCGCCGTGGCGACACGATCGAGCTCGATCTGCCGATGCCGGTCCGGCGCGTTCTCGCCAATGCCAAGGTCGACGATGATGCGGGTCGCGTGGCGCTCGAGCGCGGTCCGCTGGTTTACGCTGCCGAGTGGCCGGACAACGGCGGCCACGCCCTCAACATCGTCGTGCCCGACAGCGCGACGTTCGGCAGCGAGTTCCGCCAGGATTTACTGAACGGCGTCGAAGTCGTCACCGGTTCGGTGCAGGCGATCACGCGCGCGAGCAACGGCGCGATCGGCACGCAGTCGCACAAGCTCGTCGCGATTCCGTACTACGCGTGGGCGAACCGCGGCATGGGCGAGATGACCGTCTGGCTGGCGCGCACCTCCGACAAGGCGCGCGTCACGCCGATCGTGCCGCCCGATCCGATCGCCACCGTCAGTTCGTCGGGCGGCATCGAGAAGAAGTGGACGGGTTACAACGATCAGAACGACGACCTCGCCGCCGTGTACGACGGCGTCAACCCGCTGCGATCGTCCGACGAATCGAATTTGTATTTCCGGATGCGCCCGCCGGTTGGACAGCCCGCCTGGATCGAGTATGACTTCAAGCGCCCGACGACGATCTCATCGACGGATGTGTACTTCGCCGACGACAAGCGCTTCTGCAAGCTGCCAGCCTCCTGGCGCATCGTGTACAAAGACGGCGGCACGTGGAAGCCGGTCACCGCGCGCGGTGCGTACGGCGTCGAGAAGGACCGCTTCAACCACGCGGACTTCGCGCCCGTGACGACGACCGCAGTGCGGATCGAGGTCGAACCCGTCACGCGCCACTACAGCTCGGGCGAGATCGGACCGCCCGACGCGATGTTCTTGACCAAAGAGATCGACTGGCGGGAATTCGGGATCATCGAGTGGCGCGTGAAGTGAGCGCTCGTTAGCAGCCGCCGCCGAGACTGGAGAGAATTGTGAGCGGGCCGCTCGGCGCGTAGCGATACAGGTTGGCGCTGTTGCCGTCGCCACCCCAATCCAGCATGAGCGCTTCGCCTCGTCCGTCGCGATCGACATCGGAAATATTCAAGACCTTTCCAGCGGCCTCGCGTCCGATCTTCAGGCGATCCACCAGGAGGAGATACGCAAAGATCCTGGAGCGTGCAGCGTCAACGTGTTCGGCCGTAAGCGCGGAACCGACGCGGACCCACGCGCCAACGACGTAGGCGGGCTGCCCGCCTACGGTCCATTCTGCACGGACGAAGGCTCGCGGATCGCCGTCAGGAAGGAGCCGAAACGCTTCGAAATCGAAGTCGAGCACGCTCTCGCCGCGGCCGATGGCTTGGTCGAGCGCCCGCCAGCGCTCGCGTTGGTCGGCGTCGAACGTGCTCACGAACTTGAGTACCTCCGGTCGCGTGTCGAGTCGCGCACGCTCCAGCAGCCCGAGAAGTTCCGTCTGCTGGCTGGACGACAGGGTCAGCGGCACCCTTTGCACGGCGGTTGTGCGTAGCTCGGGCGGCGCACCGCGATCCAGGCGAACGGAGAAATGCGATTCATGTCGTATCGCGAACGCGCCGGCCTCCTCTTGCTGCACGGTGACCATCACCCCCCAGCCTTCCGCGCACTCGACATCGCCCATCACGAAGCGATCGACGCGCGCGTGAAACCAACCCTGCGCGCCGCCGTCGATGAGCCAAACATCGCCAATCGCCGCCGCGCCGTTGACGACGTCGCCGGCGTGAGTCGTTGTGATGTCGACGTAGCTTGTGTGGTTCTCGAGCGGCGATGTCAGCTTCGGTCCCCACGATCGCACGTCGCGTTGCGACCACTCGCCGACTCTGAGGAAGATGACGAGCTGGCCCGCATCGAACCGTTCTGCGATGCGCCACGTCGGATTGGAATTAATCGAGATTTCCTGTTGGCCGCGCGCGATAACGACCGTGATCGCCAAGGCGAGTGTGATCGAACGCCGCATGGCTCGATTATCGCCGGACCTCGGACCTCGGACCCCGGACCCCGGACGACGATCGAAGCTCAGGCCCGTCCGGCGAACTCGCGCGTCTCGGTGTGGACTTTGACCTTTTCGCCCTCTTTGATGAAGAGCGGCACGCGGATTTCGAGGCCCGTCTCGAGCACGGCCAACTTGGTGACGCCGCCGCTCGCCGTGTCGCCGCGGACGCCCGGCTCGGTCGACGTGACGGTGAGCTCGACGTGCGGGGGGAACTGCAGGCCGATGGGATTGCCGTTGAACTTCATGACCTGCACCAACAGGTTGTCGACGAGCAGCCGGCGATCCTCGCCCACGATCGCCGCGCCGAGCGTGAGCGTGTCGAACGTCTCCTGATCCATGAAGTTGTAGCCCGACGCGTCCGCGTAGAGATAGGTCGCGTCGACGGTCACGAGATCCGGATCGACGAACTTGTCGCCCGCCTTGAAAGTCTTGTCGAACACGGCGCGGGTGAGCAGATTGCGCATCTTGAGGCGCACGAGCGTCTGGCCGCCGCGCGCCGTCGGCGTCGAAATTTCAACGTCGAGGCAGTGGTACGGCGCGCCCTCGAACTCGAAGTACATCTTGCGCTTGACGGCGATCGCTTCAATGAGCCCGGCCATCAGGACATTCTATTGGAGATCGCAATCATCACTCTTCACTCACCGATCGCCAATATGCATCGCCGGGAGCCGAAGGCGAGCGCGCAGCCCGCCGGCGGGCGATGCGTCGAGCGCGATCGATCCGCCGTAGAGCTCGACGAGATCGCGCACGATGGCGAGACCGAGGCCCGAGCCGGCCGCGGCTTCGTCCGCCCGCACGCCACGCTGCAGCACCGCCGAGCGCATCGACGCCGCAATCCCCGGACCGTCATCGTCGACAGTCAGGACGATCGCGGCGTTCTCTCGCGCGGACGAGAGCGTGACACGCGATTTCGCCCACTTGCAGGCATTGTCGAGGAGATTGCCGACCATCTCGTCGAGGTCCTCGCGCGCTGCGCGGACGACGTGATCGGGTGCGACGTTGAGATCGATCGCGAGGCCGCGCTCGACGTACAGCCGCTCGAGCGTACGCGCGAGACTCTCCGCGCACGCGGCGACCGACGCGCGCGCGCCAGTCGAAGCACCCGATGCGACCGCTCGCGCCTGCGCAAGGTGATAGTCGACTTGCCGGCGCATGCGCGCGACCTGTTGCGCGATCGCGTCGCTGAGCTCGTCCTGTCCCGCCGATCCAGCGTGCGCAGCTTCTTGGGTGAGGACCGCGAGCGGCGTCTTGAGGCCGTGCGCGAGATCGCCGGCGCGCGCGACGGCACGCGCGACGCGCTGCTCGCGATCGTCGAGCAATGCGTTGACCTCATCGACGAGGGGTTGGAGCTCGGTTGGATACCGTCCGTCGACTCGGCGCGCGCGACCTTCACGCACGTCCGCGAGCTTGCGTTGCAGCGGAGCAAACGGCGACAGCCCGCGCCGGATCATGCCCATGCCCGCGATCACGAGAATCACGCACGTGAACAGAATGAGCGAGAGATGCAGAACCGGGATCCACTCCGGCCTGCGGTGCGCGATGGCCGCGCCGGCAAGGACCGCGAGCGTGATGACGCCGAGCGTCCACAGAATCCAGCCAACGACCACGCGCAACCGCAGGGACGAGTGGCCGCTCACGCCTCGGACTCCATCCGATAGCCAAGCCCACGCACCGTCTGGATGAACGATCCGCCGAGTTTGCGCCGCAGCCTCGCGACGAACACTTCGACGGTGTTCGAGTCGCGGTCGGCATTCTCCGCGTAAATGTGCTCCGTCAGCTCGGACTGCGAGACGACGCGCCCCGGATGATGCATGAGGTACGACAGTACGCGGAACTCATGGCTCGTCAGTTTGATCGGCACGCCGCCCACCGTCACGCGTGCCGCGCGCGGATCGAGCGCGAGCGTGCCGCAACGCAATTCGGGTCCGGCATGGCCGCCGGCGCGTCGAATCAGCGCCCGCAGCCGTGCGAGCACCTCTTCCATCGCAAACGGCTTGGCGACGTAGTCGTCGGCGCCGCTGTCGATGCCCTGCACCTTCTCGTGCCAGCTGCCGCGCGCCGTCAGCATCAGCACCGGCATCGTCACGCCGGCCGCGCGCCAACGGCGCAGCACCGTGAGTCCGTCCAGCTTGGGCAGACCGAGGTCGAGCACGACCGCGTCGTACCGCTCGGTGTGTCCAAGAAAATCCGCGCGCTCGCCGTCGGCCGCCCGGTCGACGGCATACCCGGCGTCGCCAAGCGCCCGAGCCAGGTCTTCCGCGAGTCGCGGCTCATCCTCGACCACTAGCACGCGCATTGGTGTTCCTTATAGCGCACCTGGACCTGAACGGCGGCTGAACGTCACATTCACGAGTGATTCAGCGGTCCCCGACTAAGCTGCCCCTCGTGACGTCGATCACGAACCTGTGGCGTGATGTCCGGCAGGCCGCGCGTGCCGTCCGACGGATGCCGATTGTCGCTGGCGTGATCGTGATTTCGGTTGCGGCCGGGGTGGGCGTGAACACCGTCGTGTTTTCCTGGTTGCAGGGATTGCTGCTCGAGCCGCTGCCTGGTGTGTCCGATGCCCGACACATCGAGCTCGTCGAGCCGCGGGCGGAAACCGGGACGAATCCCGGCGCCTCGTGGCTCGAGTACCGCGACCTGCAGACCGCGCTGCCGTCGTTCGACAGTTTGTTCGCGTCTCGGATGGTGCCGTTCAATCTCGGCGAGGCCGGGCGGACCGAGCGGGCCTTCGGCATGCTCGTGTCGGGCAACTACTTCAGCGCGCTCGGCCTGACGCCGGCGCTCGGCCGGTTCCTTCAGCCCGACGAAGTCTCGAAGGCCGGCGGCGCGCCCGTCATCGTGATCTCACACGACTTCTGGCAGTCGCGATTTGCGGGTTCTCCGGCCGTACTCGGCACGACCCTTCGCGTGAACGATCGGCCGCTCACGATCGTCGGTGTCACGCCGGCGGGCTTTCAGGGAACGGTCGTCGCGCTGCAATTCGATCTCTTCGCGCCCGCGACGCTCGCACCCGTGCTCTTCAACGCCTCGCGCGAGCTCGATGATCGCGCGCTTCGCGGCTACTCACTGATGGGCCGGCTGCGACCGGGCGCGACCGAGGTCGGCGCGCAGGCGGAGCTCGACGCCGCGATGCGGCAGCTCGCGCGCGCGTATCCCGCGACCAACGCCACGATGCAAGGAGAGGTCCTGCCCTTCTGGCAGGCGCCGCGCGGCCCGCAGCGGATGTTCGCCGGCGCGCTCGCGATGTTGCAGACGATCATGTTGTTGCTGCTGCTCGCCGTCTGTGGCAACGCGGCGAACCTCGTGCTCGCGCGCGCGACGACGCGGTACCGCGACATCGGCGTGCGACTTGCGCTTGGGGCGGCGCCGCGTCGAATCTTCAGTTTGCTCCTGACTGAAAATCTCCTGCTCGCGCTCGCCGGCGCGATGGCAGGTGCGCTCCTCGCGATGTGGGGCACGCAGGCGCTGAAGGCCGTGCCAATGATCGGCGCGGTGCCGATCAAATTCGAAACACATATTGATCGCACTGCGCTCCTGTTCGCCCTGACGCTTGGCGGGATTTCGGGTCTGGTCTTCGGACTTGCGCCGGCGCTGCACCTCGCGCGGATCGATCCGCTGCGCGCGCTGCGCTCGAGCGTCCGCAACTCCGGACGAAGCCGTGCACGATTCGCGCTGATGGGCGCGCAAGTCGCGCTGGCCTCGCTCGTCCTGCTCGTCGCCGGCATGTTCTATCGCAGCTTCACCGAAACGCGCGATATCGATCCGGGCTTCCGCCGCGAAGGCGTGCTGCTCGCCGCCTACGATTTCTCGGCGCGCAATCCCGACGACGCCACGAGCCGGACGTTCGCGGCGCGGCTGCTCGACCGGCTGAGCTCGCTGCCGGGCGTCGAATCGGCGGCGATCGCCTCGTACGTGCCGCTCGACATCCACGGCATGCCGCTGCGCTCGTTCACCGTCGAGGGTCACGCACGCGACGACGCCTCAGACGATCAAGCGCTCGCGAATGTCGTCACACCAGGGTATCTGCGGACGATGGGAATTCCGATCACGGCCGGCCGAGACTTCGCGGAGCTGATCGATGCGTCAGCGCCACCGCAGGCGATCGTCAATGACGAGTTCGCCCGTCGATTTCTCCCCGGCGTCGAGCCGATCGGCCGTCGTCTCGAGAGCGGCGGCCGGACGTACGTGATCGCCGGCGTTGCGCGCACGTCGCTCTACGAATCGTTCGGTGAGGCGCCGACGCCCATCATCTACTTCTCGTACCGGGATCGCCCGTCGGCGCGCGGCGAGATTCACGTGCGCACGCGGCCGGGCGGCGAAGCCGGGCTTGGGCCCGAGATTCAGCGCGTCGTCCGCGAGATCGATCCGATGCTGCCGGTCTACGACGTGCGGACGCTTGGCGATCATGTCGAGAAGAATCTGTTCCTGCGGCGCATTCCCGCGCGGATGTTCGTCGTGCTCGGTCCGCTGTTGCTCGCACTGCTCGCGGTCGGCGTGTACGCCGTGGTCGCGCACGCCGTGTCGCAGCGGACCCACGAGATCGGCATCCGCCTGTCGCTCGGCGCAGGCGCCGGACGCGTCCAGGCGGAGATCGCCGGCGAAAGCTTGCGCGTGATTGCCGCCGGCGCGCTCGTGGGCTGGCTCATCGCGCTCGCGGCGGCTGCGCATCTCGGCGGCGGCGGTGGGATCGATCCTTGGGTGTTTGCTGGTGTGCCCGTAGTGCTGTTTGTCGTCGCAGCTGTTGCCTGCTGGTGGCCGGTACGGCGTATAGCGGCGGTCAGCCCGATGCGCGCGCTGCGCGCGGAGTGAGGATGGAGTGAAGACGAAGACGTTTGTGATCGTTCTGGTGGTGATTCTGGCGCTCGCGACCCTCATTGCCGTGGCGCATCATCGCGGCGGGATGGGATCGCAGCTGATGCGCACGTTGCATGGGCAGCGGTGAAGGGGCATGAAGAACATGAAGGAGATGAAGGACATGAAGACTGTGTTCGGGGCGATCGTGTTGGCACTGATCGCGGCGGCGCCGCTTGCGGCGCAGTCGAGCGCGTCGAAACCGGCGGGCGTCGCGGGGAATTGGGACGTCGCCATCTCGATGCAGGACGGCACCCTGCCGGCGACGATGGCGCTGGCACAGGATGGGAAGAAAGTGACCGGGACCTTCAACAGCGAGCACTCAGGAGAAGTGCCGGTCGATGGCCAGTTCGCCGATGGCAAGCTGACGTTCACCACCGTCGTCCACAGTGGCAGCCCGCAGGAAATGAAGATCGAATTTACTGGCGCGCTGAAAGCCGACGGCACGCTGGCCGGGACGTTGTCGTCGCCGATGGGCGACATGACATGGACGGCGTCACGCGCCAAGTAGGCGCGGACGCCGCCCACCGATTGGTCTTCGAGGCTCAGTGCGATTGAAGACGACCGCGTGCGGCGACTACTCGTAATGCAGTGCGCGGACTGGATCCAACCCAGCGGCCCGCATCGCTGGATACAGCCCGAAGACGATGCCGATCGACACAGACACGACACACGCGATCGCGACCGAGACGACGCTCACGATCGTCGACCAGCCCGCGAAATAGGCGACCAGCTGCGACAGCACGATGCCCACGATCGTGCCGATCGCGCCGCCTGTCACCGTGATCATCGTCGTCTCGACGAGGAACTGACGAACGATCGCGTGTCGCGTGGCCCCGATGGCGCGGCGCACGCCGATCTCGCGCGTGCGCTCCATCACGCTCGCGAGCATGATATTCATGATGCCGATGCCGCCGACGAGCAGCGAGATCGACGCGATCGCGACCATGACGATCTCGAAGAGCCGCTTCGTCCGCTCCTGCTCGGCGAGCAGCTCCGCCGGGACGATGACGCTGAAGTCGCTGGCGCCCCGATGCGACGTGTCGAGCAGCCCGCGCATCACCGCGCCGGCCGAGACGACGTTCGCTGCGGGCGAGAGCGTGACGTAGACCGCATCGATCTCGTCCTTCTGCCAGCTCAGCGAGTCTTCGAGGCGAAGAATCGCGGAGAAGAGTGGAACGTAGATCAGGTTGTTGCGGTCCTGCGCCGGCAGGCCCGCGACGTCCGCCTGCGCGGTCAGCTGTGGGCCCGCAATGCCGATCACGCGGAACCACTGCTGGTTCACTTTGACGAATTGGCCGATCGGGTCCGCGCCGCCAAAAAGTCCGGCCGTCGCCGCCTGGCCGAGCACGCAGACCGCCGCAGCGACTTTGTCCTCGTCGTCGGTGAAGAAGCGCCCGCGCGTCACCGAAAGGCCCGCGATCTTCTGATACGGCGGCGACACGCCGTAGACCATCGGGACGTCGCCTTGCGGCTTGGGCAGCAGCTTCGTCGGCAACAGCTTCTTGCGCGCGGTCGACGAGACGATGCCGTCGACGTTGGTCTGGATCGATCGCAGGTCCTCGAAGCTCAGGCCCGCCGAGATCTTTCGCACGCGCTGCAGCGTCTGCGAATCGCCGGCCTCTCGCGCCTCGACGATGACGTTGTGGACGCCGAGCTGCTCGATGAACGCGATCACCTGCTGCTGCGCGCCCGCGCCGATCGAGAGCATCGCGATGACGGCGGCCACACCGAAGATCATGCCGAGCATCGTCAGCGCCGAGCGCAGCTTGTGCGCGCGCAGGTTGTCGAGGCCCTGCTGCAGCTCGGGCAGCAGATCGAGCCCGCGGCGCGCGTCACGCCGCGTCGCCGACGTCGTCATCGTCGCCGTGCTCATTTCACGGGCCCCGATCCTGCCGCACCTTTCGACGTGGCGTTTGCCGCCGCCGACGCGGCCACCGGATCGACGAGCGCGACGACCGTGCCCTCGGCGAGCCCTTCGAGCCCGACGCGTGTCTCCGTGCGGTACAGCACTTTGACTTCCATCGATTCGAAGCCGGCGCCCTTTTGCACGAAGACGGCGGGCTTGCCGTTCCTGAGGCGCACGGCCTGCAGCGGAACTTGGAGCACGCTGTCGACGCGCTTGCCCTTGAGCAGGACGTTGACCGACGTACCAGGACGCAGCCGCGGATCGACCGTATCGAGCTTGAGCGTCACGTCGAACTGCCGGACGGGCCCGGAGACGTCGAAGAAATCCGACGACGTCAGGCCGGCGATCATGGAGACCTTCGCTTTGAGTGGCACATCCGCGAGCGCGTCGGACCGGACGTCGGCCTCCTGGCCGACCGTCACGTTCGCGCGATCCTGCTCGCCAACCTTGACGCGCAGCTCCATGCCGGACAGGTCGTAGACGTCGGCGAGCGGCCGGCCAGCGAACGTGTTGTCGCCCGCGCGGTACGAGGGCAGCGACATCCCGGAAAAGAAGAATCCGCCGGACGCGTCACGGTTCTCACGCGCGACGACGAGCCCGTCGATGGGCGCTTTGAGGACGAGCGTGTCGATGTTCTGCTGCGCGCGCGTCGCCGAGAGCTCGGCCTTCGCGCGTTTCTCCTCGACGAGCGCGAGCGCGGCCTTGTCGGTGTCGACGCGCTTGGCGATGTCGCCCTGTACTTGTTCGAGCTTGTGCTTCGCTTCCTCGAGCCCGAGCTGGTTCTTGGCGTAGGCGTTGGCGGAGATCAGGTCGCGATCGGCGAGATTGTCGAGCTCGGCCCGCCGCACGTCGAACTTGGCGGTGAGCAGCGTGACCTCGTCTTCGGCGTTCTGCACGTCAAGGTCTGCCTTCTTCTTCACGATCTGCTGTTCGGCTTCGTCGAGCTCGGATTTCGCCTGCTCGAGCGCGTAGAGCTGCTCGCTGGGATCGAGCTCGGCAATCACGTCGCCGGCCTTGACCGCGCTGCCGGTGTCAACCAAACGCAAGATGCGCAGCGTGCCACCGACCGACGGGGCCGTGAGCATCGCGGATTTCGCCGCGCGCAGCTCGCCGATGGCATGGACGCCAAGCTCGAGCGGCCCGCGCGTCACACGCGTCGTCGGTACGAGCGGATCGTCCGAGGAGGCCGCGGCGGCCGTGCGGGCGCGCGTCATTCGCAGCGCAATCACCGTGGCGATTACGCCGATCACGACAAGCCCGAGGACGGCGATCAATCGTCTTCGCATCACTTGCCTGCCTCGGCCGCGTTCGCCTTCGGAATGACGAGTGCGACGTGATCGCCGGGTGAAAGCTTCGCTTTCACCGCGACCTGCTCGCGCCCGCGTCTGACGATTTCGACCGGTACTTCTTCGAAGTGCGATCCCGAACGGCGATAGACGATCAGTCGGCCCTCGGAGGGAAAGATCGCGCCCGACGGCAGCAGCAGCTGATCGGGAATCTTGCCGACGGCGATGCGCGCCACGCCGCTCATGCCCGGTCGCAGCCGCGGGTCCGCGTCCGTGATGGCCATCGTCAGATCGAAGTTCTTGGGCGGCGGCCAGCCGGCCGAGAAATCCACGCGCGCGAGCACGGAGATGTCCGCGATCGTGCCGGTGTAGGCGCGGTCCGGCACGGCATCGACGCGAATCGTCGCCGTCTGACCCATCTTGAGCTGGCCGCGATCGGACTCGTCGATGTGCGACATGAGATGCACGGAGGAAAGATCCGGCAGCTCGAGAATCTGCGCGCCGGCCCACGCCTTGTCGCCGGGTTTGAACTCCTGCGACGGACCCATGCCGTTACTCGTACGGTAGTTGGGCAGGATATTCACCGTGCCGTCAGCGGGCGCCTTCACCTGCAGCGACGACAGGCCGCGGTTCGCTTGATCGATGTCCGTTTGGATCTTGTCGATCTTTCGCTGCTTCGCGTCATGGTCCGCCGCCGCCGACGATTTGTCCGCGCCCTCCTTGGCCTCGGCCTCGATCAATCGCTGCTCGGCGTCCGCGATCGCCAGCTTCGATCTTTCGACGTCGGCCGGCGCCTGCGTTTGGGGATCTGCCTGATCGAGCTTCGCGCGCTGTACGTCGTACTGCGCTTTGATCGTCGCGGTGTGATCCTGCTCGGCGTCGATCTTCGCCTGCTCGGTCGCTTGCGCGAGCTCGGCCTGCGCCTGGCGCAGCTCGGACTGCTTGTCTTGCAGCGTGCGCCGCAACGTCAGCGCGTCGAAGTCTGCGACGACGTCGCCTTGTTTCACCATCGCGCCGCTTGCCGCCAGCTTGAGGATCTGGAGCTCGCCGGCCTGATAGGGCGCCGTGACCAGCACCGAACGAAACGGCCGGATCTCGCCGCGCGTTTCGACGACCTCGATGAAATCTCCGCGCGTGACTTCTGCGGTCGGCACGTCGGGTCCGCGGCCGCGTGTGAGCGCGACGAATCCGGCGGCCGACACGGCGACAACGATCGCGCCCACGGCCAGCATCCAGACGCGCCGCTTCGAGAGAATCGACGCGGCCATTTATTGCGTTCCCGCCGGCGGCGGCGTGGGAGCGGCGACACCTGGCTGAATTTCGACCGACGCGCTGAGGTCGGGCATCAGCTGCGGCGCCGAGCCTCGAATCGATACCAGCGCGACAAATGTGCGTACCTTCGGAGTCAGCGAGCTCTGGACGCCGAGCGGCGCCACGAGCTCGACGCGCCCGTCGAAGAGCAGCTCCGGATAGGCGTCGAGACGGATCTTCGCCGGCTGTCCCGGCGCCACCAGCCCGACGTCCGCCTGATTGACGAACGCGCGCACCTGCATCGACGTCGGATCGACGATGTCGAGGATCGGCAGGCCGGGTCGCACTTCCTCGCCCTCGGCGACCTCGCCCATGTTGTTGCCCTTCCACACTTGTTTCAGGACGACCAGTCCCGGAAACGGCGCGGCGACGGCCATGAGCTTGCTGTTGCCTTCGGCGTACTCGAGCGCGCGCTGGGAACGCTCGCGCTGAATCTGGAGCGTGCGCAAGTCGGCCGCCTCCGCCGTGCGCTTCAGCGCGAAGGTCTTGCGCAGCTGTTCGAACTTGGCGTTGGCCTGCTCGAGGGCGAGCGTGTTTTTCTCGGCGACGACTTTCGCGATGAGGTCGTTCTGCAGGATGTCGATCTTTGCGCGCGCGACGTCGCGCTCGGCCTGCGTGAGCTCGGTCTGATCGTGCGCTTGATTGATCGCCTGCTCGGCCTTCTTCTTCGCGATCTGCCCGTCGAGGTCGACGAGCTCGGCCCGCTTGTCCTGCGCCGTCCGAAGCTGTTCCTGCGGATCGAACTCGACCAGCGGATCCCCGGACTCGACGTGCGACCCCGCGCGAATCAAGCTGGTGATGACGAGCGTCGGTGCAGTCTGTCCGGCCAAACGCGGCACGAACACGGTACGCGCGCGTGTGGCTTCGACCGCACCCGCCAGCCGGATCGCGCCTCCGCCCGCCGCCGGTCTTGTCGCGACGGCCGCCGGTTCGTCCGTCACACCTGCGCGATGCCAGACGGCCCATCCGATCGCCGCGAGGAGGACGCCGGCGCCAATCCAGCCCGCTCGTTTCATCTTGTGCTGCTGCTCCGTAGACACCAGGACTGCGGTGATTGTTCGGATTGTCCGTTTACAGACACGTCAATCCGCGCGCACGCGTTCGGATGCCGCTTGAGACGTTGCCCGCAGTCGGACGGTTGGTAGCACCCGCGTGAACCTGCGGCGCTATGCTGTCCTATCGGTCAAGATGGCTGCATACTTTTCTCCCGCGTTCTTCAAGTTTCTGCGCGATCTCAAGGCGCACAACGACCGCGAATGGTTCGCTGCGGAGCGCGCGCGTTACACGGCTGACGTCGAAGGGCCGCTGCTGCAATTCATCACGGACCTGGCGCCCCGCCTTCGCGCCATCAGCCCGGCGTTCGTTGTCGACGCCAGGCGCGTGGGCGGATCGCTTTTCCGGATCTATCGAGACACGCGTTTCTCGCCGGACAAGTCCCCGTTCAAGACGTGGATGGCGGCGCGTTTCGCGCACGAGGCGCGGCGGAAGGTCGAAGGCGTGCCGGGCTTCTATCTGCACCTCGAGCCGCGCGAGTCGTACGGGGGTGGAGGCGTGTATCACCTCGACACGCCCGCGCTCACGCGCATCCGCGAGCACCTCGTCGCGACACCCAAGGCGTGGGAGAAGGTGCTGAAGACCGGCGTCGAGATCGAGGGCGACAAGCTCAAGCGCCCGCCCGCCGGCTTCGATCCGTCGCACAAGTTCATCGAGGATCTGAAGCGCAAGGACCTGTACGTGCTCGACGAGTTCACCGAGCGCGACGTGCTGGCCGCGAACTTTCTCGATCGCTATGTCGAGACTTGCGAGCGCGCCGCGCCGCTCATCGAGTTTCTGACCAAAGCGCTCGGGCTGAGATGGTGAGCGTATACTCGACACGATCTCCTGGAGGCGACCCGCATGGCGTTTGACTTCATCGTGAACGGCACGCCCAAGTCCGCCGATGTGCCCGGCGAGATGCCGCTCTTGTGGGTGCTTCGCGACACGCTGGGCATGACCGGCACGAAGTTCGGCTGCGGGCTCAGCGAGTGCGGCGCGTGTACCGTGCACGTCGACGGCCGCGTCGTGAAGTCGTGCAGCATCTCGATCGCGGAGGTCGCAGGCAAGCACGTCACGACGATCGAGGGACTGTCCGCCGATCGATCCCATCCCATCCAGCGCGCGTGGATGGATGAAGACGTTCCGCAGTGCGGCTACTGCCAGTCGGGCCAGATCATGGCCGCGGCCGCGCTGCTTGCGAAGACGCCCCATCCGACCGACGCCGACATCGATCAAGCCATGCGCGGCAACATCTGCCGCTGCGGGACCTACGAGTCCATCCGCCGCGCGATCCATCGCGCGGCGCTCGCGAAGTGAGGTCACGATGAGCATCGCTCTCTCGGTCGATCGCCGCGAGTTCATGAAGCTCGGCTTGGCCGGCGCGGGCGGCCTGCTCATCGGCTTCGCGCTGCCGGCGCGCGCGCGGGCGGCGGCCGCGGGCGAGTCGATCAAGCTCAACGCCTGGATTCACGTCGGCACCGACGACGTCGTCACGCTGTTCATTCACAAGGCAGAGATGGGGCAGGGCACCGTCACGTCGCTCTCGATGCTGCTCGCCGAAGAGCTCGAGTGCGACTGGACGAAGATCCGCACGGAGTTCCCCGGCGTCGATCGCGAGTTCGGCGCGTCGCAGGGCGTGTTCGGCAGTCAGAGCATTCGATCGTCGTGGATGCCGCTGCGACAGGCGGGCGCAGCCGCTCGCACGATGCTCGTTGGCGCCGCTGCTCGGCGCTGGGGCGTGGATCCGTCCTCGTGTCGGGCGGAGCGCGGCGTCGTGACGAACACGGCCACGAGCGCGCGGCTGAGCTACGGCGCGCTCGCCGGCGCCGCGTCGGCGCAGCCGGTGCCGGCGGCACCGCCACTCAAGCCCGCCAGCGAATTTCATCTCATCGGGACGTCCGTCAAGCGGCTCGATACGCCGTCGAAAACCGACGGCAGCGCGGTGTTCGGGATCGATGTGCGCCTGCCCGGCATGCTCTACGCGGTCGTCGCGCGGTGCCCGGTCGTCGGCGGCACCGTGGCGAGCGTCAACGATGCGAGGGCGCGTGCGGTGCGCGGCGTGAAAACCGTCGTTCCCATCTCGACAGGCATCGCCGTCGTCGCCGACAACACATGGTCGGCGATGGAAGGGCGACGGGCGCTCGAGATTCAGTGGAATGAAGGCGAGAACGCCACGCTTTCGAGCGAGCGGCTGACGAAGATGTTCGCCGATCTCATGGCACAGCCCGGCGCTGAAGCGCGCAAGGTCGGCGACGCCTCGTCGGCGCTTGCGAGCGCCGCCAAGAAGATCGCGAGCGTGTACGAAGTGCCGTTCCTCGCGCACGCGCCGATGGAGCCGCTCAACTGCACGGCCGACGTGCGGTCCGACGGGTGCGATGTGTGGGCGTCGACGCAGGGGCAGTCGGCGGCGCAGCAGGTCGCCCAGCGTGTGACCGGATTGCCGGCGGAGAAAGTTCGCGTACACACGCTGTATATGGGCGGCGGATTCGGCCGCCGTACGGCGCCCGACTACATGGGCGAAGCCGTCGAGATTTCAAAAGCCGCGGGTGCGCCAATCAAGCTCACCTGGTCGCGCATCGATGACACGCAACACGATCGCTATCGTCCGGCATCGTACGCGCGTTTCAGCGGCGGTGTTGATGGCGACGGCTGGCCGGTCGCGTGGTCCGCGCGCATTGCGTGCCCAGCGTTCACCGGGCCGCGGCCCGGCGTCGATCGCGCGGCGGTCGAAGGCGCGGCGGACATCGTGTACGCGGTGCCGAACATCCTTGTCGACTACCACAATCCCGACGCGCGGATCCCGACGCATTACTGGCGATCGGTCGGCTACTCGCAGAACACGTTCTTCACGGAGTGTTTTCTCGACGAGCTCGCGGCGCTTGGCGGCAAGGATCCGCTCGAGGTACGGCGCAGGCTGCTCGCCGGCCAGCCGCGCATGTTGGCGGCGCTCGAGTTGGCGGCGGCGAAAGCGGGTTGGAGCAGCGCGCCGCCGACCGGACGCGCGCGCGGTCTGTCGGTTGTGAACAACATCGGCAGCTTCACGGCGCAGGTCGCAGAGGTCTCGATCGCCGGCGGCACGGTCCGCGTCCATCGCGTCGTCGCGGCCGTCGATTGCGGGCAGGTGGTGAATCCCGCGATCGTCACGCAACAGATTACGAGCGGGATCATCTACGGCCTGTCAGCCGCGCTCAAGGGCGCGATCACAATCGATCGCGGACGCGTGCAGGAAGCGAGCTTCAGCGATTACGACGTCATCCGCATGCCCGAAGCGCCGGTCGTGGACGTCCACATCGTTCCGAGCACGGCCGCTCCCGGCGGCATCGGCGAGGCGTCGGTACCTGGCATCGCGCCGGCTGTGGCGAACGCCGTGTTCAAGCTGACCGGCAAGCGCGTACGCCGACTGCCGATCCAGATCGACGCGCTGGCCTAAAAAGTATTCCCGGTATACTTTTGCCCTCCCCAGAGCCGAGACCGATCTCGCGTAGGCACCGTTGCGCGCAGGAGTCGATCCGTGATCAACATCCCGATCGGCCCGCAATCGTTCAGCCGGGACTTTCTGAACGGCGAGGGCCACTTCAACTTCGATTTGCCGGGCGGTCTGCAGGCCGGCAATCCGTTCGCGAGCTCCGTCACCGAGGTGCTGAGCACCGGCTCGACGGTTGAGAAGAGCGTCCTCACGTTCGGCGATCCGAACGGCCTCGCGTTGTCGGCGTCCATCAGCGGCGGCGGCGCGGTGAAGATCGAATTGATCTGGCCGCAGAACACGTCCGAGTTCGCGAAAGCGTACGGACTGACGGTCCCGGCCGGGCGCGTGGGCGCGCGCTTTCACCTCGACGGCCAGGCCGCCGGCAACTTCACGGGCGGCGTGCCGCTGCCCGGCGGCATCGCGAACTTCTCGTTCGGCCTCGCCGCCGGAAGTCACGTCGCGTACGACCGGTATGCCGAGTACGACGCGACGATGACCTCGCTGGCGCTGCTGCAGGATCTGGTGAAGGGGCTCGCGCTGCCGCAGCGTGCCGGATCGCCCGCGACCGTACCCCAGCCCGGGGAGCTGCTCGTCTTCAGTTACGGCGGCTACCTCGAC
>CAYQRM010000229.1:0-7542 GCA_964419785.1 uncultured Solibacteraceae bacterium | reverse complement strand
CCACAGCTCGTTCCTTTCACTCCACGACATCCTCGACCAACGCACGCCCATAACGTCTCCGTTCGCTTATGGTGTTGCGTCGACCGATTGAATTCACCTTACCTATGTCCCCGGAATGGACCTGACTTAGTTGGCGGAGGGAGAGGGATTCGCTCTCGCAATCCCCGCTCGCTTCAACAACTTACGCCCGATCTCACGCGCTCGATTCGCCAGAACCGCTCAAATGCCGCGCAGCAGGTACAAAACAAGTACAGCGATTGTCGCCGAGACGACAGTAGTTCAAGACGCCCTGCGGGCATCTCGACGCATCGCCCGATGCAGATCCCAATCGGCCTGCAATCGCATCCAAAGTTGGGGCGACGTCTTTAGGAACTTGGCCAACCGCAACGCAGTGTCGGCCGTAATGCCGCGCTTGCCGAGCACGATCTCGTTCAACCGGTTCAGCGACACGCCCAACTTCTGGGCCGCCAAGACTTGCCCGACGCCCAACGGCTTCAGGTATTCCTCGAGGAGCAATTCTCCAGGATGAATCGTCGGCCCGAGCCACTGCGGATCTCTAGTGATAGTCCTCGACGCAGACTTCGAAGGCATGGGCATTCTCCCAACGGAACGTGATGCGGTACTGATCGTTGACACGGATGCTATATCGCGCGGCGTGCTGTCCTTTCAACAGCCGGAGCCGATTCCCCGACGGCACCAGCAAATCGTCCAGCCTCGCTGCTGCATCGAGAAGTTTCAGCTTCCGCTGCACGACCCGCCAGATCTCACGCGGGATCCGACGTTCGTCACATCTTGCAATGTCACAACGGACGGACAGCCGCGAGCCCAATTAGGGTGACACTGTCGGCACTGTCGCCAAGGAACGTCGTTCCATCAACGTCCGTGAATGGCGTACATATTGCGGCCCCGTACCACCCAGCGAGCCGGCGCAACCGATGAGGACGAAAGGAGAACCTCATGAAGAACTACATTGGCTCGGCACGTTTGGCGAGTTCGTGGACACTGACCAATCCGATGGCTTCCGCACGAGCAGACTTCGGGACCGCAGTGTTGGACGACGGAACGGTATTGACCTGCGGTGGCTTATCCGGCGTGGCCTACCTATCGGGCTGCGAACTATACAATCCTTCGAACGGAACCTGGTCGGCCACCGGCAGCATGGCAAATGCGCGTGCTGGTCTGACGGTCGCGAAGCTTCCGAGCGGCAAGGTCATGGCGATCGGCGGTGTGCTCGGCGAGGCATCGACTTCGACGGAGACCTACGACCCGAGCACGGGAACCTGGGCCGCGTCGGGAACCATGCGAACGTCGCGGGTGTCGGCGCCCACCGTCGGGCTGCCCGACGGCAAACTGCTCATTGCCGGAGGAGAATCAGGCGGTGGGCAGATCATCACGGGCGCCGAAGTTTATGATCCTTCCACAGATTCTTGGTCAGTCACAGGATCAATGCGCGATGCGAGAGTGGCTTTCGGTCTGGTTCTCCTTGGCAATGGCCTGGTCTTGGCCGCTGGCGGGCGCTACTTAACCGGCACGCTTAGCACGGCGGAGCTCTATGATCCTTCCACGGGAATCTGGACTCCGACCGGGAGCATGCATGATGCAGCGGGGTCGGCAGGGTACGCAGTCCTGTCGAGTTCAAGCGAAGAGACAACAGTCTTGCGGGCTGCCGGCCTTTCGGGCGCGTCGTACATGACCACTGCCGAAATCTACTCGGCGAGCACAGGCACGTGGGCAAGTACCGGTTCGCTCAATAACGCGCGGTCAGGATTCGGCATCGTGAAACTGACGAGTGGCGATGTCCTGGTTTCCGGCGGCGTCGTGGGTACGACCGTTCTCTCTGGTGCAGAGAGGTATTCAACCGCGGATGGCACGTGGTCGAATGAGCCGTCGATGAACAACGCGCGAAGCAGGTTCCGACTGGTCTTGTTGACCAACGGCGCGGCAATGGCCATCGGTGGTTTTTATGGCACAGGCTATCTGAGTACGGCCGAGATATTCTTATAGACGGATGGCAGCCGGACGGCGGACAACTTGGTCCGGCTGCCAACCGTTTCTCAGGTGCATCATGCGCTTCAAAGGCGTTGTTGTCCTCGCCGGCATCC
Source organism: uncultured Solibacteraceae bacterium (assembly GCA_964419785.1). Classification (GTDB taxonomy): domain Bacteria; phylum Acidobacteriota; class Vicinamibacteria; order Vicinamibacterales; family SCN-69-37; genus DATEGZ01. The sequence goes on along the minus strand of CAYQRM010000229.1, from coordinate 5,440 downwards.
TAACCGCGTCCGCCTCCGCTTCCACGGAGGCGTCCTTCCAGGCTCCTGGCTCCGGGTGGGTGATGGCGCCGGCGCCTGCTCGTACCGTCAAATCTCTCTATTGGAAGGCCTTCGATCAAACCGAGGTGTGGATGCTCCTTGCGCCGCGCACGCCGGACGGCAAAACGGTGCCTGCCGAGCTGGTGTTTTCCGCGCTGTTCAAGGGCGACCTGACGAAACCCGGTGCGATCGTTGGTCCGCCTGACGAGCTGACGGTACAAGCCTACGCAAGTCCGACGGCGTTCTATGTGACCGCGGCACTGAAGTTCGTCACCAAAGAGGGTCAGACGTTTGATCTTGCCGCGCCAGGTGCAGTGTTTTCTGCGGCCGCACCATGCGCGACGTGTGCGTCCACATCAATTCGCGCGACGCTCGATGCTAACGCGCTCAGGGCGCTGGCGCGGAGCAAGACCGTCACGGCTGACGTCCTCGGCATGGCCTGTCAGCTCGAGCCCACAGATACGGACGCGCTCACAAAGTACGCGCGGTACATCAAAATCGTCCGATAGGACCATTGGCCGACAGTCCATCCTGTCGAGCGACAATTTTGGCTGTAAGATATTGATATATAATGACTTACTGGCGGAGGGAGAGGGATTCGGTCTCGTGAAACGCCCTCTGATCAATAACTTACGCCCAATTTCATCCGCTCAAATGCGCCAGAATCGGTCAAAGGCCGCCGTGTAAGTACAAAGCAAGTACAGCGAATTGTCGGCAACCGTACTCAGCTGGCAGCGCGCAGGGATAACTCGAAGTGCAGACCCTCGGCTTTCTGAAGATGGCGAATGACCTCGAAGAGATTGCGAGCCTGGGGATTGCCGCTTGGACCGAGCATGCGCATCAGGCTCTTCGCTGGCCGTTTGGTCCGGCGGCTCAGCTCCTCGAATCCCATTGTGGCGTTGATGTAGTCACGGAGCACGGCTTTACCGGCGTCGACGTCGCCAGCCAGGAGGCACTCGACTCCCTCACGCAGCATCGCCTTTCGGTATTTGCGATCCGATCGAAGGCGCGCTTGCACCGTTTCTTTGAACTCTCGCGTCAGCGGCATCTCAACTCTCCTTCGCCTTGCGCTGTTTGTAGTCAGCCCACCGTTCGTGCGCGTCAACGACGTCCGTGTCTTGACGCTTCTTGGTTCCCCCGCCGAGCAGAATCACGATCGTCGAGCCGTCTTTGCCGAAATAGACGCGATATCCCGGTCCGAAATCGATCCGAAACTCGAACACGCCGGAACCCACGCCCTTCACATTCGAGAAGTTGCCGAGTTCCAAACGTCGAATGGCTGTCGTGACTTTCGCCGCCGCAGTGGCGTCGAGACGGCGAAACCACATCGAGAACGGACTCGATCCTGCACGGTCGAGATACTCGAGAACGGTCAACAGCTAATGGTAACACATAAGTTACCAACTGCGATCGAAGACTAACCAGGCGGGCGATGATCGCTGTAAGATATTGACAATAAACGTGTTATGTGGCGGAGGGAGAGGGATTCGAACCCCCGGTACGGTTTCCCGTACAGCGGTTTTCAAGACCGCCTCCTTAAACCACTCGGACATCCCTCCGCTGACGTCGCCTCATTCTGCCCCAAGATCCCTTCGAAGCACTCGCGATCTGCCCAGCCCCTCCGCGGGCGATGACGAGGCCGCGCGGAAACTGACCGCGGGATACACTCGCACCTGTGAACACATTTGTGACGAGCGCGTCCGTCGCGGGCCCGCGGGCCGGAGTGCTCCGCGACGACATCCCGCAGTTTGCGTTCGCTGGCCGTTCGAACGTCGGAAAATCCACGCTACTGAACGCGTTGATGCGCCAGAAACTGGCGCGCACCAGCGCGGCGGCCGGCAAGACGCGGCAGGCCAATGTGTTCCAGATCACCATCGCGAGCGGCCTCGGCCACGACGGGACCTGGAGTGCCTATCTCATCGATCTGCCGGGCTACGGCTACGCGCGAGGCGGACGTGAGTCCATCACCGAAATGGCGGCGGTCGTCCAGGCCTACTTCGCCGCGGGACGACGACCGGCTCGAGAAGGCGGAGCGTCCGCGGCGCGGCGGGGCGGCGGGGTCTTCCTGCTGGTCGACTCGCGGCATCCGGGCCTCGCGTCCGACGTCGAGGCCTATGAATGGATCGCGACGAACGCCGCGATGCCGCACGTCATCGCGACGAAGGTGGACAAGCTGTCACGTGCGGAGCGCTCGCGGAACCTCCACGCGATCGCCGACGCCTTCAGCCAGACGCCGTTGGCCGTGTCGAGCGACACGGGGGAAGGTCTCGACGCCCTGCGGCGTCTGATGGCGACTCTGGCCAGCAACCGCGAGCAACCGTGAGCGCGTCGCTGCGAGCGGCGAATGACCCTCCGGCACGAACGTCGATTGAAAGTGTCTGCCAACGCGCCGCGGCGTCCGTCAGAAGTGGACCGCCACCATCACGACGACGACCGGCTTCGACTCGTCCGGATTGAACACGATCGCCGACACGTCAAGCTTGCCGCGCGAAACGCCGATGAGCACGCCGCGCTGAAGCTCGCGGTCCGTTTGATACGCGCGCGTGCGCTGCGTGACGAGACCGACGCGCAGCCACTCGACCGGCGCGAACGTGAGCTCCGACCAGTTATAGAAGAAACTGTCGGATGACGAAGACGTGTCGACGACGAATTCGCCTTCGCTGTAGAACTCGAGGCGACGCCCGCTGATCCAGCCCGAATAGCCTGGCGCCACGCCTTTCGTGTCGCCGAACACGGCGCCCACCATCGGTGTGATCGCCCACCACGATTCGTCGCCGCCGCCGAAGTTGCAGCCAAGCCACAGCGATCCCGTATTGCGCGCCTCGTAGTTGAACCGCCCTTCGAGGTGCAGCCGGCCGCGATCCGCGGCAACCGTCGGCTGCGCGTAGTTCGACTCGTCCGGCACGAAGTAGGTATAAACGTCGGCCGACACGTCCCACGAAGCAGGCGGCGGTGTTTGCGCCGCGGGCATTGCGAGCGCGCCGACGAGCAGCGGCCACCACACGTCAGCCGCCCAGCGCCATCGTGAGCGCCACCAGAATCAGACCGACGACCACCGTGATCCCGCCGAACAGCCACGGCATTCGTCCGACCAATCGGCCGTACGCAACGCCGCAGACGAAGAGCATCGCGACCGCGACGCCATTCGAGACGCGCAGCGCGAATCTCGCCTCGGTGAAGAGCATGAACGGCACGGCGACCGGGAGCGTCGACAGGAAGACGAACAGACACACCGCAAGCGCGCCGAGCCACGTCTGCCGGCTGGGCCCAAAACGATGATCGTCCGGCAGCTTCGCGAGGCGCTGGCGCAGGCTTTCGATCTCGGCCGGCTCGAGGACCGCCGCGACCGGATCGGGCAACGCCTCGATGATGTGCTCGTGCGCGACCCGCGAATCGACCGCGTGACGCAGGGTGCGAAGCGCCGCGATACGTCGGCCGGTGTGCGCGAGCTCGGCCATCAGGTACAGCAAGCCGTCGATGACGCCCCACGCCAGATTGCACCCCAGCGCGCCCAGCAGCATCGTTCGCACTTCCTCGCGTCCCGCGCCGGCGACGCCGAGCGAGCCGGTGAACGTGAGGACCATGATCAAGCCGAAGAGCACTTCGGCGATGCGATCGACGGGGTCGAGCACGCGCTGGAAACTTGTGCGCATTGCCTCACTGCCCCATTGCCTCATTGCCTCATTTCTTGATTATGTCTGTGTCGACGTACGAGCGGAGCGCTTCGGGGACGATGACGGATCCGTCGCGCTGCTGGAAGTTCTCGAGAATCGCGATGAGCGTGCGTCCGACGGCAAGGCCCGATCCGTTGAGCGTGTGCGCGAGCTGCGCTTTGCCCGTGCCGTCGGGCCGGAAGCGGATGGCCGCGCGGCGCGCCTGAAACGCCTCGGTGTTGCTGCAGGACGAAATCTCGCGATACATGTCCTGGCTCGGCAGCCACACTTCGATGTCGTACGTCTTCGCCGACGCGAATCCCATGTCGCCCGTGCAGAGCAGCACGCGGCGGTATGGCAAACCGAGCCGCTCGAGTACCGTCTCGGCGTCGAGCGTCAGCAATTCGAGCTCGGCGTGCGACTGCTCGGGCGTCGTGAACTTCACGAGCTCGACTTTGTCGAACTGGTGCTGGCGGATGAGGCCGCGGACGTCGGCGCCGTACGATCCGGCTTCACTCCGGAAGCATGGGGTGTACGCCGTGTACTTGATCGGCAACTCGCGGCCGTCGAGGATCTCCTCGCGGTGCAGGTTCGTGAGCGGCACCTCCGCCGTGGGAATCAAATACAGATCCCAGTCGCCGGCGATCTTGAACAGATCCTGCTCGAACTTCGGCAGATTGCCGGTGCCCGTGAGCGCCGCCGCGTTCACCATGAACGGAGGCTCGACCTCGCGATAGCCGTGCTCGCGCGTGTGCAAGTCGAGCATGAAATTGATCAGCGCGCGGGCGAGCCGCGCGCCGGCGCCAAGGAGCACCGAAAAGCGCGCGCCCGACATGCGCGTCGCGCGCTCGAAATCCAGAATGCCGAGCGCAGGTCCGAGCTCGAAGTGCGCTTGCGGCGCGAAGTCGAATTTCGGCGGCGTGCCCCAGCGCTTCACTTCGACGTTGTCGGCCGACGACTTGCCGATCGGCACGCTCTCGTGCGGCAGATTCGGCAGCGTCAGCAGGCGCGCGTCGCGCTTGCGCTCGACGTCGGCGAGCTCCGTCTCGAGCTCGCGGATCTTCGCCGCGCGTGCTTTGTTCTCGGCGAAGATGCCGCTCGGGTCGCGTCCTTCTTTCTTCGCGCGCGCGACGTGCTCCCCGGCGGTGTTCTGATCGCGCTTGAGCGTCTCGACAGCCGGAATCAGCCGGCGGCGCTCTGCCTCGAGGCCCGCCAGCTCGGCCAGGTCGCTCGCTGGATCGAGACCGCGCGACCGCAGCCGCGCTTCGACTTCCGGCAGATGGTCGCGCACGAAGACGGGATCAAGCATGGCTCATGCTATAGGGCCCGTTGCAGGTGCTGCAAACACGGATGCATGAAGATCGTGAAGGAAATGAAGTTCATGAAGGACCCGCCCATCGATCTGACTGCCCGGCTTCGCCATGCGCGATTGGCGGGTCTTCTTACTTCATGTCCTTCATCCGCTGCACGCCCTTCATGCCAACGTACCTCTTCGCGGTTAGTCCTTCTTCGGTGTTGTCGAAGACGATGAGCTGGTCGAATCCTTTGCGGCGGGCGCGGAGTCGGTCGCGGACTTGGCTGGGGAATCTGATTTGTCCTTCTTTTCCGATTTGTCCGCCTTGTCCGACGACGCCGACTTGTCAGTCTCCTTCGAGCTCGACGAGCCCGAGTCCTTATTAGAGGACTCGCCCTTCCGCGCGTAATCGGTGATGTAGAAGCCAGACCCCTTGAATTGAATCGCCGGCGAG
>CAYQRM010000228.1:0-37602 GCA_964419785.1 uncultured Solibacteraceae bacterium | reverse complement strand
GGCGGCGCTGTTGCCCACGAGCGCCAGGCCGCCAAAAATCGCGGTCCACGCGCCCGCGAGCGCGGTCCCGACGATGACGACGTACCGCACGACGGAGAGCGCGGCGAGCGCGCCCAACACACACACGACAACGAGCACGATTGTCGGCGGCTCCGTGGCGGCGACGACTCGCCACACCACGTTGAGCGCGAGCGCGGCGAGGCCAGCGCCGACGAGCCCCACGCCGATGAAATACGCCGCATACATCAGCAGCGATCCGACCACGCCGCCGACGATCGCCGCCGCGACGTGGGCGAGCGTGCTCGATCCGCCGATGAGCGACGACGTCACGAGCGCACCTGCGACGAATCCGTACACGCCCAGCACAAAGCGAAAGAGACGATAGCCCGCGAAGCACGCGAGCAGCCCGCCGACGACGAGAATGATCGCCGTCGGCGTCACGTAGGCGGCGGGGAGCATTGCGTCGATTATATGGGATGATGCTGGACCGATGACCGACGCGCCGCCGAGCTCACGCGCCCGCCGGACGGCGGTCACGTTGATCGCATCGGCGGTTGGCGTCGCGCTGCTCGTCTGGCAGATGCGGCAGGTCGGGCTCGCGACGATTCGCGACGATCTCGCGGCCGTCGGCTCCGGCTTCGTCGCGATTCTCGCCTTCTCGCTGCTCCGCTTCATCGTCCGTTCTGGCGCGTGGACGACGTTGATCGGCGAGCGCGTGCCGCTCATGAGCGCGCTCGCGGCGACGATCGGCGGCGATGCGCTCGGCAACATCACGCCGCTCAGCCTGCTCGTCAGCGAGCCGGCGAAGGCGATGTACCTTGGCGGCCGTGTTTCGACGGCGCAGGCACTCGCGGCGCTGACCGCAGAGAATTTTTTCTACAGCGTCTCGGTCGCCATTTACATCGTGCTCGGCACGGCGGCGCTGCTGCTCGCGTTCCCGCTCGATCCGGGCTTGCGTTGGGCGGGCATCATCGCGCTCGTCGCCATGGCGGCCGTGCTGGCAGTCGCGGCGTGGCTCGCGTGGCAAAAACCCGCGGTCGCGAGCGCGGTGCTCTCGCGCGTGCCCTTCGCACATCTCGATACCGTCGTCGAGCGGGTGCGCGATTTCGAGGTGCGGACGTACGGATCGGTCGGCCAGCAGTCCGGCCGACTCGGGGTCGTCATCGCGTGCGAAACGGCCTTCCACGCGCTCAGCTTCACCGAAGCGTGGTTCACCATCTGGCTGCTGACAGGAATATCCGCGCCGCTCGAGGCCTTCGTGCTCGATACGTTCAGCCGGGTCTCGAACATCATCTTTCGCGTCGTCCCGCTACGACTTGGCGTGGATCAGTTCGGATCGGAGCAGGTCGCGCTCGCGATCGGCATGTTAAAGGGCGTCGGCACGACGCTCTCGCTCGTTCGGACCGGGCGCGTGCTCGTGTGGGCGGTGGTTGGGATGGCGCTATTGGTCAGACGGGGCGTGCAACGGCGATAGGCAGCCGCCGGCTATTGCGTGCAGGGTGTGATGCCATCGACGATGACTGCGTGGCGATCGCGCTCACTCCAAAAATCTGACGCGTCCCGTCTCGAGCTCGTACACCGCCCCGACGAGCTTCATCACGCCTCCAGCCACGCGAGCTTTGCCTTCGGGTGTCTCGAGCACCTGGTGCATGGACCAGCGCACATTGGCTTCGACGGCGGCTCGCGACAAATCGCGACGCGACGAAGCTGACGGTAAATCGTGCAGGCCCGGCTGGATGCCATCGACGAGCACGGAGATCCGCGACGGCATCTGGGCGCGGTCGAATTTGACCGCCAGCGCCGCGTCCACCGCGCCACAGCCCTCGTGACCGAGCACAACAAAGAGCGGCGTGCGCAGATGCGTGGCGGCGTATTGGAGTGTGCCCATGACGTCCGGCGAGACGACGTTGCCGGCGACGCGGATGATGAAGAGTTCGCCGAAGCCCGCGTCGAAGATCAGCTCGGGCGGGACGCGGGAGTCGCTGCAGCCGAGGATGGTGGCGTACGGCTGCTGACCTGCGGCCAGGCCGGCGAGGATCTCCTTCTGCACGGTTGGAAATCGCGCCTCGCCGCGAACGAAGCGCTCGTTGCCTGCAACCAGGCGAGCCAACGCTTCGTCGGCGGTGTCTGACGTGGTTGAGGTCTCGCTCACGGTGTCTACTCTATCGTGCGGACACCGCACTCAGTCCAGGTTCGCTGTCTACATCTCGCGCCGGCCTTCGATCGCCTTCGACATCGTGAACTCGTCCGTGTAGTCGATATCGCTGCCGACGGGAACGCCCATTGCGATGCGCGTGACGCGCGGACCGAGCGGCTTGAGCAGCCTGGCGAGATAGAGCGCGGTCGCTTCGCCTTCCACGGTGGGATTGGTCGCGAGGATCACTTCTTCGATACCGCCGCCGGCGACGCGCGCGAGGAGCGGCTTGATCTTGAGATCGTCCGGGCCGATGCCCTGGAGCGGCGCGATCGCGCCCATCAGCACGTGGTAGCGACCGCGAAAGCCGCGCGTCTTCTCGACGGCGGCGACGTTTTCCGGCTGCTCGACGACGCACACGAGGCGGCTGTCGCGATCGCCAGCCGTGCAGTACGCGCACGGATCGACATCGGTGATGTTGCCGCAGATCGAACAGTACGTGACTTTCTCTTTGACCGAGAGCATCGCCGCGGCCAGCGCGTCAATCTCTTCGCGCGGCGTCTTGAGCAAGTGATACGCGAGCCGCTGCGCGCTTCTCGCGCCAATCCCCGGCAGGCGTTGGAGTGCGGTGATGAGCTCGCCCAGGGGATCCTGACGCGCCATCAAGAGAGCCCGGGAATGCGGAGGCCGCCCATCATGCCCTGCATCTGGCTCGCGAGCGCTTCATCGACCTTGCGATGCGCGTCGCCGATCGCGGCCACGATCAAATCCTGCAGCATCTCGACATCGTCCTTCGACACGACCTCGGGATCGAGCTTCACGGCGAGCACCTGCTTGTGGCCGTTGACCGTGACGGTCACCATGCCGCCGCCGGCGGTCGCCTCGATTCGCATCTCGCCCATCTGCTTCTGCAGCTTCTCCTGCATCTGCTGGGCCTGCTGCATCATCTTTTGAATATTCATGCGTCGTCCTTGGTCCGGGGTCCGGCGTCCGAGGGGCTGGAGGATTGAAACAGATTATCTATCGATTTCCTCGACGTCCTCGATTTCCCCACCGAAGACGTCGAGCACGGCCTGAACGGTCGGTTCCGCTTTCGCGCGGTCGCGGAGGCCGGCTTTGCGCGAGGCCTGGTCGTCGTCGCCAGCCGCTGTGGCCGGCGCGGGCTGACCTTCGCGCGCCGCAACGGTGATTTTACGGCCGGCAACCGATTGCGCCAGCTGCTCGAGCCACGCGCGCTTGCCTTCGAGCTGTGCGCGCAACGTCTTGTGCACGGGCGCGAACGTGAAAACCACCGTGTCGCGCTCCACGGCGACGTTTTGCGCCTGCGCCACCACCATTCCGAAGAACACCTTGTTCTGCTCGCGGATGGAAGAGAGTAACGATGACTTCAAATCCGCGCCTGAGGCTCCATGAGGTTCCGGTGGCGCCACGCTCTTCGGGGGGCCAGGCGCGGCCGGACGAGCCGGCGCCGACATCGGGCGCGGCGCGACTGGGGCGCTGCCGCCGCTCTGCATCGACGCGATCACTTCTTCGATCGGCGTGAGCTTGCGGAGCTGAATCCACTTCACGAGCGCCATCTCGAAATGATGACGCGGCTGCGACGAGTACCGGATTTCCGATTCGGCGCGCGAGATCAAATCGAACGACCGCAGCAAATCCTCGCGTGAGTATTGTGCGGCCAGCGCCTTCAAGCGGTCACGCTCCTCGGCGGACGCGATTTCCGGATCCTCGAGTCGCGCAGGATCGATTCGCACGACGAGCAAGTCGCGCACCAGCCGTGCCAGCTCGCGGCAGACGACACGCAAATCAAAACCGCCTTCGACGACAACGCCAGCGAGCGTGAACGCGGCGGCCACATCCTCGCGCGCGACAGTCTCCGCGATGTCGAACTGCACGTCTCGCCCGATCAGCCCGAGCACCGTGCTGACGTCGCCGACCGTGACCTTGTCGCTCGTGAACGCGAGCACCTGGTCGAGCGCCGACAGCGCGTCGCGCATGCTGCCCTCGGCGGACCGCGCGATGAGCGCCAGCGCGCCGTCCTCGATCGTCACGTTCTCCGAGGAGGTGACGGTCTTGAGCTGATCGCGAATCGAGCTGAACGGCAGCGCCTTGAGCTCGAACACCTGCGACCGCGACTGAATCGTCGCCGGCACCGCGTGCAGTTCCGTCGTCGCCATCATGAACTTGACGTACGGCGGCGGCTCTTCGATCGACTTCAGCAGGGCGTCGAACGCCTGCTTCGAGAGGCGATGCACTTCGTCGATGATAAAAATCTTGAACCGATCGCGCATCGGCGCCATCGCGAGCGGCTCGACGATGACCTCGCGGACGGCGTCGACGCCGGTGTGGGTGGCGGCGTCGATCTCGAGCACGTCGACGTCGCGGCCTTCCGCGATCTCGCGGCACGCGTCGCACTTGCCGCACGGCTCGCCCGTCGGGCCCTTCTCGCAGTTGAGCGCGCGCGCGAGAATGCGCGCGGTGGTCGTCTTCCCCACGCCGCGCGGACCGGCAAAGATGTACGCCTGCGCGAGGCGCCCGCTCGAAATCGCGTTCTTCAGCGTCAGGACGACGCCGCGCTGTCCGATGACGTCTTCAAAGCGCTGCGGACGCCATTTGCGGGCAAGAGCAAGGTGTGTGGAAGGCACGGGTCAAGTTAGAAGTTAGAAGCCAGAAGTTAGAAGTCTCGCGAAGCGAGCCCGACCGCGGCCCGGAGGGCCTGCGGCACAGCACAGGATCGACTTAGCGCTGCTGCCTTCCGGCCCTGACGCGGTTCGTCGTCTGAACTTGCACAGGGTCCGGACCGCGGTCCGACGCGCTGTCTGACGAGTCTAGCATGCGTGACCTCAGCCACTTCGCCGCGTCCGGAAAGAGCGATCAACTTCGTAAGCCGCTCTTCCGTGGGCCAGCGCCGTCTCAATTCGCGCGAGCGAGCTCGGCGCGCGTGCGGCGTTCTCGCGCGCGCAACCGGCCGTAGGTGAAGTACACGACGAGTCCGACGATGAGCCAGACGATCAGGCGGATCCAGGTGGTTTGCGGGAGGCTGACCATCTGCGCGATGCAGAAGACGGCGCCCAGCATCGGGACGAGCGGCACCGCGGGCGTGCGGAACGGTCGCGGCCAGTCGGGCGCCGTTCGGCGCAAGATGATGACGCCGAGGCTGACGAGCACGAACGCGAGGAACGTGCCCATGCTGACGAGCTGGCTGAGGACGGTGATCGGCGTCACGCCGGCCACGAGCGCGATGAGCACGCCCGTGATGATCGTGCTCATGTGCGGCGTGCGGAAGCGCGGATGGACGCGCGCGAAAAGCGGCGGCAGCAGGGCGTCGCGGCTCATCGAGAAGAAGACGCGCGTCTGGCCGATGAAATTGACGACCATCGTGCTGAAGAGTCCGAAGAGCGCCGCGATCTTGACGACCGGACTGAGCCACGTGAGGCCCGTCGAGTCGATCCCGATCGCGAGCGGATCGGGGACGTTGAGCGACGAGTACGGCACGATGCCCATCAGCACAATCGCGACGCCGATGTAGAGAATCGTGCAGATGCCGAGCGAGAGCAGAATGCCGATCGGCATGTCGCGCGTCGGATTCTTCGCCTCCTGCGCCGCGGTCGAAACGGCGTCGAATCCGATGAACGCAAAGAACATGATCCCCGCTCCGCGCAAGACGCCGCTCCAGCCGAATTCGCCGAAATTGCCGGTGTTGGCCGGCACGAACGGCGTGAGATTCGTCCACCGCACGTACCCGGCGCCCGCGACGATGAAGACGATGAGCACCGCGGCCTTGATGAAGACGAGCACCGTGTTCGTGTTCGCCGACTCGCGGATGCCGATCACCAGCAGGCCCGTGACGACCAGCACGATCAACGCGGCGGGGAGATTGGTCGGCGCGGACGCCCAGGCCATCGGGATGTCGATGCCGAGGTTGTGCATGAAGCTGACGAAATAGCCGGACCACCCGACCGCGACCGTCGAGATCGCGAGCGCGTATTCGAGAATCAAGTCCCAGCCGATGATCCACGCGATCAACTCCCCCATCGTCGCGTACGCGTACGTGTAGGCGCTGCCGGCGACCGGCACCATCGACGCAAACTCGGCGTAACAGAGTCCCGCGAACACGCAGCCGACCGCAGAAATGATCATCGAGATCACAATCGCCGGTCCCGCGTTGTTCGCGGCGGTCGTGCCCGTGAGGACGAAGATGCCGGTGCCGATGATCGCACCGATGCCGAGCGCGGTCAGGTTCCACGGCCCGAGCGAACGCTTCAGCAGGCTCGTTTCAGCCTCGGCTTTGAGCTGGCCGAGCGGCTTCTTCGCAAAGAGGTCCATCCTTCAAGCGTGAAGCGAGGGACCGCTCGGTGTCTTGGATGAAAAGAACGAGTTTGGATGGGCTTAGCGCGAGCTGAGCTGGATCAAGTTAGAAGTTCGAAGCCAGAAGTTAGAAGTTTCGGAAAGACAGCGTCGCGGAACGACAGCGTCGCAGTCCGACAGCGTCGCGCTCCGAACTTCCAACTTCTGGCTTTGAACTTCTAACTTGATCCAAATGCCCCCCGGTATTCCGCGGGGCTCAAGCCCGTCGCGCGCTTGAAGAGCCGGCATAAGTGGCTCTGATCGCAGAATCCCGCCGCGGCGGCGATGTCGCTGAGCGACGTGCCGCTCGAGACCAGCTGACGGCGCGCGTACTCGACGCGCAGCTCGCGCACGTACTCGGCAAACGTCGTGTCGTACGTACGTCGGAACGTTCGCGCCAGGTGGACGGGATGGACGCCGACCATCGCGGCGACTGTCGCGAGCAACACGCGGTCGGCGAAGTGCACCTCGACGAACTGGCGCGCGTGGACAAGCCACGCCGGCGCGATTTCGCGATCCTGTTTGGTCGCGCGACGCGACGCTTCTGCCAGCAGGCCGAGCGCGATGCTTTCGATCGCCAGCCGCGACACTTCATCGCGCAGACGGAATTCACCATAGAGCCGCCGAGCGAGATGCACGACGAGGCCACTGCGAAACGCCGCGCGGCGCCGCAGCACCGGCGCATGCGCGCGGGCCCGCATCAACCACACCTCGTCCATTTCGAGAATCAAACACGTCGCGCCGGCGGTCGATGCTCGGTACGCCTGCGTTTCGCCGGCCGGTTGGAAGAACAACACGCCGCCTTCGCGCGCCCGGCGAGGATCGAGCTCGAACAGCGCTCCGCGGATCGGCAGCACGAACCGCGCGCGGCGGTGCTCTTCGACGATCACCTGTCCGGGTGCGTACTCGACCTCGGCCAGGACCAGCCCGGGAATCCGGCGCCAGCGCACGGGCTCGCCGGTCGTGAAACCTTTTGGCAGAGTGAACACGCGACGATGTTACCGCAGTCCCTGGACGAGGTAGAGCTCGTTGCTGAGGCGCGCGTAGGTGAACGCCCAGACGTTGCCGTCCTTCGAAGGACGAATCCACGGAATCTCGGAGATGCCGCTCGGATCGGCAGGACCGAGATCGAAGAGCTTCTCGACGCGGCCGGTCGCGACATCGAGCCGCATGATCGGCACCGGTGGCAAGACGAGCTCGCGCCGCAAGAAGATCGACTTCCCGTCCGAGCTCCAACCGAGCGGCACGCCCGTCACCCCGTCGAGGCGCTTCGGCGATCCGCCGCCGTCCACCGGAAACAGCGTCACGGTGCTCGTGGCGTCCCACGCGGCCACCGTATGTCCGTCGGGTGAGACGGCAAATTCGTACTGCACGACTTCCGGCGACACCGATCGCCACGAGTTGTCAGCCTCGCGCACGAAGACGCTGGTGGGGTGACCGTTCTGCGCCATCAACATGAACAGGCGGCGGCCGTCCTCGGACCAGTGAGCGAGGAGCGGATTCGAGCCGGGGGGAATCGGCACGTCGATCGGCGTCCCGGCACCCGTTGGCATCAGCGCCAGCCGGATCGGCGGCCCTTCGAATCCGATGAGCACGTGGCTGCCATCCGACGAGATCGCGAGCGGCTCGCCGTCGCCGAGGCGGAATGTCTGCGTGCCATCGACCGACTTCATGTACACGCCGCGTGCGACATCGCGCCGATCCAGCGCCGCGACCCATCGTCCGTCGGCCGAAAGGAACACGACCTCCGTGCGTCCGAAAAGATCGAGCGATTGCTCGCGATTGTCACGCGGATGGAACGCCATCGCGCCAAGCCACGCGGCGCCCGACGACACCAGCGCGCTTTTGCCGTCGGGCGAGATGTCCTGGATCGTAATCGCGCCCGGCACCCGTGCCAGCAGCCGCCGGCGGCCGTCGAGCGACAGCGCATACAGCGCTCGGCCCGATCCATCGCCGCTATCCGCCCCGGTGAACCAGACCTCGCGCGCATCGGGCGTCCACGCCAGACCGAAGACGTACGGAATCTTGTAATGAAGCAGCGAATGACCGTCGCGATCGCGGATGTCGATCCCGCCGTCCGCGCCCGAGCTGACCGACGCGATTTTGTCGCCTTGAGGCGAAACGCGCGGCTGGAACGCGTCGGCGGCGATACGACGCCCGGCCGGGTATTCGAGCGGTTTGTCCGCGGGGAGCACCGCCATCTGCTCGCCATCAGGCGCCCAGTCGGCGTCGAGCACACGCTCGGCGATCTGACGCGGCGTCCCGCCCACCGGCGCGACGCGTGCAAGCGTGCCGGCCGACTGGCCCTGAACGAGACCGTCGGTGAGCAGCACGAGCAGCTCGCCTTTTCGTGACACCGACAGAATGGTCGCGGCCGGCATGTTCAGCGGCTCGGACGCCGCCGCGTCCACACGCGTGACGTACACCTTCGACGATCCGCCGCCGAACGCGCCGCTGTAGTACACCGAGCCGCCGTCGGTCGAGAATTTCGCGCCGGTAATGATGCCGCGCCCGAACGTGAGCGGCCGATACGACGGAATCGCCGCGGTCGCTGTCGAACGCGTGAGGAGATATGTGCCGCCGATCGCGGCGGCAAACGCGGCCAGCGCGAGTGCGAGCGCCAGCCAACGCCGGGAGCGTTCGACGGGCGGACGCGCGCTGCCGACCAGGCCCTCGGCCGGCGCGCGCGTGATCTCCGACAGATGGTCGCGCAGGTCCGCGAGGTCGCGCGCCAAATCGGTTGTCGACGCGAAGCGCGCGTTCGGATCTTTCGCGAGACAGCGATCGACAATCCATCCAAGCTGAGCCGGGGCGTCCGGACGCTTCGAGCGCAGCGGCTCTGGATCGTCGCGCATCGTCGCCGCGAGTGATTCGACGAACGTCCCGCGCCGAAACGGGCGCTCGCGAGTCGCCATCTCGTACATCAACGCGCCGAACGCAAACTGGTCAGCGTGAAAATCGACGGGCCTGCCGGCCGCCTGCTCCGGCGAGAGGTAGCCGACGGTGCCGAGCACCATGCCCGACTCTGTGTGTCGCGCGACGGTCGTGGCCTCGTGAGCCGGCAGTCCGTCGAGTTCGTCGAGCACGAGCTTCGCGAGTCCGAAGTCGACGATCTTGACAAAGCCATCGGCGTTCACCATCACGTTGTCGGGCTTCAAATCACGGTGGACGATCCCGGCGGCGTGCGCTTTGGCGAGGCCCTCGGCGATCTGCGCGGCGATCGCGAGCAGCCGCCGCACGGGCATCGGACCGGCCGCGAGGATCTCGCGCAGCGACTGCCCGTCGATGCGCTCCATCACGATGTACGGACCGGACTCGCTCGTCGCGATTTCGTGCAACGTGACGATGTGGGGATGATTGAGCGCCGAGACCGCGCGCGCTTCTCGTTCGAAGCGCTCGAGCCGCGCGCGATCCTGCGCGACGTCAGGCGGAAGAATCTTGATCGCGACCTCGCGGCCGAGGCGCGTGTCGCGCGCGCGATAAACCTCGCCCATACCGCCGGCGCCGAGGCTGCCGACGACTTCGTACGGGCCGAGACGCGAGCCGGGAGCGAGCGGCATCAGACCCCGCGGGCCTAGAAACGCGAGTATAGGGCCAGTTAGGTTACAGTAGGCGCGTTTCGCACCCTGGAGGCCCCATGCGTACCAGACGATTCGCTCCGGCACTGGCTGTGCTGGCCACGATCATGTTCGTTGTTTCGACCGCCGCGCAGGACGCCAACCCACGCTTCGCCAAGTGGAAGCTGAAGTCAGACAATCCGGCGTCGAGCAACATCATGACCTACGAGGCCTACAACGGCACCGGCATGAAAGTGACGATCGACTCGGTCAACGCCTCCGGCAACAAGTCGTCGTGGGGCTACACGACAATGTTCGACGGCAAGGACTATCCGGTGACGGGCCGCAACGGCACGGCGACCGCGTCGGTCCGCGTCATCAACGACAAGATCAACGAGATCATCTACAAGAACACCGAGGGCAAGGTCGTCCAGCTCCTGCTCAACGTGCTGTCGGCGGACAACAATACGATCGAGGTCAGCTATTACTCGACCAACGCGCAGGGCAACACGAACGTGACGCACGCGACGTACGAAAGAATCAAAGAGTAGCGTCTGCCTGGTCACGAAGGTGCGTTGGAACGAACCTCGGCCTGCGCGACCGTGCTCGTCGCCACGAACATTGTCATCGCGAGGGCCACCACTCCGGCGCGCATGAAGACTCACGTCACGTTAGCACCGATGTGGACCCGCCCGAGTGTCATTTAGATGACGAGATCAGAACTTGCACTTCCGTCAGCCAGTACTCGCCGCCCGATTGCGCAGGCGCGATCTTCAGCAACTGGCAGGCGGGGAATTCGGTTGGATATGCCTCGCCTCGCCCGGGCGACGGGCCCTCGGCAATCGTGACGCGTCCCGTTCGCTGAAACGGCCGATCGTCGGTCGCACATCGGAGCTGCCACACCGTGCCCGGCGATCCCCACAGGCGCACGCCGATCGCGCCAGCCGGCAGACGCACTGTCACATAGTCTTCGGTATCGGCAAATCCCACGCGCGCGGCCGGAACGGCCGGCTCGACGACTGCGTCAACGAGGCGGCTGGGCGGAACAAGCAGCGATCGCGCGTAGTCGGTGATCGCGAGTGTGCCCGCGGCGACCGTCGACGCCGGCATCGGGTCGACGCGATATGCGTAGACGTCACCGGCGCGGCCGAGCAACCGGTAGTTGACGCGGTGCTCGACGTCGTTGAGATGCTGCTCTTCCTGCGCGAACGTGACCGTCACGTCCGGCGGCGCGGTCGGCGCAAACGGCGTCCCGAACATCGACACCCAATCCGCGTCGACCATCGGCAGCACGTCGCCTCGATAGAGCTGAAGGACGACGCCGGTGGCGACGCCCCAGATGTCCTGCGGCACGAGGATCATCGGACGCGCGCCCGCGCGCGGTGGAAGCTGTTGGCGCACGAGCGACGTGAGCGTCTCGATCTGCGGCGACGATCGCACGTCCTTCTCGCGCCAGCTCATCAATTGCTGCGCGGCCAGAAGCGCGACCGCCGCGCTGGCGATCGACAGCAAGATCCCCGCGAGCGCCGGCCGGGACTCGCCCGCCGGTCGTCGAATCGCGCCCGCGATCCAATCGACGAGCTCGCCGGCGATCACGGTCCAGATCAACACACCGAGCACCGTCACCCAGAGCACGGTGTACTCGTGCACTTCCTCGGGCAAACGACGCACGGCGATCAATCCTGCGATCGATCCCGCCAGGCAGAGCGCGCCAAGCGCCGCTTCGAATCCATGCCGGCGCCGCCACGCCATGACCGTCGCGACTGCCAAGGCGATCCCTTCGGCGATCATCGTCGCTCGTACTGCCGGATCGGTCGGCGGAATGTGCAGGCCGCCCCACTCGAGTCCGAGCTGCGGCGAGAACGGCGCGATGACCAACTGCTCGAACGCATGCCCCGCCAGACGCGGGTTGTATGGCGTCGCGGTCCCGAAGAAGTGCGCAAGCTCGCGGAGGTTGTGCATGCCGCTCGGACGCACCTCATCGATGATCGGCACGGCCCACACCAGCGCGGCGACGCAGCCGGCAGCGATCACGCTTCGACGAATCGCCGGATCGATCGCCGGAACGGGCGGCGCGGCGCTCCGTCGGGCTCTGATGATCCGAATCGCGACAACCGCCGCAGTCACCACAGCTGTCGCTGCGGTCACCGGCACCAGCCCCATGTGCGCCTGCACGACGAATGACGCGAGCAGAACGACGAGCGGCAAGAGCTGGATCGCGCCGGCGACCACGGCCGCCGCCGCGACCAGGAGCAATGCGAATGGCATCAAGGGCACGTGCGGATTCCACGGGCTTACGAGCAGTCCGTCCATCCGCCACAGGTAGAGGCCGACAAACACGACGCTCGCCACGACCGTCGCTTGCGATCGCGCATGCCGGCGAATCAGCCACCAGAGGCCGATCACCGCCGCGACATTGATCAATGCGACAGTGAGCTCGACGCTCAGGTGCCGGTATCCACTAATGAGGTACGCCGGGGCAAGGGCTTGAAAGTACAGCGGGCCGGGATGATGCGCGCCGAACCGGGAGTACGCGCCGACCGGCTGCCAGCCGCGCAGCGTTTGAAGAACCTGTGAATCGATGACCGCGAAATCCGAATCGGGCGCGACGTCGCGTGGCACGCGTGCGGCGACACCAATGACGAGCACGGCGAGGACGCAGCCGAGCGTAACGTGCCACCACGTGACGCGGGGCGTCTCTGTCATCCAGGCTACTTGGCCAACAGATCGACGGCCGCCTTGAGGCCGGCCGCCACGCTCGGCGCGGTGTCCTCCGCCCAGAAGTGCATGAAGTACAGGGCCGGCGTGCCGTGCAGCATGTGATTGTGCAACGCTGTGACGGCGATATTGTGCGCGCGAAGCGCCTTCACGATCGGATTGACCTCGTCATCGATCATCACGAAATCGCCCGTCGCCGCCACGCGCCCATTGCCCGCGGACTGCACGTTGATCGACGTCGCCATGCCCATCGCCGGCGGCAGCTCGACGCCCATCATCGTGATCTTCTCCGGACGCGGCACGCCAATCGACAGCACGCCGCCGCGGACGGCACCGGTACGGCCAAGCGCTTTCTGAAACGCGTCGGCGTCAAAGCCCGGATCCGGCGCCGGCGCGCCTGGCGCGGGCGCAGCCGCCGGAGCGAGCGGCGTCTTTGACGCGAGTAGCGCGAATCGCAGACTCGTCGCCAGCGCCGCCTCCGGCCCTTGACCCCAGTAATGCACGTACATCACGTTCGGCGTCTCATCGAGCAGATGATTATGCACGGCGGTGATCTGCAGCCCGTGGTCTTCGAGCCGCGAGATGACCGGATTGACCTCGGAGTCGAGCAGCACGAGATCGCCGTGCACGACTGCTTGCCCGCCGGCTTTTCGAAACGCGGCCCAACTGCCGAGGGCCAGACCCGGCCGAATGGCGATGCCGTGCACGGTCACGCTCAAATCGGTCCGCGGAAATCCGAGCCGGTAGACATCACCTTGCATCTGGCCGGTCATGCCAAACACCTGGTCGATGCCGGCCGTGTTGAGGCTGGAGGCGGGGGTCTGTTGCGCCGTCAGGCTCGCGCCAAGGAAGAGAACACTCAAGAGGAAAGGCTTCATGATTTACGACATTAGCACCCGACGATCAGGGCCGCGCGTCCGGAATCTCGTACCAGTCGTCATGCGGCGACCACTCGGTGCACTGGAAACATGACGTCCAGCGCCATTGGTGCGCGCAGGTGGGACAGCGACCATGGGTGGTGAACGTGTTCCACAAGGTCCCACACCAGCTGAATCGTGGCTCCGGCCCGTCGCCGCTCCAGAGGCAGCACCACCGGCTCGATGGAGAAGGACGCCACTGACATCTCGGGCAGCGGATTCCCGGAAGCTCGTCCCGTTGTTCTCCTTCGATCCGTACGTGGGGCGTGTTGGCTGATGGCGGCGTCCCCTTCAAGGCGCGACGAGTTTGCTCGACGACGGCGTGCACGTTGTCTTCTACCGACTCATCTTAGCTGTTAAGCTTCTGACAGGATGCGGATGGGCATGAGCGAGGCCGATAAGCGTCTGGCCGCCATCGTCGACAGCAGCGACGACGCGATTATTTCGAAGGATCTCGACGGCATCGTCATCACCTGGAACCGCGCCGCGCAACAGATGTTCGGGTACTCGGCCGAGGAGATGATCGGCACGTCGATCCGCAGAATCATTCCCGCCGATCGCCAGTTCGAAGAAGACGAAGTGCTCGCGCAGATTCGCCGCGGACAGAAGGTCGATCACTTCGAGACGATCCGGCAGCGCAAGGACGGATCACTCGTGCCGATTTCGCTGACCGTCTCGCCCGTCAACAACGAACAGGGCGCGGTCGTCGGCGCGTCGAAAATCGCGCGAGACGTGAGCGAGCGGCGCCGAGCGGAGAGTGAGAACGACCAGCTGTACCGCAGTCTGGTCGAGGCCAACCGGCTCAAAGACGAGTTCCTCGCGACGCTCTCGCACGAGCTGCGCACGCCGCTCAATACTATTCTCGGGTACACACGCATGCTGCGATCTGGCCTGCTTCCGGCCGACAAGCAGCCGCGCGCGCTCGAAGCCGTCGAGCGCAACGCCGAGTCGCTGACACAGATCGTGGAGGACGTGCTTGACGTCTCGCGCATTGTCGCGGGCAAGATGCACCTCACGATTCAGTCCGTCGACGCGGCCGACGTCGTGCGCCGCGCGATTGAGTGCGTGCAGTTCAGCGCGAGCGTCAAAGGCATCAAGATTAAGACCGAGATCGCTCCTGGCCTCGGCCGCGCCGCGGGCGATCCAGAACGCCTGCAGCAGATCGTGTGGAATCTGCTGACCAACGCCATCAAGTTCACCGACCGGGGCGGCCGCGTCAAGGTGAGCGTCGAACGGCGCCAGCGGAAGATTCTTCTCGTCGTGAGCGACAACGGCGCGGGCATCGCTCCGGAGTTCTTACCGCACTTGTTCGAGCGATTTCGTCAGGCCGACGCGAGCATGGCCCGGGTCCACGGCGGACTCGGACTGGGCCTCGCGATAGCCCGCCAGCTCGCCGAACTGCACGGCGGGTCGATCGACGCCGCCAGCGAAGGCGTCGGCAAGGGCGCGACGTTCACCGTCACGCTGCCCACGATGGCCGCGACGGCGGCCTCGCGGGACTCGAACGTTGATCGCTTCGAAGATTCGATGGAGCACTCGGAGGCCGCAGCGAACCTCGACGGCCTTCGGATCCTGGCCGTCGACGACGACACGGACGCGCTGACGATGATTCGCGACATCCTCGAAGCGTCCGGGGCGACCGTGCTGGCGGCGGCGTCGGCCGAGGCGGCGCTGCAGATTCTCGACACCGAGCGTCCGGACGTCCTCGTCGCCGATCTCGGCATGCCGCGCGTCGACGGGTTCGAGTTGATTAGTCGAATTCGCAGGAGGCCGCTCGGCTCGGCCGCGCAGCTGCCGGCGGTCGCGCTGACCGCCTACGCGCGCTCGGAAGACAAAGCGCGCGCGCTCCGTGCCGGCTATCAAACGCACATGCCCAAACCGATCAACCCTGCGGAGCTCGTCGCGTGCGTCCGAGCCCTCATCCGCGAAGGCGCGGCGTGACGCGGCGCTAATAGGCGTCGGGCACGTACTTGTACGGATACTTCGGCTCGCGGTAGCCCTTCGGCTTCTGCCGTTTGGGCAGCTTCACCTTCTCGCGCGGGGCCGTCTTGTAGTGGATCTTGCTCAGCAGGTGCGCGATGACGTTGAGCCGCGCACGACGTTTGTCGTCGGACTGCACCACGTACCACGGTGCGTAGGACGTGTCGGTCGCCTTGAACATCTCGTCACGCGCGCGTGAATAGTCGTACCACCGGCTGTACGACTCGACGTCCATCGGCGAGAGCTTCCAGACCTTCCGCGGGTCGTTGATCCGATCCTCGAGGCGCCGCGTTTGCTCGTCCTGGCTGACTTCCAGCCAGTACTTCAACAGAATGACGCCGGACTCGACGATCGCGTCCTCGACCTCCGGCAAGACCTTCAGAAATGCGCGCGCCTGCTTCTCCGAGCAGAATCCCATCACACGCTCGACGCCCGCGCGGTTGTACCAGCTGCGATCCCAGATCACGATCTCGCCGGCCGCCGGCAGGTGCGGCAGATAGCGCTGGATGTACATCTGCGATTTCTCGCGCTCGGTCGGCGCCGGCAGCGCGACGACGCGGAAGATCCGCGGGCTCACGCGTTCGGTGATCGCTTTGATCGTCCCGCCCTTGCCCGCGCCATCGCGACCCTCGAAGACGATGCACACCTTGAGGCCCTTATGGACGACCCACCGTTGCAGACGAACGAGCTCGCCATGCAGCTTCGCGAGCTCTTTGTCATAGTCCTTGCGCTTCAACTTCTCGTCTTTGGCCATGCGTGTCTCGTCGTTCGGTCGACTGGATTAGTGCTCGAGCCAGTGTCGCGCCTGTGAGAGGGCTCCTGGCACAAAGAAATCGACGACGGCGGGTCGCAGTCCAGCGCCGATGAACATCAGCGCCTGCTCCCGCCACTGGTTATCGCCAACGATGGCAATGCGCTCGATCCGGTCGCCGTGCGTCTGGTAGAACTCCATGTCGGTCCAGTCACTGCCGTCGGACCAGCCGTTGAAGTTTCGGAGCACGACGAGCAGCCGGACCGAGCTCAAGTGCGCGGCCTCGGTCGCAAGCACACGTTGCCACGGCTCGAGGTCCGCCTTGTGCAGCGTGCCGCTGACATCGAGGCGGTAAATCGTCCCACCCTCGTGGGTCATCGTCGCCGCCATGTCCGGGGTGCGGGGTGCAGGAGCGGTGCCAAGCGAGGGATGCGAGAGCTTGCCCTAGATCGGCAGCGGACCTCCGACCGAGCGTAGTTTCCCCGGCATTACGGAGGCCAGACGTCTCCTTCGAGCGTGGCCACCGGCCGGCGCGGTGGTACGTAACCTGCTCATTGTCAGCGCGGTGAAGGGCCGCTGGGTGTGCTCGCTTGCTGGCATAGGCATCGTCGGCCTGTGCCCGTCCCTGGCGCTCGCGGGGCCGACCGCGAGCGAGGAGCACGGTCTGTCTCAACAGGCCGTGGACATCGGCCACGTCTTCGGCCTGCCCATCACGAACTCGATGGTGGTGACCTGGATCGTGGCGGCCGGGCTCATCGTCTTCGCCCGCGTCGCCACTCGGAACATGCAGGCCGTACCGTCGGGCACGCAGAACCTCTTCGAGTGGCTCGTCGAGAGTCTCTACAAATTTCTTGCGGACATCATCGGCACGCATCTGGTCGATCGGACGTTCTGGCTGTTCGCGAGCATCTTCATCTTCATCCTCGCGGCCAACCTGGTGAGCCTGGTGCCGGGCATCGGATCGATCGGCTGGGGCCAGCAAACGCCCCAGGGCTTTCGGCTCGACGCGCCGCTGCTGCGCGGCGCCAACGCGGACGTCAACATGACGTTGGCGATGGCGCTGATCTTCTTCGCGTTCTGGATCATCTGGGGCGTGCAGGAAGTCGGAGTCAAAGGCTTCGCGAAAGAACTGTTCGCACCGAAGGGCGAGAGCGAAGGCGCGCTCCGCGTGTTGCTCATCGTCGTGTTCTTTGCCGCCGGATGTCTCGAGGTGATCTCGATTCTCTTCCGGCCGATCTCGTTGAGCTTCCGGCTGTACGGCAACATCTTCGCTGGCGAGAGCATGCTCGAGACGATGGCTGCCATGCCGCGGATCGGCTGGCTCGTGCAGGTGCCCTTCTACTTTCTCGAACTGCTCGTGGGGTTGGTGCAGGCGCTCGTGTTCATGCTCTTGACCGCGGTCTTCACGCTGCTGATCTGCCAGCATGAGGAGCCGGCGCACGCCGCGGGGTCCGCAGAGGAAAGGAACTGACAGATGGTCGGCAATATTCACGTGGGTCTGGCGGCGTTGGGAGCCGCTATCGCCGTCGGCATCATCGGTATGAAGGCCTCCGAGGCCGTGGGGCGCAATCCCGGCGCTTCGACGAAGATCCTGGTGCAGGCCATTCTGGCGATCGCGTTTGCCGAAGCGATCGTCTTCTATGCCCTCTTCCTCGTGAAGTAGGGCGCAGATGATCGAAGGTAGACGGTCATGATGATCGTCGCACTCGTGGCGCAAGAGCCGCCCGGCCGGGTCGAGGAGATCGCCCGGACGTTCGGCGTGGACTGGCCGCATCTCATTGCGCAAACGGTCAGCTTTGGGATCGTCTGTGCGCTAATGTACTGGCTGGCCTACAAGCCGATCCTCACGATGCTCGCTCAGCGGCGCGAACAGATCGCGCAGGGCCTGGCGAACGCCGCGAAGATCAAGGCCGAGCTCGACGAGACGGAGCGGCGCCGTCAGGACATCCTCGCGCAGGCCCGACAGGAGGGCGCGAAGCTGATCGAAGACGCGCACGCGGCTGCGGCGCGCCTGCAAGCCCAGGAGAAGCAGCGGGCGACGGCGACGGCCGAACTCATCGTCGCCAAGGCGCACGAGGCGGCCGCGCTCGATCGCGAGCAGATGCTGGCCGATCTCAAGCGGGAGATCGGCCGCCTGGTGCTGCAAACCACTGCGGCGGTGACCGGAAAAGTCCTCACGCCCGACGATCAGCGCCGCCTCAACGAAGAGACGGCGCGCGAGCTCCGCACCTAGAGGAGCGCCGGCATGGCATCCAGACGACGAACTCAGCGCACGGCGCGGCAGCTGTTCCGACTGTGTCTGGTCAATGGCGTGCTCGACGACGCCCGAGTGCGGAAGGCGGTGGCACTCGCGATTGCGTCGAAACGACGAGGCTTTACGATCGTGCTCACCGAGTTCGAGCGCCTCGTTCGGCTGGATCGCGAGCGGCACTCGGCGCGCGTCGAGAGCGCGGTGCCGCTGTCCGATCAAGTCCGCGCCGATCTCGCTGCAGGCGTGGCCAAGCACCACGGCCCGGGCATCGACACGTCGTTCGTCGAAAACCCGGCCCTGATCGGCGGCGTGCGCGTGCAGGTCGGCAGCGACGTGTACGACGGCTCGATCCGCGGCCGGCTCGACGACATCGAGGCGAGGCTCTGACCGCGCCGCCATCCGGCAAGACGAGGACCCTAGGACATGGCTGATCTGGTTCGCGACATCGAAGCGCAAATCACCGGCGCGAAGAACGCCCTCACGAAGCAGAGCGTCGGCATCATCCGCGAGATCGGCGACGGCGTCGCGCGCGTCGAGGGCCTCGCCGACGTGATGTTGAACGAGATGATCGATCTCGGCCACGGCATCACGGGCCTCGCCCTCACGCTCGATGAGACGGAAGTCGGCGTCATCATCCTCGGCGATTACACGGAGCTCGAAGAAGGCGACGAAGTCCGCGGCACAGGCAAGCTGCTGCAGGTGCCCGTTGGCAAAGGCCTGCTGGGGCGCGTCGTCAACACGCTTGGCGAGCCGCTCGACGCCAAGGGCCCTATCGCGAGCGACACGTCGTATCCGGTCGAGAAGATCGCGCCGGGCATCATTCGGCGACGGCCGGTGAGCCAGCCGGTGCAGACCGGCATCATGCCGATCGACGCGATGATTCCGATCGGCCGCGGCCAGCGCGAGCTCATCATCGGCGACCGCTCGACCGGCAAGACCACGATCTGCATCGACACGATCATCAGCCAGGCGGAGCTCAATCGCGCCGCGGAAGCCAAAGGCGACAAGGACTATCGTCCGCTCTACTGCATCTACGTCGCGATCGGACAGAAACAGTCGACGATCGCGCAGCTCATTGGCGTGCTCGAGAACGCCGGCGCGATGCCGTACACGATCGTCCTCGCGTCGCCCGCGGCGGATTCGGCGACGAGTCAGTATCTGGCGCCGTTTGCCGGCGCGGCCATGGGCGAGTGGTTCATGGACAACGGCATGGATGCGCTTATCGTCTACGACGATTTGTCGAAGCACGCGGTGGCGTACCGCCAAGTCTCGCTCATCCTCAAGCGGCCGTCGGGCCGCGAGGCGTATCCCGGCGACGTGTTCTATCTTCACAGCCGGCTGCTCGAGCGCGCCGCCCGCGTCGGCGAGCAGTACGGCAATGGATCGCTCACGGCGTTACCCATCATCGAGACGCAAGCCGGCGACGTCTCTGCGTACATTCCGACCAACGTCATCTCGATTACCGACGGCCAGATCTACCTCGAGACAGATCTGTTCTATCAAGGCGTGCGGCCCGCCATTTCGGTCGGCATCTCGGTCTCGCGCGTCGGGTCGGCCGCGCAGGTGAAAGCGATGAAGCAGGTCGCCGGCCGGCTCAAGGGCGATCTCGCGCAGTTCCGCGAGCTCGCCGCCTTCGCGCAGTTCGGGTCCGAGCTCGACGCCACGACCCAGGCCAAGATCGATCGCGGCAAACGCATCGTCGAGATCTTCAAGCAGCCGCAGTACCACCCGATTCCGGTCGAAATTCAGGTCGCGGTCATCTGGGCCGTGCAGAACAGCTTCGCCGACGATGTGCCGGTGGAACGGATGAAGGAGTTTCAAACGCAGCTCACCGACTTCCTCACGACGCGTCGGACCGATCTGCTCGAGCGTATCGCGAAGGAGAAGGCGCTCAGCGACGCGCTCACAGCCGATCTCAAGACCGCCGCCGAGCAATTCAAGCAGACGTGGATGAAGTGAGCCATGGCGAGCCCACGCGAGCTGCGTCGCCGGATCCGGTCCATCAAGAGCACCGCGCAGATCACGCGCGCGATGCAGATGGTCGCCGCGTCGAAGATGCGTAAGGCTCAGGACGCGGCCGTGGCGATGCAGCCCTTCGCGCGCATGCTCTACCGCATCCAACGAAAGGCGACGCTCCGTGCGACGACGATCAAACATCCACTGCAAGACGCCCGTGAGGTGCGCAAGCGCGCCATCGTCCTCGTCGCGGCCGACAAGGGTCTGTGCGGCGCGCTGAACACCAACGTGTTTCGCCTGGCGAGCACGTACGACCCGGCGTCGACGGTCTTCATCACGGCCGGCCGCAAGGCGGCGCAGTTCGTCGCGCGATCGAAGCGCCAGCTGGCCGCTGAGTTCGCCTACGGCGACTCGCCGCGCTGGGGCGAGAGCCGCGCAATTTCGGCGCTCGCCCGCAAGCTCTTTCTCGATCGCGAAGTCGACGAAGTGCGGGTCGTCGCCACGCGATTCGTCAACACGCTGACGCAGCAGGCCGTAACGCTCGAGCTGCTGCCCGTGGGCTTGATCTCGGGCATCGTGATTCCCGGCGCGCCCGACGAGCGCGAGCTCGCCGAAGACACGACCGAGACGTTGTTCGAGCCGAGTGCCGGCGACGTGATGGGTTATCTCCTGCCGCACTATCTGAATCTCTTCATGCACTTCATCCTGCTCAACGCCAAGGCGAGCGAGCAGAGTGCGCGCATGGTGGCGATGAAGAACGCAACGGACAGCGCCGAGGACCTCATCGGCGACCTGAGCCTCGAATACAACAAGCTGCGTCAGGGCAACATCACGCGGGAGCTGCTCGAAATTGCCGGTGGTCAGGCGGGATGAGGAGCGAGGCGACGTTATGAACACGGGCAGAATCGTGCAGATCTCAGGGCCGGTCGTCGACGTGGAGTTTTCCGACGCGCTGCCGGCCATCAACCACGCGCTCACGGTCGAGTTCTCGGTGCTCGGACGCGACGTGCACCTCACGCTCGAAGTTCAGCAACACCTGGGCGACAACTGGGTGCGCGCGATTTCGATGTCGGGCACCGAAGGCCTCAAGCGCGGCTTGACGGTCAGCGACACGGGCGGCCCGATCTCAATGCCCGTCGGTGACGGCGTTATGGGCCGCATCTTCGACGTCACCGGCGCGCCCGTCGACGAGCGCGGGCCGGTCGAGGCCGAAAAGCGCTACCCCATCCATCGTCCGCCGCCGTCGCTGGCCGATCAGTCGACGTCGCCGGAAGTGCTAATGACCGGCATCAAGGTGATCGATCTGATCTGCCCCTTCCTCAAGGGCGGAAAGATTGGCGCGTTCGGCGGCGCGGGCGTCGGCAAGACCGTCGTGATTATGGAGCTCATCAACAACATCGCGAAGCTCCACGGCGGCGTGTCGGTGTTTGCGGGCGTCGGCGAGCGGACGCGCGAAGGCAACGACTTGTACCACGAGATGTCGGACGCGGGCGTCATCAATCAGAAGGACCTTCGCGCGTCGAAAATCGCACTCGTCTACGGACAGATGAACGAACCGCCTGGCGCGCGCCTGCGCGTCGCGCTGTCGGGCCTGGCCATCACCGAGTACTTCCGCGACGAGAAGAACCAGGACGTGTTGCTCTTCATCGACAATATCTTCCGCTTCTCGCAAGCGGGCGCGGAAGTGTCGGCGCTGCTCGGCCGCACGGCGAGCGCCGTCGGATATCAGCCGACGCTCGCGGCCGAGATGGGCAGCCTGCAGGAGCGCATCACGTCGACAAAGAAGGGCTCGATCACGTCATTCCAGGCCGTGTACGTGCCCGCCGACGACCTGACCGATCCGGCGCCGGCGACGACGTTCGCGCACCTCGACGCGACGATCGTCCTCGAGCGCTCGATCGCCGAGCTCGGGATCTACCCCGCGGTCGATCCGCTCGCGTCCACCTCTCGCACGCTCGCGCCGGAAATCGTTGGCCGCGAGCACTACGACGTCGCCCGCGGCGTGCAGCGCGTGCTGCAGCGCTTCAAGGACCTGCAGGACATCATCGCGATTCTCGGCATGGACGAGCTGTCGCCCGACGACAAGGTGACGGTGTACCGCGCGCGCAAGATCCAGCGCTTTCTCAGCCAGCCCTTCAGCTCGGCGCAGGTCTTCACCGGCCGCGAGGGCCGGCAGGTCAAGGTCGCCGACACCGTGCGCGGCTTCAAGGAGATTCTCGAGGGCAAGCACGACGATGTGCCTGAAGGCGACTTCTACATGAAGGGCGGCATCGAGGAAGTTCGCGAGAACAAGGCGAGCTGAGGATCGCAGACATGGCGGCCACGCTGAAGCTCGAAATCATCACACCCGAGGCCATCGTCTACAGCGAAGACGTCCTCATGGTCACGATGCCGTGCGTGCTCGGACAGATCGGCGTGTACCCGCAGCACGTCTCGCTCATCACGCAAGTCGTGCCTGGCGAGATCATCATCCAGCACAAGGACGGACACGAACAGTACCTGGCCGTCGGCGAAGGGATGGTCGACATCGAGGCCGAATCGGTCTCGATCGTCACCGACATGGCGATCGCGTCCGAAAAGATCGACGAAGCCAAAGCCGAAGAAGCACGGAAGCGCGCGGCGGCGCGACTCGAGGAAAAACTGTCGGACGAGGAGGTCGCGTCCGTCAACGCGTCGCTCGTACGATCGCTCGCGCAGCTGCGCGTCAAGCGTCGTCATCACTCGTCATGAGCGCTCGCGGGCGCGCACGTTCGGCGCAAGCTGCGACGCTCGCCCTCGCCCTCGGTCTCTGGTTCTGGCCAGCGCCCGAAGGTCTGGGCTTGCCCGCCTGGCGGCTGTTCGCAATTTTCGTCGCCGCGATCTTCTCGGTCGTCGCCGGCGCCCTCCCGATCTTCACCGCGTCGGTGCTGGCTGTCGCCGCGGCGGTGCTCAGCGGTATTCTGCCCGCGAGCGACGCCTATGCCGGCTTCGGCAACGGCACCATCCTGCTCATCGTCGTCGCGTTTCTCGTCGCGAGCGCGGTCGTGAAGTGCGGGCTCGGCGTCCGCGCGGGCCACTGGATCGTCGCGATCTTCGGACGATCGACGCTCGGCTTGTCGTATTCGATCTTTCTGCTCGACGCCGTGATCGCGCCGGCATTTCCGAGCAACACGGCGAGATCGGGGGTGCTCTATCCGCTGGCATTCTCGCTCGCCGGCGCGTCGGGCGCCAAACCCGGCGGCGGGGCGCGGCCGCGCCTCGGCGCGTTCTTGATGTTCTCGGGCATCGCGAGCTTGAGTGTGTCGTCGGCGCTGTGGCTGACGGCCATGGCGGCGAATCCCTTGGGCACGGAAATCGCGCGGCGATTCGGCGTCCACATCGGTTTCGGATCGTGGCTGATCGCGTCGTCGGTGCCGACGCTCGTCGCGATGGCGATTCTGCCGCTCGTGCTCTACAAGGTCATCCGTCCTGAGGTGCAATCCACACCCGAAGCACCGCCGGCCGCGCGGAAGGCCCTCGCCGCGCTCGGACCGCTCAGCCGGGACGAGAAGATCGTCCTCGTCGTGTTCATCGGCATGGTCGTGTTGTGGGCATCGGCGGCGACGTTCGGACTCGACTCAACGGCGATTGCGTTTCTCGGACTCGGCGTGCTGCTCGCGACCGGCGTGATGACGCTGGAGGACATCGCGGGCCAGGGTGATGTGCTCGCCACGTTCATCTGGTTCGCCGTGCTCTTCACGATCAGCAGCCAGCTCAACGCGCTTGGATTCATGAGTTTTCTTGGCGAGAAACTCGCGGGCGGTCTGGGCGGACTGGCCGCGCCGACGGCGGGACTCGTGCTGGTGCTCGCCTACATCCTGCTGCACTACCTCTTCGTCAGCCAGACGGCGCACCTGCTGGCGCTCTTCGGCGTGTTCCTCGAGGTCGGCGTGAAGCTCGGCGTCAATCCGACGGTCCTCGCGCTGCAGCTGCTGTTCGCGACGAATTATTTTTCTGGAATCACGCCGCAGGGTTCGAGCGCGAACCTGCTGTTCGCCGGCAGCGGCTATCTCTCGCAGGCCGATCTGTACCGCTATGGCGCCATCACCACGGCCGTCAGCATGCTTGTGTACTTCGTCATCGGCACAGCGTGGTTGATGCTCGTGGCGCGCTGAAAAAAACTATACCGGGAATACTTTCCTCAATTGAGGACAGCATTCCCGGCATCCGTGCCCGGTTAGTAGCGATCTTCCGGCATCGATTCCGGCAGAGCCTCCGGCTCAGGCTCGAAGCGGAACGTCACGCCGCCCGACATCTCGAACTGATTTGCGTATTGCACGTTGCCGGCCGGGAAGCAGCCGTAGAACGGATCGCACCACCAACCGGCGGAGTCCGTCTTGATGTAGGTCGGCACCCAGCGAATGCCCGCGCGGATGCCCGCGTGCGGCGACGGGTACGCTTTGACGCCCGCGCCGAGCGCCCAGGAGAACTTCGTCAGGCCGGGCACCGTGCGGCTCGGGAACGTCGCGTCGCCATAGTTGGTCGCGCCCAAGCCGATGTAGATGAACGGGCGGAGCTTGCTGTCGTACTCGCCCGCGTTGTACACGAAGTTCGCGTGATAGTTGTCGACGTTCATGTCACCGGAGAGCACAGGCCCGGCGCCTCCGCTCACTTCGAGCTTGGTCGGCTGATGATTCCACAGGAACTCGATCTCGGCCTGGTGGTTCAAAAAGACGCCGGCGCTGAAACCGAAGCTCACGCTGTCTTTCGGATCTACGCGGCTGTAGGTCACGCCGTTGACCGGCGTGCCGTTGAACGAAACGCCATCGGCGAACGTCCAGCCGAAGGTGACGGCGACTTCGGCGCGGGACTGCGCCAGCGCTGGCGACGCGACGAGTGCCAGCATTGCGACGACGAGGAGCCCATTTCTGACCTTGCTCACCATGCGGTTGCCTCCAAATTGAAACTGCAAGAACTGTTACTGCTGCTGCCAGCCGCCCCCGAGCGCGCGATAGAGCTCAGCGCGCGCACGCAGCTCGGCGCCGCGCGTTTGCGCGAGGATCAGCTCCTGTCGGAAGAGCGACTGATCTGCCAGGATGATTTCGATGTAGCTCGCGAGCCCGGAGTCGTATCGCGACCTCGCGAGATCCGCCGCGTCCTGTAATACCGTCACGCCTGACTGGACCTCCGCCCGCATCAGCGCGAGCTTCTGGATCGTGATGAGCGCGTTCGACACTTCGCGGTAGCCGTTCAGCGCGGATTTCTGATACTCCGCCACCGCGGCCGTGAACGCCGCCTGCGCGGCTTCGTAGTTGCGACGGTTGCGACCGCCTTGATAGATCGGCTGGAGAAGTCCCGCGCCAATCGACCAAATCGCGCCATCGCCGCCCAGGAACGTTGTGATGTCGCCGCTCAAGCCGCCGAGAAAACCGGTGAGGCTGATGCGGGGAAAGAAGAGCGCTTTCGCCGCACCCACGTCGGCGTTGGCCGCGACGAGCATCTCCTCGGCGGCGACGACGTCCGGGCGCCGTTCGAGCAATTGCGCGGGAAGGCCCGCGGGAATCGCAGGTGGCAGCTCGAGCGTGGCCCCGCCTGGCCGCGCGACCTCGCCCGGCGGCCGGCCGAGCAACAGCGCAATCGCGTTCTCGACGATGCCGATTTGCCGTTCGGTGTCGGGAATCGTCGCCGCGGTCTGCGCGCGATTGGCAACGGCCTGATCGAGCTCGAGGCGATTCGACACGCCGCCCTCGAGCCGGTTCCGGAAGTACGTCACGGTCTCGTCGTTCAGCCGCAGCGTGTCGCGCGACACGGTGAGTTGGTAATCGAGCTCGCGCAGCAGGAAGTAGTTCGTCGCGACGTCGCCGACGAGCGTGACCATCACGCCGCGGCGCGCCTGCTCGCTCGCGAGCACCATCGCGTACGCGGCCTCGTTCTGACGTCGAATCCGCCCGAACAAATCGAGCTCCCACGAAAGCTGAAAGCCGCCCGCCACGCTCTGATTGACGCTGCTCCCGTCCGGATTCTCGGGCGTGATGGGTGTGTTCGTGGCCTGGCGCACGCTGTAGCCGGCGACGCCGTCGACTTGCGGATACAGGAATGACTTCGAGATGCCGGCGCGCGCCCGCGCTTCTTCGACTCGCGCGGCGGCGATCTTCAGATCGAGATTGCTCGCGATCGCCTGTCGCAGCAGCTCCTGCAGCGCCGCATCGTCGAACACCTGCCACCACTTCATGTCGGCCATCGACTCGGCCTGCGTGGAGGTCTCCTCGAAGCGGTACTGCGATGGCGCCGGCATCTGCGGACGCTGATAGTTGGGTCCGACGGTGCAGCCCGCCACCGCGAGGCCGGCGGCCGCGATGACCGGGATCCGAACCGAGGCGCGTGGTCGCATCACGTCAGTGACTCCCATGCGCCGGCGCCGGCGCCGGTGGCGGCGTCGTCGCCGCGGCTGGCGCCTTGCGGCTTCCCATGATCTTCTCGACGACGACGTAGAGCATCGGCACGAGGCAGACGCCGAGGATCGTCGCGATCAACATGCCGAAGAACACCGCGGCACCCATGACCTTGCGCGCCTCGGCGCCCGCGCCGGTGGCCGTGAGCAGCGGCACGACGCCGAGAATGAACGCGAAGGCCGTCATCAGAATCGGCCGCAGACGGAGCTTGGCGGCGCTGAGCGCAGATTCGACGAGCGGCACGCCCTTCTCGTACTCGACCTTCGCGAATTCGACGATGAGGATCGCGTTCTTCGCGGCGAGACCGATCAGCATGATCAGTCCGATCTGCGCGAAGACGTTGTTCACATAGCTCGGCGACCAGTGCCGCAGCAGCCACAGCCCGAAGTACGCGCCCAATGCGGCAAACGGCGTTCCGAGGAGCACGCTGAACGGCAAGCCCCAGCTCTCGTACTGCGCCGCGAGGATCAAGAACACGAGGAGGACCGCGAGCGCGAAGACCACCGCGACGCCAGGCGCCTTGCGTTCCTGGTACGACATGTCGGCCCAGTCGAAGCTCATGTCGCCGGGCAGCACTTCCTTTGCGGTCTGTTCGAGCGCATCGAGCGCGTCGCCCGACGAATAGCCCTCGGCCGGCACGCCCGTCAGTTCGGCCGCGCGGAAAAGATTGAACCGGTTGGTGAACTCGGGTCCCGACGTCGGCCTCGTCGTGATGAGCGTGTCGAGCGGCACCATGCCGCCGCTGGCATTGCGCACGAAGAAGAGCCCGAGTTGCTTCGGATCCTTGCGGAACTCGGCCTCGGCCTGGACGTACACCTTGTAGACGCGGCCGAAGCGGTTGAAATCGTTGACGTAGGAGCTGCCGAGCAGCGCGCCGAGCGTCGTGTTCACGTCGTTCAACTGCACGCCGGACTTGAGCGCCTTGCTGCGATCGATGTCGGCGAACACCTGCGGCACCGACGCGCGATACAGCGTGGCGATCCGTCCGATCTCCGGCCGCTTGCGCGCGGCTTCCATGAACTTCGCCGCCTGCTCCGCGAGATAGCTTGGCGCGCCGCCGCTGCGATCCTGCAGCTCGAAAGTGAACCCGGCGCCTGTGCCAAGGCCCGGGATCGCCGGCGGGCCGAACGCAATGACCGCCGCTTCAGGAATCGTCTGCTGGAACCCGCGATTGAGCGCCGCGATCACGCCGTTGGCGTGCGCCTCCGGCGTCGTGCGGTCGTGCCACGGCTTCAGCTGCACGAAGAAGAACCCCATGTTCGACGAGTACGCCGACGTGATGAGTGAGTACCCGCTGATGGTGTTGAACCCTTCCACGGCCTCGTTCTTTTCGAGAATCGCCTCCGCCTTCTTCATCACCGCGTCGGTCCGCTCGAGCGACGCCGCGTCCGGCAGTTGTGCGTTGACCATGAGGTAGCCCTGGTCCTCTTCAGGCACGAAGCCGCCGGGAATGCGCCGGACCAGGCCGACGATGACAAAGCAGAGCACGATGATGAACACGAAGCTCATGAACGCCTTGCGAATCAGCAGATGCGCAAACGTCACGTACGCGTCCGTCGACCGGCCGAACACCCGGTTGAACCAGTTGTAGAACGGCGCCAGGAACGATTTCTTGCCTCCCGCCGGCTTGAGCAGCAGCGCCGACAAGGCCGGGCTCAGCGTCAGTGCGTTGATCACCGACAGCAGCACCGACAGCGCAATCGTGATCGCAAACTGCTGATACAACCGGCCGGTGATGCCGCCCATGAACCCGACGGGCACAAACACCGCGCTCAGAATCAGACCGATGGCAATGACGGGTCCGGACACTTCCTCCATCGCCTTGATCGTCGCCTCCTTCGGCGCCATGCCGTGCTCGATGTGGTGCATCACGGCCTCGACGACGACGATCGCGTCGTCGACGACGATGCCGATGGCGAGCACGAGACCGAGCAGCGAGAGCACGTTGATCGAGAAGCCGAGGAGGGGGAAGAAAATAAACGCGCCGACCAACGAGACGGGCACGGTCATCAGCGGAATCAGCGTCGCGCGCCAGTTCTGCAGGAATATGAAGACGACGATGATGACGAGCACGACCGCTTCGAAGAGGGTGTGGACGATCTCGTTGATGCCCTCGACGACCGGCAGCGTGGTGTCGAGCGACACCAGATAATCCATGTCGCGGGGAAACTTGGTCTTGAGATCCTCCAGCGTCGCCTTGACCTGATTGGCGACATCGACCGCGTTCGTTCCGGGTATCTGGAACACGGCGATGACCGCGGCCGGCGTGCCGTCGTGACGCCCGATGGCGTTGTAGAGCATTGTCCCGAGCTCGAGCCGCGCGACGTCCTTGAGCCGCACCTCGGACCCGTCAGGATTCGTGCGCAGGATGATGTTGCCGAACTGATCCGGATCGAGCAGCCGGCCCTGCGTCCGAACGGTGTAGGTGTATTCGGTACCAGCCGCCGCCGGCGGGCCGCCGATCTGGCCGGCGGGCGTCAGCTGGTTCTGCTGGTTGATCGCGTTGACGATGTCGGGAATCGTGATGCCAAGCCGTCCGATGCGATCGGGCCGCAGCCAGACGCGCATCGCATAGTCGCTGCCGCCGAACAGATTGATCTGGCCGACGCCGGGAATGCGCGCGATCGGATCGTTGATGTTGAGCGTGGCGTAGTTCGAGAGAAAGTTGCTGTCGTAGGTGCCCTTCGGCGATTTGACGGAAATCACGAGCAGCGGGAACGCGAGCGCCTTCTTGACGGTGACGCCGTAGTTCTTCACCGACTGCGGCATCTGGGGCATGGCCTGCGACACGCGGTTCTGCGTGAACACGTTGTCCATGTCCTGGTTCGACCCGACCTCGAACGACACCTTGAGCGTCAAGGTCCCGTCGTTGGCATTGGTCGACTTCATGTAGATGCCTTTTTCCACGCCGTTGATCTGCTGCTCGAGCGGCGTCGCGACCGACGCCTCGACGTCCGTCGCGCTCGCGCCAATGAACGTCGTCGTGACCTGAATCATCGGCGGGACGATTTCCGGGTACTGCGCGATCGGCAGACCCTTCATCGCGACGACACCCAGCAGTACCAGGATGATCGACATCACCATCGCGACGATGGGACGCTCGACGAAGAAGCGAGCCATGACTTACTCGCCCCCGCCCTTCGGCACCTCGCCCGCCGGCGCGGGCTTGGCCGTGACTGTGATGCCGTCGCGAATGCGCTGCAGACCTTCGACCACCACGCGGTCGCCAGCCTTGAGACCGTCGGTGATGACCCACAAGGAATCGACGCGCGGGCCGACCTTGACATTGCGAAACGCGACGGTGTTGTCCGGGTTGACGACGGCGACGCTGTAGATGCCCTGCAGCTCTTGAACGGCGCGCTGGGGAACGAGCAAAGCTCCCGGGATGCTGTCGAGGAGCATCCGCGCCCGTCCGTATGCGCCGGGCCGCAGGATGCTATGGGGATTGGGAAAGATCAGCTGAACGCCAAGCGTGCCGGTCGTCGAGTTGACCGATCGATCAACCGGTCCCAGCTTGCCTTTCTCGGGATACGCCGTGCCGTCGGCAAGCGTCAGCTCGATACCGGCGGCGGTCGCGGCGGCGCCAGTTTTGCGCGGATCGTTTTGCATCACGCGCAGGTAGTCCGCTTCAGTAACGCCAACCTTGAAGATGATCGGATCGATTTGTGAGACCGTCGTCAGCAGGGTCGCGTCGCCGCGCCCGACGAAGTTGCCGGGCTTGACCTGCGTCGTCCCGACCAGGCCGTCAATTGGCGAGTAGATCTTCGTGTAGCTGAGATCGAGAGTGGCCCGGTCGACGGCGGCCTTGGCCGCCGCGATCTGCGCGGTCGCGGCGTCCCGGTCGGCCTTGGCGTTGTCGAGCTCCTGCTGACTCACGGCCTGCTTCACCACAAGCGGCGTGTAACGGTTGACGTCGTTCGTGGCCTTGTCGAGATGCGCCTGCGCGGTCGCCACGTCCGCTTTCGCTGCGGCGAGGGTTGCTTCGAGCGGCTTCGGATCGATCTGATAGAGGAGATCACCTTTGTGAACGAAGGTGCCTTCCTGGTAATTGATGGTCTCGAGGACGCCCTCGACGCGCGCGCGAATGTCGACGTCCTGAAAGCCCTGGGTCTGGCCGACGAGCTCGAGGTATTCCGGCACGTCGCGCTGCGCGACGTCAGACACGTACACCTCGGGCGGCGGCGGGGGCGCGGGTGCAGGTTTTTCCTCACACGCCGTCGTAATGCACAACACGGCCATCGCAATGACGCACGATCGAACCAGCGGTAGCAGGGAGCGAAGGTTAGCAGTCATAAGCGATCGATCTCCGAGAACGAAATCGAGGCCGGACCTCGTGCGTGAGACGAGACCCGGCCTCGAGCGAATCGTGCGGGAGGCCCTACCTGGGCTTCGACGCAAACGGGTTGCCGCCGAGCGCGTTCGAAATATCGGCGATGGCGCGCTGCGCGCGAACGCTGTTGCCGGCGTCGTCGAGCGGAGGCGACACGACCGCGATGCCGAACTTGTTCGGCGAGACGGCGATGATACCGCCGCCGACGCCGCTCTTCGCGGGCAGGCCCGTCGTGTACAGCCATTTGCCCGAGTCGTCATAGAGACCGGCCGTGGCCATCACGGCGAGGACATACGGCACGTTCTTCGCGTCGATGGCCTGCTTGCCGGTCACGGGGTTCTTGCCGCCGAAGGCGAGCGTCGCCGCCATCGTGGCCAGGTCTTTCGCGTTGACGCCGATCGAACACTGTCTCGTGTAGAGATCGGTCGCCTGCTGCGGGTTCGACTTGATGTACTCGTAAGCGTACATCAGCATGCCGATCGCCTGGTTGCGCTGGTTGGTGTCCGACTCGGACTTGTAGACGTCCTGGAGCACGGTCAGGTTACGCCCGGCGAAGTCGTTGTGGACGCCGATGATCTTCGCCCACACCGCGTCTGAGCTCGCGCCTTGCACCATGCTGGTCGCGGTGATGGCACCAGGGTTGACGAGCGGATTGAGCTCGCCGCGGCCGGCGGTCTTCTGCGCCAGCTCGACCGCGACGATCGAGTTGAACCGCATGCCGGTGGCGTCGACACCGATGTTCTTCTCGACCGCGTCGGGTCCCGAATCCTGGATGACGCGCGCCATCGTGAAGACTTTCGAGATCGACTGGATCGAGACTTCCGTCGTCACATCGCCGGCACTGTAGACCTTGCCGTCGGCGGTGTAGAGGACGATGCCGAAGAGATCCGGACTGACCTTGGCCAGCGCCGGAATGTAATCAGCGTTCTTACCTTCCTTGAGCGTCTTGTACTTGTTGAACGCCGCGGTGACGGCGGCCTGTGGATCGGACGCCGCTTGTCGAGCCGAGAGCGTAAACACCGAGAGCGCCGCCATCGCGGCGATCCCGATCATCCACGCCCGCCGATGCATTGGGGTGTGTTGCTTCATGTGCCTAGCCTCCGAACTTCATACCGAAGCTGTACTTGAACGAGAACTGCAGACGCACGTCGTCGACCTTGAACCCGTCGGAGAAATTCTCGCGATGCTCCCACTGGAACTCGCCGCCCATCATCACGTTCTTGACCGGCGTCGTGAGGACATTGGCGCTGAAATACTGCCCCCGGTGGTAGTCGCTGGGTGTCTCCAAATCGCTGTTCGCGATGTTGACGAGCGAATACCCAACCGACGTGCTCATCTTTTCGTTCCAGTTGTGATCGAGGTACGCGACGACGCCCGTGACCGGCAGCGCTTTGCCGATGATCGGCGTCACCACGTTGCCCGGGTTGCTCTGCACGCCGACGTCGAGTGGCGCGTCGTTGAAGTAGTTCTGGATGCCGTGGCCGTAGACGTACTGCAGGCGCAGGACGTCGTTCTTCGTCGCGTTGACGTTCGAGCTGAGGCTGATGCCCCACCCGGTCACGCTGCCGCTCAGATTGAACTTGTCGTTCGGGATCAAGTCGTCATACTTGATCTCCCGCACGATGCCGCCAACCTGCAGGTATCCCATCTTGCTCTTGAACCGCAGGTGCCCGGTGAGATCGGGCAGCGGGAAGCGCGCCTGGATGTTCTGCAGCTCGATACGATCCGCGTACACGCCGCCGTCGCCGCTCGCGCCTGGCGCTTCGATCGCGACGGCGCCCTGCATTTTGTCGTCATTCTTGAACTCGTAGAAGACCTGGGTGTTGCGGAAGAACAGCATCCCGTTCGGGCCCCAGTAGTCGATGACGTTGGGGAACACGTCAACGTCCATGAACTGGCTGTTCGTCTGGCCGGCGCCGATCTGTTTCCACTGGCCCCACGCGTGACGGAGACGAATCGTCGTCTGTCCCGCATCCCCGCCGACGCCGAACATGTCGAACTCGAATTGCCCCTTGACGTTGCCATCCGAGGTCGGCAGCTCGCCCTTGACGCCCAAGCGGCTCTGGCGCGGGCTCAGATAGAAATGACCGTCCTCGCCGAACTGATTGGCAAACGCCGGCAATTTCGACGGGCGGACGACGTCGTACCAGTCGGGGTTGACCTGCTTGAAGTCGGCGATCGCGTCGGCCTGCCCGAAGCCGTAGACCTCGAGCGTCCCTTGGCCGGCGCCGGCCTGCGAGGGCGCTGCGCCGAACCCTTCCCAGCCCGCACGAGTCGTGGGCAACGCCGACGAGTCGGGCGCGGCAGGGCTACCGGTAGATGGTGCGGATGCGGGTGACGCCGCTGGGGGTGGCGTTGACGTGCGCGAGGGCGTCGGCAAGGACGCCGTCGACAGTAGCGGCGAGACCGCTGGAACGGGCGCGGACTGATCGGCGCTCTGCGCCTGCGCTCCGGTCGTCACTCCGGCCAGCAAGAGGAGCGTCAACGTGCCCCACCGCCATACCGGACCTTGCAACGTTCGTTTCACGTGCATGTGCTCACTGCTCCTTGAAAGTCGAACCTTCACTTCACGTTCGCTTGCTCCCATTGACGGACGCGCCTGCGTCCTTCGTCGAAAATGCGCTCGTAGTTGCCGCGGCGGATCTTGAAGCTCGCGTCGGCCGTGAGCTTGGCGAATACCGGCTTCCACATGTCGAACACGGCGTAGTAGGGCGCCGGTCCAGCTGGAGCGACGGTATCGGTGCCAAAAAGAAAACGATCGGCATGCCGATTGAACATCGCCGCGGTTCTCGCGATCGTGTCGGGCGTCGCGATCGCGTACTTGGCGACTTCATCCCATGAGATATCGAAATAGACATGGCTCAACTGCGGATCGCTGATGAGGCTCTCCACGATTTCGAGGTGGTTCGGCGGGCGTTCAGCCGACTCCGCAGAGACCGCGGCCGGATGGACGACACGGCCCAACCCTGTGTGCGCCCAGATGATCGTTGTCTTCGGATGCCGCTTGAGCAGCGCTTTCATCTGCGACAGGTACACCGGCTCGGCGTCGGTCTTCGCAAACGGCACGTCGATGTCGCTATGGAGGATGACGACCAGGCCCGCGTCGGCCGCGAAATCGAGAATGCGATCGAGGGCCGGATTGGTGAGGCTCGCCGTCTCGCCCGCAACCTTCGACGACACGAATTCCTTGTGGATGCTGAACTCACCGATCCCGGTGAAGACGCCCGGAAACACCTTGAGGACGCGCTTGATGTGATCGGCGGCGTACATGTCCGCCGGATTGAAGCCGGTGATCATCGGATCGAATCGCGCCTGCTCGTCCTTCGTGAGCGACTTGTACTGGCTGGCGATCCACGCGTCGGTGAACGAGTAGTAGTAGAGCGGCGCGTCCGTTTGCAGGTAGTACGTCGGCGCGAAGTCGCCGGAATTGCCGTACGACCACTGCTGCTGCAGCGGAATCCCGAAGAGCGTCGATCGGTGCACGCGCGTGCCCATGATCTTCAGGTAATCATGGACGTCGATGCCCTGCTGTACGTAGTTCGTCAGGTGGAAGTGCGAGTCGTCGAACGACTGCGGATCGTCGGCCTGGGCCGCAACGCGAGAGACCGG
Organism: uncultured Solibacteraceae bacterium; assembly: GCA_964419785.1. GTDB lineage: Bacteria > Acidobacteriota > Vicinamibacteria > Vicinamibacterales > SCN-69-37 > DATEGZ01. The sequence continues at coordinate 2,642 of CAYQRM010000228.1, read as the reverse complement.
GAAGACAACGAACCCGGCCACGGCAAGTGACGCCGCCGCGAACGCAAGGAGCAGGCGACGGACGGTCGTAAGTTCGGTCATGTCCTGTCTCCCATCGCTCAGAAGTTCATCTCGAGGTTGATGTGAAAGACGTTGCCTCTGGCGCCAACGGGGTACGGATACGCCGTGTATCCGACCGGGCTGTGATTGACGTGCATGAACTCGCCGTTCAACCGCAGGCCGCGTTCCTTCATGAAGTACCAGTTCTCACCAACGCGCCATTCGGACGGATTGCCGTAGCCGCCGAAGATCTGCGACCAGCTCAGATACACCTGCAGGATCTTCTGAATCGCCATCGCCGACGTCTGCATCTGGTAGCCGTTGTCGGTGATGTTCGGCACGGTGCTCGTGTTGATCCCCGCGAAGTCCGACAGCCACCGACGGTAGTACTCGCCCTCGAACGACAGGCCGTGGTACTTCAGGCCAGCGTCGATGCTCGTCATCTTGTAGTTGACGTCGGTCACGGTGATGCCCTGACCGAACAGGTTTGGCGTGAAGACGATGCTGCCGTCGCTGAGACGGATCTGCGTGTTCTCGATCCCGTCGGTGCCTGGCTGGCTCTGTTTGTTCTCGAGGCTGTGGGTGAAGTGCACGCCGACTCTCGTCGCAACCTTCTCGTGGTTGTCGTAGTCGCCGAACGTCCCAAAGAGACCGAACTCGCCGGTCGTCGGCAGCCACTGCACCATGTATGACTGCGTGTCGAACTTGTTGTCGAGCTGCGCCGCGCTCACGCCGAGGGTGCTCAAGTTGTTGGCGAACATCGCCATGTACTTGAACTTGGTTTGCACCTCGCCCTTGAGCCAGACACCGGTCGTGTACGAGCCACGGAAGTACTCGTCAGCGATCAGCCGATCGTCTACGCCGAGCCAGTACGGAAATTGGCCTTCGGTGCTGCGTGTGGAGGGCAACGACGTGATGCCGGCGCCAACCGAAACGTAGCGGTTGAAGCTGTAGCTGAGGTTGCCGGCGCCAACGACCTGCGCGGGATCGCCCTGCGCCGTGTTCGCGGACCAGACGTACAGGTAGTAGCGAAACTTCGGCGAGAGATACCAGCCCGAAAACGGCGCAAAGAACTTGAGGAGCTGCACGTCCTGCCGCAGCTGCACCGTCTGCGTCTTGCCGAACCCGTCGACGTACGTCGCATCGAGATTGCGTTGATTCAAGTAGCGGGCGTAACTGAACAGGCGAAAATAGATCTGCCCTTGATCGCCGTCGTAGAGCAGGAACCCGGCGTTTGGAACGTGCTCGAGCGGCTTGGCTTTCGCTTGAGGCAGCTGGAGCTGCCCGGCGTAAAACTGGCCGCTGCATCCGTCGGAAACCCAGATGCCAGTGTCGTCATACCCCCACGTCTTGCCGAGCAGGCACGGGGCGCTCCCGGTCGATCGCAACAGCGCCACGCCTGACTTCGTGTCGGCCGGACAAGTCACCCGCTGACCTGCCTCCGAACTGCAAGCAACAGCGTTCTGCGCGACCGCTTGGGCCGCTTGGGGAGTAGTTTGGGCGCGTGCAGGAGTAGCCGTGAGGAGCACATGTGCGAGCGCGACCGCACACCAACTTCCCACCACAAACGATGCTCGCGTCACGGCGTCTCCCTCCTCGCCCGCATCGACACACGGGCACACACCAAGGCCACGCCAGTATGAGCACTGGTTGTGCCAACGGACGCTCGGAGACGACCGCTTGTATCCTCTTATTCTCCAAGGACTTATTAACTACTATTGATGGTAGTAGTACGGCCGCCCCCCCCGACCCACGAAATAGCGGAGGGTGCTCCCGAGGCATCGGACGCTGCGGTGCGTCAAGGCCGTTCGCGTTGCGCCCGGAGGCGGGCAATCGACCGCCACCACCTGGTACGGGACATGCTCTCTTTGGCTCCGGAGTGTTGTCGGCGTGTCCGCGCAGGACGCCAGCGACGTCTGACATGGCACCCAATTCCGTGCGCCTGACCGTCCGGTGGCGAGTGACACCGGTCGAAGCCCGGCGGATCGCCGAGTCGCTCCATCGCCTGATGGAGGCGGCGCGGGTCGAGCCGGGATACGTCAACTGCTCGCTGTCGACCGAGCTTGGGCCGACGGCCCAGCTCTACTATCGCGAGGAGTGGGGCACCGAGCACGATCTGCAGGTCCAGATCCGCTCGTCCCGATTTGCCACGCTGACGGAGCTCATCGAGCACGCCAGCCAGGAGCCGCTGGTGCAGATACACTTGCCTGCACAAACCCGAGGGCGCGAGTACTTCATGGAGCAGCTCTTGAAGGGGAAGGACAATGAACGCCACTGATCGATATCCACGCGTGCGTCAGGCCATCGCGCTCGTGATGGTCGCGAGCCTGCTCGCCCCATCGTCCGCGCCGATTCTGCGAGCCCAAAGCACCGCGCCGCCCGCGCAATCGAAGACGACGCCGGCCAAGCCGGCGACGCCGCAGGCGAAACCGACGACGCCGACACCTCCGCCGGACCCGGATGGCAAGTGGCCGCGCGGCTACACCACGGACAATGGCTCGTTCATCGTGTACCAGCCGCAAATCGCGGCCTGGGAGAATCAAAAGAAGATGACGGCCTACGCGGCCGTCGCCTACAACGCGAAGGGCGCCGAAACGCAGAAG
>CAYQRM010000227.1:0-8972 GCA_964419785.1 uncultured Solibacteraceae bacterium | reverse complement strand
ATCAAGGCGATCGTCGAGGTCGCCGAAGAGCTCACGTCACAGTCACGTCACAGTTTGATTTTGCGCGGCTCGCCACCTGCCGCTAAACTGTTGATTCCACTCACGCGGAGAGATGTCCGAGTGGTTGAAGGAGCACGCTTGGAAAGCGTGTGTAGGGGAAACTCTACCGTGGGTTCGAATCCCACTCTCTCCGCCAATCTTCGCCAATCGCCCGCTCCGCTCGCGGCTTCGGTTGGCATGCCGCGTCACGGCGAGCGCACGCGAAGGTTGTCTCGCCGTAGCTGCGAGCGCAGCGAGCGCCTAGCGAAGGCGGACGACTGACGCTGCACATCGAGAGACCTTCGCCAGACGAACACGTTTCTGATTCCCTCGACCGACGTCGATGACTAGAATGCGCGTCATGCGACGCTTTGGTCTCGGCCTTGTGCTCCTGATGACAGTGTGTGTGCCGGCGAACGCGTGCCAGACGTCCGCGAATCTGCCGAAGCCCGCGGTGACCGCCAAGGGCACAGCGGGCGACGAGGATGTCCCGGACCTGTCCATCCGCCAGGTCACGTTGAAGGCCGGTGAGACGCTGCTCGTCTCGTGCAATGACGAAGGCGGCGACGCCGAGGTGAGCTGGGGCGATGCAGCCCTTCACAAGGACGCGGCCGCACACGGAAGCGGGTTCTACACGATGATCTTCACCCTGTACAGCGCCAACGGGGGCACCGCCGACATCGTCGCTTCGCATCTCTCGGGAGGCGACCTGATCATCAACGCCTACTCCATCACCAGCCTCGCGCCGACGGCGCTCGACAAGACCGCGGTCGCCACGGGCAGCGGCACAAGTCCCTCGTCGGGATCGACGGCAACCACGACCCACGCCAACGAGTTCCTCTGGGGATCGATCGGGTATGCGAGCAACGCCAAGGCGACGGGCACGTGGATCAACGAGTTCACTTCTGGCGCACAGTTCACGAATACGGGCGGGATCAGCGGGGTCGAGGACGGCTACAAGACGGTGTCCTCGACCGGGGCGTTCACGGCGGCGAAGGCAGGCGTTGACAAAGATGCCTGGGCTGCGCTCATTGCCACGTACGCCACGACCGCCGGGGGTAATCAGATTCGGTAAATCGTCATGCGGAGTCTTTGGCAAGACCTCTCGTTCGCCGTCCGCGTGCTTCGTCGCAATCCGGGCTTCGCGACCGTCGCCGTTCTGACCCTCGCGCTCGGCCTTGGCGCCAATACCGCCATCTTCAGCCTCTCGAACGCGTTGCTCTTTGAAGTGCCGGACGGGATCCTGCAGCCGGAGCGGATCGCGCAAGTCGGCCGAAGCCGTGCCGACGTCGGATTCATCGAGATGTCGTATCCCGACTACGCGGACTTCCGCGAGTCGAACGCCAGTTTCGTCGACCTCGCGGCGTTTCGAAACACCAGCCTCCTCCTGCGGACGGCCGACACGGTCGAGCCGTTCGGGGGCGCGCTCGTGTCAGGGAATTACTTCAGCGTGCTGGGCGTTCGCGCCGCGCGCGGAAGACCCATCGATCCGAATGATGATGTGCGGAGCGGCGGGCGGGCGGTGGCCGTCATCAGCGATGGTCTGTGGCGACGTGAATTCGACGCGGATACGGCGATCGTCGGCCGAACGATCGAGCTGAATCACCGGCCCTTCACTATCGTCGGCGTGGCCCCGCCTGGATTCATCGGTACGGAGATCACGCAGACCATCGACGTCTGGCTGCCATTGGCCGTCTACGCGCAGGCGGTTCCGACGTTTGTCGAAGACCGGATCGCCTCCCGGCAGATCTCGTGGTTGAGCGTGCTGGGCCGCTTGAGGTCCGGTGTCAGTGACGAGCAGGCTCAGCAGGATCTCGCTCGGCTCTCGCGACAGCTCGAAACTCACTACCCCAACGTCGACCGTGGCTGGACAGTGAGAGTCGTGCCTGGCCTGGGTCTGGACCCGGAACGACGCGACGAAGCGCGCGCTCGCGTCGCCCTGCTGGTCGGCGTCGCCGGACTCGTGCTGCTCGTCGTTTGTGCAAACGTCGCGAACTTGCTCCTGGCACACGGTGAGACACGCCGCAAGGAACTCGCCGTGCGGCGAGCCCTGGGTGCGAGTCGTGGGCGCGTGATCCGTCTCTTGATCACCGAGTCGCTGGTGCTGACGGTACTCGGCGGCGCGCTCGGCGTGTTGGTCGCGCTGTGGTCAAGAGCCCTGCTGCTGCACTCGGATGTGGTGACTGGCGTGAGGCTCTCGGCTGATGCCTTGCGTCTCGATCTTCGCGTTCTCGCGTTTGCCGGCGTCGCGTCAGTCGCAACCGGCGTGGTCGTCGGCCTCGTTCCCGCATTCGCGCCGGCCGGACGAACCATGCCGACGTTGCTGCGTGATCGATCGACAGCGGCCAAGCCTCGCTCATGGTTTCGCGACACGCTGGTCGGTGGGGAGATCGCGATTTCAGTCGTCGTGTTGATCTGCTCCGGACTCTTCGTGCGGACGCTTCAAAACGCGGCCGCCGTGCAACCTGGCTTCGACGCGAGCCGGATCGCCACGATGCCGATCGACGTCGGACGCCGCGGATACTCGGAGGCGCGAGGCCGCGAATTCTATCGGCAGGTCGTCGAGCGAGCCGCGGCGATTCCCGGCGTCACGAACGCGACCCTATCCGAGACGATTCCGCTCGGCGGTTCCTGGCGGACCAGTGTGCGTCGTGATGACCAGCCGACGGCCGAACCGGATCTGCCTTGCGACTACGATCTGGTCGCGCCGGCGTACTTTGCGACGCTCGGCATCCCGCTCCGCGGGCGCGACTTCACCTCCACAGACGGCCCGACATCGCCGGGCGTGGTCATCGTCAACGACACGTTCGCTCGCCGGCTGTTCGGCGGCGCAAATCCGATCGGGAGGCGGCTGGCGATTCCGCAATATCCGGGCGATACGGCGCTCACGGAGATTGTCGGCGTCGCAGCAGACATCAAGTACGAGCGCCTGACGGAATCGCCGCGACCGTACGTGTATTTGCCCCTGGCGCAGCGGTACCAACCCGAGGCCGTGTTGTTCGTCCGCGCGGCCGCGGCCGGAGCCTCGACGTTTGCCCAAACGGTCGCTCGTGCGATTGGCGAACTCGACAATGGCGCGCCGTCGTTTCCAGCGCGCATGCTGTCGGATCGGCTGCAGGCCTCGCTCGCTCCACAGCGGAGCGCGGCGACGCTCGTCGGCACGTTCGGCCTCCTGGCGCTCGTCATCGCGAGCATTGGCTTGTACGGCGTGTTGGCATATACGGTTCGCCAACGTCAGCAGGAGATCGCGCTGCGAATGGCCCTCGGTGCGCGTGTCGCGGACATTCTGGGACTGATTCTCGGACACGGCACCCTGGTCATTGCCAGCGGCGTCGCGGCAGGCGTGGGTGCCTCGCTGCTCGTTCTCCGAGTGATCTCAAACGATCTGTTTGGCCTGTCGGCGACCGATCCGGCCGTGTACAGCGTCGCGATCGGAGTGCTCGTCGCGACGGCCCTGCTCGCCTGCTCCGTTCCGGCCCGGCGCGCCGCCCGAACGAATCCGCTCCAGGCGCTCAAGGGCGAGTAACGATTGGCCCGCGGCCTCGAGCAGCCCATGCGTCGTGATGCTCGAGATGCGATAGACTCCGCGTTCCAGTTCCATGCTGACGATCACCGTCACCGTGAACGGCGAGCGCTATGAGCGGACGGTCGAGCCGCGACTGCTGCTCTCCGATTTTCTGAGACACGAGCTCGGCCTCACCGGCACGCACGTCGGTTGCGAGCACGGCGTCTGCGGCGCGTGCACGATCCTCTTCGACGACGAGCCGGCTCGCGCCTGCATCATGCTGGCCGTGCAGGCCGACGGTCACCACATTCACACGATCGAATCGCTCGCCGGACCGAACGGCGAGCTGAATCCGCTGCAATCGGCGTTTCGAGAGTGTCACGGTCTGCAGTGCGGCTTCTGCACGCCGGGCATTTTGATGACGATGACCGCGTTCCTGCGCGAGCATCCGCAGCCAAGCGAAACGGAAATTCGAGGAGCGCTGTCGGGCAACCTCTGTCGCTGCACCGGCTATCAGCACATCGTCGAAGCGGTGCAACGCGCGGCGAAGACATGACCCCCGCCCCGACCGTCGGCCGTCGCGTCACCCGCAACGAAGACGCCCGTCTGCTGACAGGACGCGCGCTCTTCGTCGACGATGTACAGCTCCCGGGAACGCTGCACGTGGTGTTCGTGCGCAGCATGGTCGCGCACGGACGCGTGAAGCACGTGGACGTCAGCGCCGCGCGCGCGCGGCCGGGCGTCGTGGCGATTTTCACCGCCGCGGATCTCGGCGACTACAACACGCCCGGACCCGTTCTGGTGCCGCCCCCGCCGGTCCCCAATCACGTGTTCAACGCCTGCACCGAGCGCGTGCTGGCGACCGACAAAGTGCGCTACGTCGGCGAGCCACTCGCGATGATCGTCGCCCTGAGCCGATATCTCGGCGAAGACGCGCTCGCCGACGTGGTCGTGGATATCGATCCGATCGACGCGGTCGTCGATCTCGAAGCCGCGCTCGCCCCTGGCGCACCGCTCGTCCATGAGCACGTTGGATCGAACACGGCCGCACACGTCGTGCAGAAGAAAGGTGACTACGCGAAGGCGCGCGCCGCCGCCGACGTCGTCGTCAAACGGCGATTCACGTACGACCGCGGCGTGGCGGCGGCGATGGAAAACCGCGCGATCGTCGCCCGTTGGGACGAGCGCGCGGAGGAATTGACGATCTGGGACACGACGCAGGCGCCGATTCCGGTCCGCAATGGTCTCGCGCGAATGCTCGGCCTGCTCGAGTCCCAAGTACAAGTGATCGCGCCGTTCGTCGGCGGCGGCTTCGGGCCGAAGATCATGATGTATTACCCGGAGGAGCGCATTCTCGCCTGGGCGGCGAGACGCCTCGGTCGTCCGCTCAAATGGGTCGAAGATCGGCAGGAGAACTTCTTCGCGACGACGCAGGAGCGCGGCCAGGTACACGAGGCGGAGATGGCCCTCTCGCGTGACGGAAAGATCCTCGGCGTGCGCGACGCGTTCCTCTGTGACACGGGCGCCTACGATCCGTATGGGCTCACGATTCCGATCAACACGCAGTGCACGCTGCTCGGCCCGTACGACATCCCCAACTACGACACGCAGTTCACCTCGGTCTTCACGAACCGGACCATCGTCACGCCTGTCCGCGGCGCGGGACGGCAGCACGGCGTCTTCGTGAGCGAGCGGCTGCTCGATCTCGCTGCGCGCGAGCTCGGCATCGATCGCGTGGAGATTCGCCGGCGCAATCTACTTGGCCCGGACCGCTTCCCGCACAACCACGAGATCATGTTCCAGGACTCGGCACCGCTCGTCTACGACAGCGGCAACTACCAGCCGGCGCTGGATCAGGCGGCCGAGATGATCGGCTACGAGAAGTTCGTGCGCGACGAGCAGCCGCGACTGCGCGCCGAGGGCAAGCACGTTGGCGTCGGCATCTGCTGCTATGTCGAAGGCACAGGCATCGGTCCGTACGAAGGCGCGCGCGTGACGGTCGAGCCAAGCGGCCAGGTGCGTGTCGCCACTGGCGTCGGCACGCAGGGTCAAGGGCACTTCACCGTGCTCGCGCAGATCGCCGCCGATGCGCTCGGCGTCGCCGTGACCAACGTGCGCGTCGTGACCGGCGACACCCGCGAGTTTCACTGGGGCACCGGCACCTTCGCCAGTCGCGGCGCCGTGGTCGCCGGCAGCGCTTGTCACGCCGCCGCGATGTCCGTGCGAGGAAAGATTCTCGACCTCGCGAGCAGCGTGCTGGGCGTGCCGCAGGATCAGCTCGAGGTGGCGGACGGGTACGTGCGCGCCGGCTCGAAATCGATCACTCTCGGCGAGCTCGCCGGCAAAGCAAACCCGCTTCGCGGCGCCGTGCGGCCGGGCACCGAACCGGGCCTCGAGAGCACGGCGTACTTCGGTCCCGATCGCGGCAGCACCGCGAGCGGCGTGCACGCGATGATCGTCGAAGTCGATCCCGAAACCGCGATGGTCGAGATCAAACGTTATCTCGTCGTCCACGATTGCGGCACGATCATCAACCCGCTCCTGGTCGAAGGCCAGATTCACGGCGGCGTCGCGCACGGCATCGGCAACGCGTTCTTCGAAGAGCTCGTCTACGACCAACAGGGACAGCTGCTCAACGCGTCGTTCATGGACTACCTGCTGCCGACGGCGATGGACGTGCCGAGGATCGAAACCGCGCATCGCGAAACGCCGTCGCCGTTCAATCCGTTGGGACTCAAAGGCGTCGGCGAGGCCGGGTGCATTCCCTCCGGCGCCGTATTCGCGCAAGCGGTCGAGGACGCACTGGGCGGACGCGTCGAGATCCTCGAGATTCCGCTCAGTCCGAACAAACTGTTCCGGTTGATCCAATCATGAATCTGAACGGATCTTTTACGTTCAACGGCCCGCGCGCGGCGGTCTACGAGCTGCTGCAGGATCCGACTGTGCTCGTGAAGGCGCTGCCGGGCGCGAAGACGCTCACGAAGAACGGCGACGATCGATACGACGGGACGATGAAAGTCAGCATCGGCCCAGTCACCGCGGCCGAGTTCGCGATGAGCGTGACGCTCAGCGATAGAGTGCCGCCCGCGAGCTTCAACCTGCAGATCGAAGGCAAAGGCGCGGCGGGCTTCACGCGCGGCACTGCCGCCATCGAGCTTGCCGACGCACCCGACAATGCCGGCACGCTGATGACGTATTCATCCGACGTGCAGATCGGCGGCCGCATCGCCAGCGTCGGCCAGCGACTGATGGAATCAGTCGGCAAGATGATGATGAAGCAGGCGCTCGACGCGCTGAACAAAGCGCTCGAGGCCAGGCTGCAGGGCGCCGCGTGAAACCGGCCCCGTTCGCCTATCACCGGCCCGCATCGCTCGAAGAAGCGTTGTCGCTGCTCGCCGAGCACGAGGGCGCCAAACCGCTCGCCGGCGGTCAGAGCCTGATTCCGGCCATGAATTTCCGGCTGGCCACGCCATCGGTCCTGGTCGATCTCAATGCGATTCCGGAGTTGTCTTTCATCTCGGAGACGGACACGGGCCTCAGGATCGGCGGCATGACGCGCCATCGCGCGGTCGAGCGCAGCGAGCTGGTCAAGCGCCGCGCGCCGCTCGTGCAGGAAGCGATGCCGCACATCGCGCATGCAGCCATTCGCACACGCGGCACCCTCGGCGGCAGTCTCGCCCACGCCGATCCGGCAGCGGAGCTGCCAGCCGTGATCGTCGCGCTCGACGCGACGGTCGGCGTTCGCGGTGTGAAGGGTACGCGACGAATCGCCGCCAGCGAGTTCTTCTCGGGACTGTTCACGACTGCGCTGGAGCCGGGCGAGCTCGTCATCGATGTGGAGATTCGCGGCTTGCCCCGCCGAGGTCCCGAAGGGACGAAGGCGGGCTTCGCCTTCCTGGAAGTCGCCCGTCGTCATGGCGATTTCGCGCTCGTCGGCGTCGCGGCGTCGGTCTCGCTCGATGAGCGCGGCCGTTGCGCGGACGCGCGCGTCGTGTTGCTCAGCGTCGGCGATCGACCGATGATCGCGGCGTCGGCGGCGAAAGCGCTCGTGGGAGAAACGCCGTCGGCTGAGGTCGTCCGCGCCGCGGCTGACGCAGCGGCGTCGCAGGATATCGATCCGACCAGCGACATCCACGCGTCGGCCGCGTATCGACGGCAACTGGCACGTGTACTCACACGACGGGCCTTAGAGACGGCATTTGCGAGGTGCTCATGAAAGTCTTCGATCTGTCCCAGCCCTTGAACCAGGAATGCTCGTTCTGGCCGTACTACCCGCCATTCGAAGTGAAGTACATCAAGCGCAAGGCCGAGCACGGCGTGAACGCGCAGTACATCCAGACGTCGAATCACATGGGCACGCATCTGGATGCGCCGCGTCATTTCGTCACGGCCGGCATGACGATCGACGAGATTCCGATGGACTGGCTCTGCGGGCCCGGAGTTGTCGTCGACCTTCGCGACGAGATGGACGAGCTCGCGCTCTACACGCCGAAGATGATCGAAGATCGCGTTGAGGTGAAGAAGGGCGATCTTCTCTTCCTCCACACGGGGTGGGAGCGATACGCGCAGTTCGGCGACGAGCCGGATGAGGAGAAGTACATCCATCGCCATCCGGGCGCGCATCCGGACATGGTGCCCTGGCTCTTGAAGAAAGGCGTGCACATCTGGGGAGTCGACTGCATCTCGACCGATCACCCGATGAACTTGCCGATCGGTCGCTTCCTCGGCAAGGGCATGCAAGGACATTGCGATCGCGTGCGCAAACAGTGCGAAGAGAAATTCGGCGGGCCCGAAGGCGTGAAGAAGCTGTTTCCCGATTCCGCGTATCAGCTCACGCACAACGCGCTCTTCCCGAAGAACTGCATGCACATCGAGAATCTCGGCGGCCAGATGGCGGCGAAGGAGATTCAGAACAAACGAATGATTCTCGGCTGCTTCCCGTGGAAGTTCCGCGGCGGCGAAGCGGCGTTCTGCCGCGCGGTCGCGTTTGTCGGCGACTCCTGGAAGCCGTGAGCGAGCTGCCAGACCTGGCGGCGAGCGAGCTCTCTCGCCGCATCCACCGGCGCGAACTGTCGGCGACCGACGTCGTCCGCGCCTGTCTCGATCGCGTCGATCGCTTGAATCCGACGCTCAACGCCATCGTCACGCCGAACGAGCGCGCCCAGGACGATGCCGCCGCGCTCGACGCGCGGTTGGCCCGCGGTGAGGACCCGGGTCCGCTGTGCGGATTGCCGGTCGGCATCAAGGACGTCACGCCAGTCGCCGGCCTGCGCACGACATTCGGATCGACGATCTATCAGGACTACGTTCCGACCGAAGACGCTCTCGTCGTGACCCGGCTGCGCGCGGCCGGCGCCGTCATTCTCGGCAAGACGAACTGTCCGGAGTTCGCCGCTGGCGGGAACACGTTCAACGAGATCTTCGGACG
>CAYQRM010000226.1:0-6956 GCA_964419785.1 uncultured Solibacteraceae bacterium | reverse complement strand
CGCGGATTTGGCGGCGCGGTAGAACTGCGGCGCGCCGTACATGCCGTCGCGGTCGAGCAACGCAATGGCGGGATAGCCGAGTTCGGCCGCACGCTCGATCAACGTGCCCGGCAGCGACGCGCCATCGAGAAACGAAAACGCCGAGGAGGTGTGGAGCTCGAGGTACACGAGGTGAAAGTCGGGAAGTCGAAAAGTCGGGAAGTCGGAAAGTTGGAAGTCGATGCATCAGTCGACGATGCCCTCGATGGCCCAGCGGCTCGTGGCGCGATCTTTGGTGAGGCGGTAGACGACGCCATCGGCGAGCTCGACGTCCCACTCGTCGCGATCCCAGTCCGTGCGATCGAGTGCCCACCAGCGGCCCGACGATCGCCACGGCCCGGCGCACGCGAGCACGCGGCCGCCGGCAAGACCACGCGCGGCTGGATCGACGCGCACCGGCGCGCCATGCTCGAGCGCCACACGCGCGACCACTGGCAGACGAAAGCGACGGAACCCTACACGCGTTCCACGAGGTTCCACATGGGTTCCAGGAGGCTCCAGAGCGGTTCGAGATTCCTTGCCCACGCGGAACTCCGCCATCGCGACGCGTCGATCGTCGTACGTGTCGACGAGTGCGGGCGCGTCGACGCGCGACTCGCCCACGAGCGCGCGGAGCCGGGCGAGCAGCGTCGCGATCGCCTCGGAAGACGGCAGCGCGCGCGTGAGCAGCGAGCCCTGCCCGATCGCCCCGGGCACGACGCCGACTTCGACTTCGACCCAATCGATCGCGGCCGGCGGCGGATGCGATTCGAGATCGAGCAAGAGCAGCGTGCGCAGCACGCGCGCGTCGCGCATGGGCGCCGGCAGATGCAGCGTCCGCTCGTGCACCGCACGCGTGACGAGCCGGAGCCGGAGCGCGATCTCGACGGCGCCGCGATCGGCGCGCTCGAGCGACGTCGCGATCGGCTCGCACAGCCGCGCCAGCACGAACGACAACGGCTCGAGGCCGTCGATCGCATACTCGAGCTCGAGCCGCTCGACGAATCGCGCGGCGATCTTCGCCGGCACGAGCGGCACGAGCGTCTCGCCGCAGGCCGCCTGATGCCAGAGGGCGCCGAGCACGCCGAGCCGCGCCCGCACGTCCGCGCGCGGCAATCGTGCGAAATCGCCGAGGGTCTTCAGGCCCCAGCGAATCAGGATGGAAAGCGTGTCAGGCACCAGGCACTGGGCATGAGGCCCTGACTCAGCACGCGCATCACGTGCTGGTGCCTGAGGCCTGGCGCCTGATGCCTGATTTATGAAACCTTCCAGCGTTTTGAGCGAACCAATCGGCAGCGCTCCCACCGCGCGTGCTTCGTCGCCAGGCTCGATGATCGTGAGGCCCGGACGCGCGTGCGCGAGCAGCCACGCGGCGGTCGTCGTGCCGGCGAGCGCGATCCGGACCTCGAGACCGTGCGCGACCGCGAGCCGCTCGACCTCCTCCGCGATTCGGCGGGGCGTGCCGATCGCGCGCGCAAGTCCACTTGCATCGAACATCACCGCGCGATCGCCGTGCCGCTCGATGCGCGGCGAGCACGCGCGTGCCACTCCCTCCAGCGTCTCGGGCGCCGCCACCGATGAGACGGCACAACACATCAACATGCGACGCTCACGATCACGTGGCCGTTGAGGCCCGCGCGCGCGTGAATGTTGAGTCCCGAGAGCCGCCGGCTTTGCGGACTGTCGCCGGTCCACTCGCGTGTCGCCTCGAGATGCACCGACGTTCCCCGCGGGCTCTTGCCCATCGTCGTCTCGCCGACGAGCAGACAGACCGAGTCGCGGCCTTCGTTGTCGTGCGCCAGCCGCAGCCACGTCGTCCATGGCAGCGCGCGAAGATGACGCGCCGGGACGTCGGCGAGATCGAGGGCCACGATGGCGAACCCTCTGGCACGCACGATCAAGTCGAACGCGCGCACGGCTTGATGCACGGCGCGCTCGATCGCGGCCGGACGCGAAAGCTCGACCGTCAGCGCTGGCCCGCGCACCCACAACACGCGAGTGAGATCGAGTCCTGCGTCAGCGGCCGCGCGCGGATCGAATCGATCGACGGTGTCGACCAGCCCGACAATCTCCTGCCGGCTCGTCGCCGCGGCCAGCGTGCGCACCAGGAGACTCGTCCGCCCGGTCGAGCGCGCGCCCACGACCTCCGACACCTCTCCGCGGCGCCAGCCACCGCCCAGCATGGCATCCAGCTCGTCGAGGCCGGTGGAAACCCGCGCGACCGCAGACTCGGGCCACGCTCCCAGGAGCGTGCCGTCGAGCTTTTTCTCGCGCAAGACCGATTCGAGCTTGGAAATGGCGCTGGATTTCATAAGTTTCGCTTTATTTTCGCCTCAAGGGATGGGCAGTATAAAATGAAATCTAGAGGCGATCAAGAAGCGAAAGTCTGAAATGGGTGAATGAGGCCGCGAGGCAATGAGGCAGTAAGATCACGTGTCTACACGTGTCGACTGAGTCTTCGTCTGCTCCCGCGGTCCCCGCCGAATCGGAAGAAGCTCGAAGCTGGTTGCAACGCGTCGCGGGCGCGCTCGCGCACCGCAACTACCGGCTGCTCTGGCTCGCCGCGCTCGGCTCCACGATCGGCACGTGGATGCAGAACTACGCGCAAGCGTGGCTCGTGTTCGATCTGACGAAGTCGAACTTCTACCTCGGCCTCGACACGTTCCTCGCGCAGCTTCCCGTCCTGCTCTTCATGCTCATCGGCGGGGTCGTCGCCGACCGGCACGATCGGCGGCTGCTCCTCACGGGCTCGCAGTACGTGCAGATGTTCTCGGCGTTCACGCTGACCGCGCTCATCCTCAGCGGTCACGTGCAAGTCTGGTACATCTTCGTGCTGTCGTTCGTGTCGGGCTGCGGCCAGGCGTTCGGCGGCCCCGCGTATCAGTCGCTGATTCCGCAGCTCGTACCGCGCCGCGATCTGCCGAACGCGATCGCGCTCAACTCGACGCAATTCAACCTCTCGCGCGTGCTCGGCCCGACGGCCGGCGGCATCGTGCTTGCGCTCGTCGGCACGGCGGGCTGCTTCGCGCTCAACGGCCTCTCGTTCTTCTTCGTCGTCTTTGCGCTTGCGTCGCTGAAGCTGCCGCCGCACCAGCCGCCGGCCAAGGCGAGTGCGCTCGGCGAGGAATTGAAGGCGGGCCTCCGCTACGTCCGCAACGACCGTCTCGTGATGATGCTCACGATCCTCGTCTTTTTCAGCACGTTTCTCACGATGCCGATTCTGACGATGCTGCCGTCGTTTGCGACCGACGTGCTCACGGCGAATCACTACGCGCCGCAGACGCGGCTGTCGATGCTGCTCGCGTGTCAGGGCGTGGGATCGATCATCGGCGCGCTGACGATCGGCGGTCTCGGCCGGTTCAAGCACATGGGCCGCGTCCTGCTCGTCGTGCAGGTGGTTCTGGGCGTGCTCATTGCGACGTTCGCGCAATCGCGCATCCTGGCGCTCAGCCTCGCGCTGCTGCTCGTCGGCGGCATCTTCTTCATGATGGTGTTCTCGATCAGCTTCTCGCTGGTCCAGCTCACGGTGCCCGATCATCTGCGCGGGCGCGTCGTGAGCATCTACATGGTGGCGCTGCGCGGGGGGTGGCCGATTGGCAGCCTCGTCGCGGGCGCGATGGCCGACAAGTTCACCGCGCCGGTGGTCATGGGCGTCAACGGCTTGTTGCTGTCGCTCGTCGCAGCGACCCTGCTGCTCTTCTGGCGGAAGACCTCGCTGCAGCGGGCCTGACCCGTGAGCCGCATTCTCGTCGTCGAGGACAGCGCCGACATCGCCGAGCTCGTCCGGCACTATCTCGAGCGCGCCGGCCATACGATCGAGATCGCGACGTCAGGCAGCGACGTGCTGCCGCGCGCGCGAGCGAACGCGCCCGATCTCATTCTGCTCGACCTGATGCTGCCGGGGATGGACGGGCTGCTCGTCTGCCAGGCGCTCCGCCGCGACCGGACGACCGCCGCCATTCCGGTCATCATGCTGACGGCACGCGGCGAAGAAGCCGATCGGGTGCGCGGGCTCGAACTGGGCGCCGACGACTACGTCACGAAACCCTTCAGCCCGAAGGAGCTCGTCGCGCGGATCGGCGCGCTCCTCCGGCGCACGAGGCCGCCGGAAACCCCGGCCACCGTGTTGCGCTACGGCCCGCTCATCATGGACATCGATCGCCACCAGGTGCGCCTGGACGACGCAGAGCTGCGGCTGACGGCGAAAGAGTTCCTGTTGCTGCGATACCTCATCGAGCACCGCGGGCGCGTCCTGTCGCGCGATCTGCTGCTGTCTGACGTCTGGGGCTATCGTTACACGGGCGGCACACGCACCGTCGACGTCCACGTGCGGCGGCTCCGCGAAAAATTGCCGTTGCTCAAAACGTCGCTCGCCACGATCAAGCAATTCGGGTACAAGCTGGACGATCCTCCTCCGGCGCGCTCGTGACCTTCCGCACTCGGACTTTTCTCGGCGCGATGTTCGCGGCCGCGCTCGCCGTGGGCGCGGGCACGTGGTTCACCGAACAGGCCGTTCGCGCGTCGCTCTACGAGGACGTCCGCCAGGGTCTGCTCACCGAAGCGCGCCTGCTCGCCGCGCTGCTCGCGCAGAAGCCCGAGATCGGCGATCCCGACGACGAGGCCGACGCGCTCGGCGCGCGCATCGGCGCGCGCGTCACGCTCATCGCGAGCGACGGACACGTGCTCGGAGACTCGGAGGTCGCGAAGCTGGATTTGCCGTCCCTCGAGAACCACGCCACACGCGAGGAAGTGATCGCCGCCGGGCAGCGCGGCGAAGGCACGGCGGCCCGGCAAAGTCACACGACCGGCGTGTGGACGATGTACGCGGCGGTGCGCGTGACGGAAGGTCCCGTCGCGTACGCGCGCGTGGCGTTGCCCCTCACCAAAGCCGACGAGCGCGTCGCCCATGTGCGCAAGTTCGCACTCGTGGGGCTTGGCGCCGGGCTCGTCGCGGCGGTCGGCCTCGCATGGGTGACGTCGGTCCTGCTCAATCGCCGCATCCGCGTCGTCGCCGATGCCGCGCAGCGGTATCGCGAAGGCGACTTCAGCGAGCCCGCGCGCGACTACGGCCGCGACGAGATCGGCACGGTCGCGTCAGTGCTCGACGAGAGCGCTCGCGAACTGGGCTCACGCCTGTCCGAGATGGCGCGCGAGCGCGCGCACATGGAAGCGATCCTCACGGGCATGGTCGAGGGCGTGGTACTCGTCAACCGCGCCGGCCGCCTGGTGCTCAGCAATCCCGCCGTCCGATCGATGCTGCGACTGCCCGCGACCGCCGAAGGCCAGCACTTTCTCGAGATGGTGCGCCAGCCCGATATCGCGACGCAGATGACGCGCGCGCTCGCCGGCGACCATCCCTCGGCGGTCGAAGTTCAGCTCGAGCGCGACGGCCGGCGGACCTTCGTCGCGCACGCCGTACCGCTGGCGCGCGAGCGCGGTGGCGGCGCGGTGCTCGTGCTCCACGACATCACCGAGCGCCGGCGCGCCGACCAGGTTCGCCGTGATTTCGTCGCCAACGTCTCGCACGAGCTGCGCACGCCGCTCACCGCGATCCGCGGGTACGTCGAGGCGCTCGCCGACCAGCCGCCACCGCAGGAGGCGCAGCGCTTCATCGAGATCATCTCTCGCCACGCGCTGCGCATGGAGCGGCTCGTCCGCGATCTCCTGCGGCTGGCGCGGCTCGACGCCGGGCAGGAACCCCTCGAGCGCGCGGACTGCAGCCTCGCCGCCATTGCCGCCGCCGTGACGCACGACCTCGAGACGCCGCTCGACGCGCGCCAGCAGACGGTCGCCGTGCGGATCGCCGACGATGCCGCGATCGTCCCCGGCGATCCAGCGAAGCTGCACGACATCCTGCGCAACCTCGTGGAGAACGCGAGCAATTACAGTCCGGAAGGCGGCACGATCGAGGTTTCCTCGCGACGCCGCGGCGGCATGATCGAGGTCACCGTCGCGGATCGCGGCCCGGGAATCCCCGAGGCGGATCTGTCACGCATTTTCGAGCGCTTTTATCGCGTCGACCGCTCGCGGACGCGCGATCCGGGCGGCACGGGACTCGGCCTTTCCATCGTCCGACATCTCGTCGAGCTGCACGGCGGGACGGTGAGCGCAACGAACCGCGAAGGCGGCGGCGCGATCATCACGCTCCGCTTGCCGCTGTCGTCGGCCGAGACGTGATGAGTCCCAGTCTCGCGGCCTACATTTCCGTGACGTCCGTATTCGCGATCACGCCAGGCGCCACGACCGCCGTTGTCGTGCGCAACGCGATCGAAGGGGGGTTTCCCATTGGTGTCCGCACGGCGATTGGCGCCGCGGGCGGCAACCTCTGTCAAGCGGTCGCCGCTGGTCTGGGGCTCGCCGTCCTCGTGCGGCAATCACCGCGCGCCTGGCTGGCCGTGCAAATCGTCGGCGCCTCGTACCTCGCGTTCCTGGGCGTTCAGAGTTTCGTGCGGATGGCGCGCGGCGCGGGGCGATTGGCCGCGACATCGCCGCCCGAGTCGAACGACGGGAGCGCCGCGTTCCGCCAGGGCCTGATGGCCAACGTGCTCAATCCCTCGATCGGCACGTTCTACCTCGCGATCCTGCCGTCGTTCCTTCCCGCCCCCGCGCCTCCGCAGCAAGTCGTGCTGTTCTCCGCCATCCACATCACGATCGCGTTCGTCTGTCACTCGTTCTGGGCGGGGGCCTTCGATCGCTTGAAGGCCCTCTTCGTGCAGCCGGGATTCGTGCGAGTGGTTGAAGGTCTGACAGGCGCGGCGCTGCTCTGGCTGGCTTGGCGACTGGTCGAGCGCGCGTTCTAGGACGAGAAGAGTCGGACGAGCGTGTAGCACGCCGCGCCGATGAAGGCAGATGCGGGAATCGTGAGGATCCACGCCCACACGATCTGCCCCGCGATGCCCCAGCGAACCGCGCTCAATCGCCGCGTCGCGCCCACGCCA
>CAYQRM010000225.1:0-15554 GCA_964419785.1 uncultured Solibacteraceae bacterium | reverse complement strand
ACCGCCGGCGAAAAACAGCGCATGACCGAGGTCAAAGCCGATCTCGACAAAATGAACGCGGACTGGACGAACTTCATTCGCACAGTTCGGTGAAAGTCGAGAAGTCGGGAAGTCGAGAAGTCGGGAGGTCGAAAAGTCGAGAAGTCAGATTCGGTGCCGCGGCACGGCTTCCGATCTCTCGACTTCCCGACGTCTCTCGACTTCCCGACCCCTCTCGACTTACCGACTTCCCGACTTTTCGACCTCTCGACTTTTCGACCTTCAGTAAGTCTTCCTGGCCACCCACTCGCGTGTCAGCGAGTCGACGACGACGTACCGTCCGTCGCTCTCGCGCGCGACGAGATCGAGCCGGATGAGCGCGGCAAGGGCCGTCTGCACGCTCGACGCGCCGCCGAGGCGATGGCGCTCGCGCGTGTCGGCGCTCAGCATTTCGACGCCATGCTCGAGGACAATCGCGCGCAGTACGGCGCGCTGCGCGAGCGTGAGCCGCTCCCACACCGCCTCGAAGATCGTTTCCTGCTCGGCGAGCAGCCGGTGCAGCGTCGCATGAAGGTCATCGAGGCTGACGCGCCGCTGCCCTGACGCGGTCGCATCGTCCCACGTTTCGTGCGCGAGGCGTTGCACGTCGTACGGCAGATTTCCTGCGAGGTCGACGATCGCGGCGCCGAGACCGGTCTCGGGAGTGATGCCGGATCGGCGGAATCGTTCTTCGAGTTCGACCGCGAAGAGATCGGCCGGGATCTTCTGCAGCCGCATCACCGGTCCGGCCTTGTAGAACGGGCGGCGCGCGCCAATCATCTGTTCCATCAGGCTCGGCTCGGAGCCGGCGAAGACATAGCCGACGTGGCGCTGCTGCTGTACCGCCGCGCGAAGGGCTTGCTCGACGCTGCCGCCGTCAAAGGCGGCGATGGCCTGGAACTCGTCGAGCGCGATCGCGAGCGGGCGGCCGAGGTGCGTCGCGAGCCGCGCGGGCAGCGCGAAGACGTCCTGGGCGAGGCGGGCGGCGTCGCGCGCGGTGCGGACGCCGGGAAACGACACGGCGAGCTTGCCGCCGGGCGCGCCGGCCTCGATCCGCAGCTCGGGCGTCACGCCGCGGAACAGATCGCGGAGCCACGAGCGCACGCGCCCGCTCTTGGTCTCGAGCGAGAGGAGCGCGCGGGCGTAGCCCTCGAGAAACGCCACGTACGAGCTGAAGCTGCTGACGGTGACTTCGAGGGTCACGATCTTCCGGCGCGCGAGCGCGCGCAGCGCCTGCCGGATGAGCGAGGACTTGCCGTAGCGCCGCGGCGAGATCAGGAACACCTTCTGGCCGGCCGCGAGATCGGCCACGAGCCGGTCGCGCTCGGTCTCGCGATCGACGAACGCCCAGGCGGGCACGATCTCCCCGTACACGAACGGATTGTCAGCCATGGGCGCTGCCGGTCATTACGTCAAATAACGTAATCATGACGTAGCTTAACGTAATCGCCGGCGGCCGGCAAGATTGTCAGCCGGCGGCGGCCGGGGCGAGCACCCGCGCGATCACCTCGCCGACGCCCGCCGGCGTCGCCGCCACCAGCGCGCCTGCGCCCGCCGCCGCGCCGTCGAGCCGGGCGAAGCCGTAGCTCGCAACGCAGAGCCGCACACCCGCGCGCTCGGCCGTCTGCACGTCGACCAGCGAGTCGCCGACGAGCAGCGTCGCCGACGGCCCCGCGCCGGCCTGCGACATCAGGTACGTCAGGCCGGCAGGATCCGGCTTGCGCGGGAACGCGCCATCGCCGCCCATCACCCAGCGGAACGACGGCAGCAGCCCGAAGGCGTCGAGCAGCCGGCGGGCCGGCGCTTCGGGCTTGTTGGTCAGGAGCGCGACCGACGCGCGCGCCGCCGCGTCCCGCACGACCTCCGGGATGCCCGGGTACGGCCGCGTGTGGATCAGCAGACGACGGTCGTAGATCGCGCGAAATCGATCGAGCGCCTCGGGGACGGCGCGCGCGAGCCCCGACGCCGCGAGCGCCCGCTCCACCAGCACCCGCGCGCCCTCCCCGACCATCGCCGCGACGCTCTCGATCGGCAACGCCGGCGCGCCGTAGGACGCGAGCATCTCGTTCGTGCTGTCCGCCAGGTCCCGCCGGGAATCGACGAGCGTGCCGTCCAGGTCGAATACGACGAGCGCCTTCATGGCCTTGAAGATATCGCTTGGACGGGCTATCTGGATCTACGACGTCTGGTAGTAGTTAGGCGCCGTTCTGTAACGTCTCGACAACCTTCGGCGTCCTCTCCCTCGACCGATGCTCACAATCTTTCTCACTACCTACGCGGCCGTCTTCATTGCGGAAATCGTCGGCGACAAGCTGCTCTACACGACCGGGGTCCTCGCGACCCGGTACCGCTGGGGCGCCGTCGTCATCGGCATGGGCCTGGCCTTCGCGACCAAGATGGCCGCCGCCGTGGCGATCGGCGCTGCTGTCGCGACGCTGCTCGAGCACTATCGCTGGGTCGTCGCGCTCGTCACGGGTTTGAGCTTCCTGCTGCTCGCGCTGACGATGTTTCGCAAGTCCGACACGCGGCAGCCGAAGGAGAAGGACACGCGGATCCTGCAGGGCGCGATGGTCGCGTTCGTGACGATCTTCTTTTCCGAGTGGTTCGACGTCGGGATGCAGGCCGCGGGCACGATGGCGGTCACCTACGTCTGGTCGGCGAACCGGCCGGGACAGATCAGCGTCGCGTCCGCGGCGGTCGTCGTGTGGGCCGGCGCCGTCGCGGCGATGGTCACCAAAGGCGCGCTCGCGGTCGCGTTCGGCGCGAGCGTGCGCAACTGGATCGCGACGCGCGTCGAGCCGCGCGTCGTACGCTACGTCGCCGTCGCCGCGATCGTGGTGATCGGTACGCTCGCCGTGCTCGAAACGCTCGGCTACATCGCCGACTGACACGAAGGGATACCGGGAATACTTTTCTCGTTCGGCGCGTGCGGAAAAGTATTCCCGGTATCCTTTTCGCGGTACCATGCGCCCGCGCCCGATTCCGGGCGGGAGGCGCGTGATTCGAGTCGGCATCATCGGCTACGGCTACTGGGGACCGAACCTGGTCCGCAATTTCGCCGACACGGCAGGCACGGAAGTCGCCGGCGTCTGCGATCTCCGTTCGGGCCGGCTCGAGCGCGCCGCCCTCCGTCATCCGGGCGTAAAGACGACGACGCGCGTCGACGATTTGATTGCCGATCCGGCGATTGACGTCATCGCGATTGCGACGCCCGTCTCGACGCACTTCGACTTCGCGAAACGCGCGCTCGACGCGGGCAAGCACGTCTTCGTCGAAAAGCCGTTGGCCGCGACGTCCGACGAGGCGCGCCGCCTCATCGACAATGCGGCCGCGCGCCGGCGCGTGTTGATGGTCGATCACACGTTCGTCTACACCGGTGCCGTGCGTCGCATCCGCGACGTCGTCGCCAGCGGCGAGCTGGGGAACGTCTACTACTACGATTCGGTGCGCGTGAACCTCGGGCTCTTCCAGCACGACGTGAGCGTGATCTGGGATCTCGCCGTGCACGACCTTTCGATCCTCGACTACGTGCTGCCCGCGCGCGCGGTCGCCGTCTCGGCCACGGGCGTGCGTCACGTCGCCGGCGAGCCGGAAAACATCGCGTATCTCACGCTGTTTTTTTCCGACGCGCTCATTGCGCACATCCACGTCAACTGGCTCGCGCCGGTCAAAGTGCGGCGCACGCTCATCGGCGGCAGCCGCAAGATGATCGTGTACGACGATCTGGAGCCGAGCGAAAAGCTGAAGATCTACGATCGCGGCATCTCGCTCAACGATCAGACGGCGGAGGGCGTCTACAAGATGCTCGTGAGCTATCGCACCGGCGACATGTGGGCGCCGCAGCTCGATCTCACCGAGGCGCTCCAGACCGAGGTCGCGCATTTCGTGCGCTGCGTCGAGCACAACGAGCCGCCACTCACCGGCGGCGATGCCGGCTTGCGCGTGGTTCGCGTCATGGAGGCCGCGACGGAGTCGATGGCGGCGCGCGGGCGGCCCGTGGAGCTCGAGTGACGTGGGCCCGGACCGCGTGAGCGTGTCGGTGTGCTTCCCCGCGTACAACGAGGAAGCGACGATACGCGCGGTGCTCGAGGACGCCTCAACGGTACTCGAGGGCGCGGGAATCGATTACGAGATCATCGTCTGCGACGACGGCTCGCGCGATCGCACGGGCACGATTGCCGACGAGGTCGCGGCGCGCGTGCCGCGGATGCGCGTGATCCATCAGTCGCCGAACCGCGGCATTCACGAGACGTTCGAGCGGCTGTACCACGAAGCGACCAAGACGTTCGTCTTCCTCAACTCGACCGACGGGCAGTGGGACACGCGCGTGCTGCTCGATCTGCTGCCGCTCTCGGCCGACTGGGACGTCATCATCGCGAGCCGGCGCGAGAAGCATTACGGCGCGATGCGCGGCGCGGTGTCGTGGGCGTTCAACGCGCTGCCGTCATGGCTGTTCGGCGTGCGGACGGGCGACGCGGGCGCCGTCAAGCTCATGCGGCGTGAGATTATCGAGCGGTTCGCGCTCGTGTCGCGATCGCCGTTTTCCGAGGCCGAGCGGCTGATTCGGGCGTCGCGCGCCGGGTACCGCATTACCGAGCGGCCGACCGATACGCGCCCGCGGGCGTCCGGCCGGGCCCGCGGCGTGAACGGCCGGCTGGTCCTCGAGGCGTGCAGCGACGTGGTGCGCGTGTGGCGATCGCTCCGCGCGTCGCCACCGGCGTCAAAGCACGCAGACGATCGTACGGCGGAGTCTTCGAATGCCCATCACCTCTGACGTCAAGCTCGGGAGCGGGGTCAAAATCTTTCACCCCGATCTCGTCAACCTGTACGGCTGCACGATCGGCGCGGACACGAAGATCGGCGCGTTCGTCGAGATTCAGAAGAACGCGGTCATCGGCGCGCGGTGCAAAATCTCGTCGCACACGTTCATCTGCGAGGGCGTGACGATTGAGGACGAAGTGTTCGTCGGCCACGGTGTGGTGTTCATCAACGATCGCAACCCACGCGCCACAACGGGCGGCGCGCTCCAAACAGAGACGGATTGGAAGGTCGTGCCGACAATGGTGCGGCACGGCGCGTCGATCGGCAGCGGCGCGGCGATCCTGTGCGGCGTGACCATCGGGCGCGGCGCCATGATCGGCGCCGGCGCCGTCGTCACGCGCGATGTTCCCGATGATGCGGTCGTCGCCGGCGTGCCCGCGCGATTGCTGCGATGAATCGATCGCACGCGATCATGGCCAAGAGCACTCAACCACGTAGGCCCTTCGCCACGGTCGAGCCGACGAAGCGAAGGACTTCGTCGACCACGACACGCTGTTGATCGATCGACAAGTTCGGGAACATCGGCAACGAGACGATCTCCGCTGACACGCGCTCGGTGATCGGAAAATCCCCGATCTGATAGCCGAGTGACTTGTATGCCGGCTGCAAATGGAGCGGGATCGGATAGTGAATCCCGGTGCCGATACCGGCGTGGCTGAGGTGCGCGATCAGACCGTCGCGATCCTCGACCCGAATGACGTAGAGGTGCCACACCGCTCGAGACCAATGCGGCTCGTGCGGGGCGATCACGCCCGATGCGTCGCCAAAGAGGCGCCCGTACTCGGCCGCGCGCTCGCGGCGCTGCTGGTTCCAGTCGGGCAGCTTTGCGAGCTTCGCGGAGAGCACGCCGGCCTGAATGGCGTCGAGCCGGCCGTTGTAGCCCTCGACATCGTGATGGTATTTGCGGGACTGTCCGTGATCGCGCAGCCGGCGGATCGACGCGGCAATCGACGCCTCCTGCATCGTGACCGCGCCCGCCTCGCCGCACGCGCCAAGATTCTTGCCCGGATAAAAGCTAAACGCGGCGGCCCGGCCCATCGATCCCGCGCGTCGCCACTCGTCGCGCGCCGCAGAGTGGTACTCCGCACCGTGCGCCTGACACGCGTCCTCGACCACGATCAGATCAAATCGCGCCGCCAGATCGAGGATTGGATCCATGTCCGCCGTCTGCCCGTACAGGTGGACGGGAACGACGGCGGTCACCGGCCGTCCGCTGCGCTTGCTGACGAGCCGTCCCGCGCGGCGCGTGCAGCCGTCCTCGAGATACCGGCCGAGCGCCGCGGGATCCATCGTGTACGTGCGCTCGTCGATCTCGACGAACTCCGGATGCGCGCCCGCCTGCGACACAGCCTCCGTCGTCGCGATGAACGTATTCGGCACGGTGAGAACGACGTCGCCGGAGCGCACGCCCGACGCGATGAGCGCGAAGAGCAGCGCGTCGGTGCCATTACTGACACCGACCGCATGATCGGTCGCGCAGAACGTCGCGAACGCGCGTTCGAACGCGTCGACGCGCGGCCCGCCGACGAATCCGGCGGTGCGCAGTGCGTCGGTGAACACCGCCGTCAGCTCGGCCTCGAGCTCACGGTGCGGCGTCACGAGATCGAGAAACGGAACCTTCGGAAGATCCATTCGACCCGGCGCCTCCGCGCCGCCGCGCCCGCAAGCGCGTCAGTGACTCAATCTGTATAACGCAAAGTCCTCGATCCGCGTCTCGAGCGTGTACGACGCCAGCAGCCGCAGGGTCTCGGGGTCCCGCTCGAGGCGATCGACCGCCTGCCCCATGGCGCTCGCCGCGTGCAACTGCTCGAAGATGACGTAGACGGGCCGCTTCTGCAACAACCGATCGACGACGGCCGCGAGGTCAAAGCCAGGCTCCGGAAATGTCGACGGCACGAACTCGTTCACGCGCAGATAGCGCGCTGCCGGCCGCCGGTCTGCCAGAAAGTACACGCCCGAGGCGTTGATGCCGAAGAAATAAATCCAATCGTCCGGTGCCGTATGCGCGCGGAGATAAGCCGCGAGCTCCGCGTTCGCGCGCGCCGAGTAGCCGCGATCGTTGCCGTAGCCCCCGAAGCGCTCAAGATACGCCGTCTGATCGATCGTTCCGGCGAGCGCGCGGCTGTCGAGATCGACGAACTCGGCCACGCGGCTGACGTAGTGCCGCTGCCAGAGCACGACGGCCATCAGCGCGATCGCCGCGATTGCGGCCACGCGATGAATCATCGTGCGCGAGATCGCCACCGCAAGCAGCCACACCGCGAGCAGCGCGAGCGGCGCCAGCGCCTGAATGAAATACGTGTTGAACAGGAAAATGCCGTTGGTCGCGATCGTGAGTGCCGCCCCTGCGCCCCACGCCACCGCCAGCCCTGCGAGCGGATCGAGACGTCGCGTGCGCCCAAGGTCCCATACGACGACGAAGGCGGCGATCGCGCCAGCAATCCACAGCGGCTCGGTCTTCACCCGCAGCCCGACCGCATTGGCAAACGCACGCGCGTAGCCACTGGCGGTGAAGCCGCCCGACACGTAGAAGCGGTTGAACGTGACGAGCGCAGTCCACGTGTCTGGCAGCGCCCCGGTCGCCCAGAGCCACAAGAAGATCAGGAACGGCGCGACGAACACCGCCGCCGACGCGACGACGAGCGTGCGCACGAAGTCACGAAGCGTGCCGGCCTGATAGAAGTACACCCATGCGAGCAGTACCGGAAGATACACCCCGGTGTTCGGCTTGAACACCATCGCGACGCCGACGCACGCGCCGACACCGGCCGCTCGAAAAATGGACGCGCGCTCCCGCAGCCCAGACGCCAGCCAGACCGCGACGCTCATCGCGAGCATGATGAACACCTCCGGCACGCTGCGCTCGAGGATGCCGCCGTTACGGTAGAGCCAGCTCGGCATCGTGAACACGGCAAAGAGCGCAGCCGCAAGCGCCCCGAGCACCGCATCGCAGTGCCTGCGTGCGATCGCAAACACCATCGCCGTCGTCGCCGCCGATGCCAGGAGATCCAGCCACGCGATGCTCGACGACTTCCATCCGAGCGCCGAGAATGCCGCGAGATACGTCAGGAAGATCGCCGGCGGCTTTTGATCCCAGACGTCGCGATAGAGGACCATGCCGCGCGAGAGCCCCCGGGCCGCCGAGGCAAACAACCCCTGGTCGATGCCAAGCGGCTCGGCGATTGTCGGGATCCGCAGCGCGAGCGCGGAGATGGCGACGACGCTGAGGGCCAGTATCCAGAGAGATCGGCGGGAAGGGGACGAAGAACTCAAACGCAGCATTATTGCCGCGTCCGCCCGTGGCTGCCAGAGGACAGCACGTCCGTCGCGGCGCCGGTTCCCCGCCGTCCGCCGGGCCTGTCCGGAAGGTCTTTTTCTTGCAGTGAGCAGTCGCCGGGCGATGTAGATATAGAGAGTGATGACCCGACTGTCCCTCTTCGCTGGCCTGATCACGCTGCTTTTTGTCTCGGCGCCGGCCGCCCAACAGACGACCTTCCGCGGCGGTGTGCAGACGGTGCCGATCTACGCGACGGTCATCGACGCCGCCGGTCGGCTCGTGCCCGACCTGGAGAAGGAGCATTTCGAAGTCTTCGACGACCTCAAGCCGCAGGAGCTGACGCTGTTCAAGAGCGACGTCCAGCCGATTACCGTCGTCGTGATGCTCGACACCAGCGGCAGCATGACGGCGAACATCGAGCTGCTCAAGCTCGCGGCCGAGCAGTTCGTGATTCGTCTGCTGCCGGACGACAAGGCGCGCATCGGAAGCTTCTCGGACAAGATCTTGATCAGCCCGACGTTCACGAACAATCGCGACGAGCTCGTCCGTATCCTGCACGAGGACATTCAATACGGCAATCCGACGTTTCTGTGGGATGCGATCGACGAGAGCATGACGGCGCTCTCCCACGAGAGCGGACGCCGCGTCGTGCTCGTCTTCACGGATGGCGACGACGAGACGAGCCGGCACTCGACGCTCAACAGCGTGATCGCACGCGCGCAAACCGAAGAGTACATGGTCTATGCGATCGGTTTTCACAGCAACATCATGGGGCACCTGACGAAGCCCGCGCCGGGCCTGCGCAAGCTCGCCGAGGAAACGGGCGGCGGCTACTTCGAGCTTTCGAAGACGGCGGACCTCGGTCCGACGTTCACGCGCGTTGCCGACGAGCTGCATCGCCAGTACGTGCTCGGCTTCTCCCCGCAGAATCTCGACGGCAAGATGCACAAGCTCGACGTGAAGGTGAAGCTGCCCGGCATGACGGTGCGCGCGCGCAGGAGTTACCTCGCCTCGAAGAGCGGGTCATGAGGTGACGTAGGGTGCGCCGCCTAGGGATCGTCGCGTTCGTGCTTCCCGCTGCGGTCGTCGCACTGCAGGCACAGCAAGGCACGGTCTTCCGATCCGCGACGCAGACGGTGCCCGTGTACGTGACGGTGACCGACGAAGGCGGCCATCTCGTGACGGATCTCACGCGCGACGAATTCGAGGTCGACGACAACGGCCGGCCGCAGCCGATC
The DNA here is from genome assembly GCA_964419785.1 of uncultured Solibacteraceae bacterium. Lineage (GTDB taxonomy): Bacteria > Acidobacteriota > Vicinamibacteria > Vicinamibacterales > SCN-69-37 > DATEGZ01. Next base: position 6,200 of record CAYQRM010000225.1, on the reverse strand, counting down.
ACACAGTTCAGCAGCGCGATTCAACCCATCAGCATCGTGATGATGCTCGACATGAGCGGCAGCATGACGGGCAATCTGCCGACCCTGCGTCAGGCCGCCGTGCAGATGTTCACGCGGCTGCTTCCTGACGATCAGGCGCGCATCGGAAGCTTCGGCGATCGCATTACGCTCAGCGATCGGTTTACCAACGATCAGAATGAGTTGATCCGCGCGCTGTGGACCGAGCTCACGCCGGGCGGCAGCACGCCCTTGTGGTCAGCGATCAACATCGCGATGACGGCGCTCACCCATCTCGAGGGACGACGCGTCGTGCTCGTCTTGACCGACGGCAAGGATACCAGCGAGTTCTGGGCGCCGTACGGCCGCGCGTCACCGACGCTCGCCGAAGTCATCCGGCGGGCACAAGTCGAAGAGTACCTGCTCTACGCCATCGGCATGGCGAGCCGCGGACCGACCGGCAATCGTCTCGGGCGCGGGTCGATGGACGAGCCAGATCCTGGATTGCGCGAGCTCTCTGCGGAAACGGGCGGCGGCTATTTCGAGCTGCACGAAGCCGATGCGCTCGGTCCCGTCTTCGCGCGCGTTGCCGACGAGCTCCATCGTCAGTACCTCATCGGCTTCCTCGCGCCCGAGTCCGACGGCAAGCTGCATCAAATCACCGTCAGCGTGAAGCGCGGCGGCGCGATTCCGCGGGCGAGGCGCAGTTATCTCGCGCCGCGTCGGGTGGAGGGCTAGGGCATGCTGGACCTCCGCCGCGCGATCGCGAGGCTCATGCTCGCCGTCGCCATTCCGGCCAGCACGCTGGCGGCCGTGGATCAGACACCGCCGCCGCAAACACCGCCGCAGCAACCGCCGCCGCCGCAGCAACAGCAGCCGGTCTTCCGGACAGGGACCGAAACCGTCGCCGTCTACGCGACCGTCGTCGATCAGTACGGGGAGTTGGTGAAGCACCTGGCTCGCGATGACTTTCAGGTCTACGACGATGGCAAGCCGCAGGAGCTCACGGTGTTCGAGGCAGGCCTGCAGCCGATCACGGCGATCCTCATGCTCGACACGAGCGAGAGCATGACGCTCAGCCTCGATCTCGCGAAGGACGCGGCCGAGCAGTTCGTCATCCGCATGCTGCCGGGCGATCAAGTGCGCGTCGGCAGCTTCAGCGACGCAATTACGATCAGCCCGAAGTTCACCAGTGATCGCGACTCGCTATTGGCCGACATCCGCAATCGCCTGCACATCGGCAATCCGACGCGCCTGTGGGACGCGGTCGACGAGACGATGACCGATCTGGCGCCGCTCGGCGGGCGGCGCATCCTCGTGCTGTTCACTGACGGCGACGACACGTACAGCCAGAAATCCGCCGCCAACATCTTCGATCGCGCCAAGGCCGACGAGCTCATGGTCTACGTCGTGCAATTTCGCTCGACGATGTTCGCCCGCAATCAGGAAATCGCGTCGCTCAAGATGCCAACTCTCAAACAATCGCTGAGCTACGATCCGCGCCGCAACGGGTCGCCGGGCGAAGCCCTGCGGCACATTTCGACCGAGACGGGCGGCAGCATCTTCCTGCTCGGCCAGAACGACGACGTCGGCACGACGTTCACGCGCCTCGCCGAGGAGCTGCATTTCCAGTACGTGCTCGGCTTCACGCCGCAGAAGCTCGACAACAAGATCCACAGCATCGAGGTCCGCGTGCGGAATCAGACGACGTACAGCGTGCGCACGCGGCAGACCTATCTCGCGAGCCGCAGGGCCACACCGGGGGGATCGTGATGGCGAAAGCCTGGATGACGACGTGCGCGCTCGTGACGTCGATCGCGACCATCGGCGCTGCTCGGCAGACGCCGGCGCAGACGCCTCCGCCGCAGCAGCCGCAGCAGACGTTTCGCGGCAGCGCGCGCGTCGTGCCCGTCTACGCCTCGGTCACTGACGGCGCCGGCGGCTTCGTCCTCGACCTGACGAAAGACGATTTCGAGGTCCGCGACAACGGCAAGGTCCAGACCATCACGCAGTTCACGACCGATCTCCAGCCGATTACGACGATGCTCGTGCTCGACGGGAGCGGCAGCATGCTGCCGTCCTTCAGCGCGGTGACCGAGGGCGCCAACGCGTTCATCATCCGGATGCTGCCCGACGACCGAACGAAGATCAGCAGCTTCGCGGATCAGATCCGCATGAGCTCGTCGTACACGAACAATCGCGACCAGCTGCTCGACTTTCTGAGCAACGAGTTCAACCTGCGTATGGGCAACGAGACGCGCTTGTGGGACGCGGTCGACAAAGGCGTGCTCGACCTGGGCGATCAGCCGGGCCGGCGTGTCGTCCTGGTGTTCAGCGACGGGTACGACACGTCGAGCGTGCTCGGGTCCGGCACCGTGCAGGGCGACGCGGTCGCGCGCGCCGTCACGATCTACGCCGTGGCCATGTGGACCGGTCGTGGATCGCAGTCGACCAGGCCTGACAGCGGACTGGAACGGCTGGCGCAGGAAACCGGCGGCGGGTTCTTCGAGCTGCACGAGACGGACGAGATGAATTCGACGTTCACGAAGATCGCGCTCGAGCTCCATCAACAGTACCTGCTCGGTTTCGAGCCGCAGACGCTCGACGGCAAGGTGCACAAGCTCGACGTCCACGTGAAACAGTCCGGCGTGAAGGTGCGCGCGCGCAAGAGCTATCTGGCCGAGGGCGGGAAGTGAAATCGCCGTTGATCATCGGTGCGCTTGCGCTCGCGAGCCTCGCGGCGACGCAGACGCAAGGGACGCAGACGCAAGATCAATTCGCGTACCGCGGCGGCACCGACGTCGTCGCCGTGTACGCCACGGTTACGGACGCGACGGGCCGGCTCGTTCCCGATCTGCAGAAAAGCGACTTCGTCGTCACCGACAACGGCAAGAAGCAGCCGATTACCCTCTTCAGCAACGACATTCAGCCCATCACGATCGTCGTCATGCTCGATCGCAGCGGCAGCATGGCGGAAAACTACGAGCTCGTGCGCGACGCCGCGGGCGAGCTCATCAAGCGGCTGCTGCCAGACGACAAGGCGCGCATCGGCAGCCTCAGCCACGACATCGTGATCCGTCCGGACGAATTCACGAGCGATCACGGCAATCTGATGAATGTCATCAAGTACGGGCTGCAGGATCCCGGACCGTCGCCGATCTGGACCGCGGTCGATCGCAGCATCACGGCGCTCTTGCCGGAACGTGGCCGCAAAGTCGTCCTCTTGTTCTCGGACGGACACGACAATACCGAGCGCGGACAGATTCACACCGACGTCAAAGACGTGATGTGGCGGACGAAGGTCGACGAGATCATGATCTATTCGATCGGTCTGCCGAGCGAAGTGTCGCAGACATCGTCGCCGTACCTTCCCGGGCGGGGCTTCCCGCCCGCCAAGCGGCCGCTGTGGACGGTGCATACCGAACCGCCGGATCCGGCGCTCAAGGATCTCGCGGCCGAGAGCGGCGGCGGGTACTTCGAGATGAACGAGAACATGGACCTCGGCAAGACATTCGCGCGCGTCGCCGACGAGCTGCACCATCAGTACTTGATTGGGTTCGCACCGATGAAGCTCGACGACAAAGAGCACAAGCTCGAGGTCAAGCTCGACAAGCCCGACATGTCCGTGCGCGCCCGCCGCAGCTACATCGCGCGGCCGCCGCGAAAGTAGCAGGGCGCGTCCGCGCCGCGCCGACAGCCTGCTCGACGATGTCGTGTGCGATCGCACGCGCGCGCTCGTCGCAGTCGTCTCGCGGCGCCCGAGCCGTCCGGCCGAGGCGGTTCCCCGCCGAAGCAATTCTCGGACGAACGTCGCGCACTCAGGCGCCGCGAGTGCTCAGACGAGCCGCAGGAACGCGAGGAGCATGGCCGCGGCGAGCATGACCGCTGTGGCGGGCTCAGCCGTGCTGGAGAAGTTCCAATCGGAGCGAAGGAAGCGTCGCATATCTCTTTCCCCGTTTCTTCCGGGTTCTCTGGATTAGACGGGGGCTTCGCCGAAAAGTTAGATGCCGCAGACCCTTTTACCAAGCTTTTACGTTTGCCCCAGCGGGCACCCAACAGGTAGTGTCTGTTCTCACAAAAGATGTCCCGGGAGCGGACATCGCTTGGAGGACTCATGCGGATCGGACGACGGAAGTTCCTGGGGGCGGCGGCGGTCGGCGCCGGCGCGGTGGCGATCGGGTGCAGCAACGAGGCGCCACCGGCCAGCGCGGCACCACCCGCATCGGGCGGCGCTTCGCCTTCGTCCGCGCTGCCTCCGGCGATCGCCGCACTCTCCCCCATGACCGACGGCGTCGTGCCGATTTCGGACGACGAGCGAAAGGCGCGCATCGCGAAGGCCCAGAAGCTGATGACCGACCAGAAGATCGACGCGATCTTCATGGAAGGCACGACGAGCCACTTCTATTACGTCGGCATGCGCTGGGGTCAGAGCGAGCGCACGTTCGGCGTCGTCATTCCCGCGAAAGGTGCGATCTGCTACGTGTGCCCCGGGTTCGAAGAGGACCGCGCGCGCGAGTTGATCAAGCCGGCGTTCGGCGACGAAGTGCGCGTGTGGCAGGAAGACGAGAGTCCGTACAAGGTGATCGTCGGCATCGTGAAGGACCGCGGCGTGCAGTTTCACCGCATCGGCATCGAGGAGCGCGTGCGCTTCTTCATCGCCGACGGCGTGCGCAAGGAATTCGGGGGCGGCGAGATCACCGACGCGACGCCGGTGACTGCCGGCTGCCGCGTGATCAAATCGAAGGCGGAGATCGCGCTCATGCAGCACGCGAACAACGTGACGCTCACCGCCTACAAGGCCGCGCTCTCGACGCTCCACGAGGGCATGCCGCAGGATGAACTCAACGTCAACATCAACGCCGCGTACCGGCGCCTCGGCTACGGGGGCGCCGCGAGCGCGCAGTTCGGCAAGTGGACGGCGCTCCCGCACGGCAGCGCGACGCCGCAGAAACTCAAGGAGGGCGACGTCGTGATGATCGACGACGGCGTGACGTGCGAAGGCTACGTGTCGGACATCACGCGAACGGTCGTCTTCGGCAAACCCACGCAGCGCCAGCGCGACATCTGGGATCTCGAGAAGCGCGCGCAGACCGCCGCGTTCAACGCGATCAAGATCGGCACACCCTGCGAAGAGGTCGACGCCGCCGCGCGCAAGGTGATCACCGACGCAGGCTTCGGCCCCGGCTACAAGCTGCCGGGCCTGCCGCACCGCACCGGGCACGGCATCGGCCTCGACGGTCACGAGTGGACCAATTTCGTGAAGGGCAACAAGACGCCCATCGCCGTCGGCATGTGCTTCAGCGACGAGCCGATGATTGCCATTCCCGGGGAGTTCGGCATCCGCCTCGAGGACGACGTGTACATCGCCGAGGACGGCGCGCACTTCTTCACGAAGCAGAGCAAGAGCATTGACGATCCGTTTGGCGATTGAGCCGAGAAATCCTGGAGCTTCGCTCGAGGTCCGGGGGACGTCGCTGAAGATCGCGAGGACGTCTTCGTTCAGCCGGACTTCTCAGCTCCCCCGTTATACTTTGTAACTCGAACATGCGTTGTCGCCGTCCCCGGGTGGTCCCCCGATTGCTCGCCGCCGGCCTGGCTGCGTTTGTTCTTGCCGGCTGCGGCACGATCAAGAAGAGCGCGATCAACAACGTCGCCGGCACGCTCGCGTCGGGCGGCTCGGTCTTCTCGCGCGACGACGACCCGGAGCTCGTGCGCGAGGCCCTGCCCTTCGCGCTGAAGCTCTACGAATCGCTCCTCGAATCCGTCCCGAAGAACAAAGATCTGCTCGTCGCGACGTGCGCGGCGTTCACCCAGTACAGCTTCGCGTTCGTCGAGACGGACGCCGACGTCCTCGGCGAGTCGCACCACGACGAGTCGAAGGCGCTCAGAGCGCGCGCGCTGAAGCTGTACATGCGCGCGAAGGGCTACTGCCTGCGCGGCGCCGAAGTGCGGTTCCCGGGGATCACGCCCAAGCTGCTCGCCAATCCCGAAACCGCGCTCGCCAAGGCCGAGAGGAAAGATGTTCCGCTGCTCTACTGGAGCGCGGCGTCGTGGGGCGCCGCGATCTCGCTGGGCCTCGACAAGCCCGATCTCGTCATCGATCATCCGACCGTGCGCGCGCTGGCCGATCGCGCGCTCGCGCTCGATCCGACGTGGCAGAAAGGCGCGATCCACGAGCTCTTCATCACGCTCGACAGCCTGCC
>CAYQRM010000224.1:0-9568 GCA_964419785.1 uncultured Solibacteraceae bacterium | reverse complement strand
CTGCTCGGACAGATCGCTGAGCGTCGAGGCGACACCGCCAAGGCGCACGAGTATTACCAGCAGTTCCTGACCTACTGGTCCGACGGCGACATCGATCGCGATCGCGTCGCAGAGGCGCGCAAGAAGTTGCAATGAGGCAATGAGGCGATGAAGAACCTTCTGACGATTGGGGTGGTTGCGCTGATCGCGGCGAGCGGGCTGGCAGCCGATCAGGGGCGGGGGCAGGGACGCGGCGGCCGCGGCGGTGCCGGAGGCGGCGGCCCCCAGACTGCGTACGTCCTTCGTCCCGCGCGCGTGTTCGACGGCGACGCGATGCACGACGGCTGGGTCGTCGTCGTGCAAGGCCAGCGCATCGACGCCGCGGGGCCCGCCGCGTCGGTGACCGCGCCGCCCAACGCGGAGACGATCGATCTGCCGGGCGCAACGCTGCTCCCGGGGCTCATTGAAGCGCATTCGCACGTGTTGCTGCATCCCTACAACGAGACGACGTGGAACGATCAGGTGGAGCACGAGCTGCTCGGCACGCGGATCGCGCGCGCGACGGTGTCCCTCAAGGCGACGCTCGACGCCGGCTTCACGACGATTCGCGATCTCGGCACGGAAGGCGCGGGTTACGCCGACGTCGGACTGAAGCAGGCCGTCAATCAGGGCATCATTCCCGGTCCTCGAATGATCGTCGTCACGCGCGCGATCGTCGCGACCGGCGCGTATGGACCGAAGGGGTTTCCTGCTGAATGGGACGTGCCGCAGGGCGGCGAGGAAGCGTCGGGCGTCGAGGGCCTGACGCGCGTCATTCGCGATCAAGCGAGCAAGGGCGCGGACTGGATCAAGCTGTACGGCGATTACCGCGTCGGACCGACGGGCGGCGCCGTGCCGACCTTCACGCTCGAAGAGATGAAGGCCGCGGTCGAGGTCGCCCATAGCATCGGCCGGCCGGTCGCCGTACACACGAGCACGACCGAAGGCTTGCGCCGCGCGATCGTCGCCGGTGTGGACACGATCGAACACGGCGATGGCGGCACGCCGGAGCTTTTCAAGATGATGGCCGACGCGCACATCGCGCTCTGTCCGACGCTTGCGGCGACCGACGCCACGAGCCAGTACGCCGGCTGGAACAAGGCCGGCGGTGCGCCCGAGCCGCAGGCCGTCCAGCGCAAGCGACAGATCTTCAAGGCGGCGCTCGACGCGGGCGTCACGATCGCGAGCGGATCGGACGTCGGCGTCTTCACGCACGGCGACAACGCCCGCGAGATTGAGCTCATGGTCGCCTACGGCATGTCGCCCATCGACGCGCTCAAGTCCGCGACTTCCGTCGATGCGAAAGCGCTGAAAATGGATAACCAGATCGGCCGTGTCACGCAGGGGCTCCTCGCCGATCTCGTCGCGGTCGACGGCGATCCGACCAAAGACATCTCCACGCTGCACAAGGTCAAGTTGGTGATGAAGGGCGGAGCCATTGAGATTAAACGTTAGATTCGCCGGCGTGCTCGCGGTGGCAGCCGTCGCGGCCAGCCTGCCTCAGTGGACGCTCGAAACCTCCGGCGTCACCGCGAGCCTGCGCGGCGTCAGTGCTGTCGACAATCGAGTGGCGTGGGCCAGCGGGTCCGGGTCGACGGTAGTCCGCACCGCCGACGGCGGCGCGACGTGGCAGCGCCTGACGGTGACGACCGATCGCGTCGATTTCCGCGACATCGACGCGATCGATGCAGAGACCGCCTACGTTCTCAGCATCGGCGCCGGCGCGACGTCGCGCATCTATAAGACGACCGATGGCGGCGCGCACTGGGACCTGCAGCTGGCGAATCAGGATCCAAAAGTCTTCCTCGATGCGATGTCATTCTGGGACGCGACGCACGGCATCGCCGTCAGCGACGCCGTCGACGGTCACTTCGTGATCTTCACGACCGACGATGGCCGGACGTGGAATCAGATGCCGCGGGATCGACTCCCCGCGGCACAGGACAATGAGGGCTTTTTCGCGGCGAGCGGCACGAACATCGCCGTCCGCGGCAAAGACAACGTGTGGATTGGCACGGGCGCGGCCGCGAAGGCGCGCGTGCTGTGGTCGTCCGATCACGGGCGCACCTGGCAGGTGGCGGAGACGCCCCTGCTCTCGGGCCAGAAGTCGGGCATCTACTCGATTGCGTTCCGCGACGACCGGCACGGCATCATCGTCGGCGGCACGTACGACAAGGAAGCCGAGGCGCTCGACAATCTCGCCGTGACCGACGACGGCGGGAAGACGTGGACGTTGATTAAAGAGCACGGCCTGTCCGGATTTCGATCGGTCGTCGCGTACGTGCCGGGCCAGCGCGCGCCGACGTGGGTCGCCGTCGGGCCATCCGGGTCGGATATCTCGGAAGATGACGGCCGCACGTGGACGCCTGTGCCGGGCCCCGGATTTCACACGTTCAGCCTCGCGCCGCATGCGCCGGTGGGCTGGGCCGCCGGCTCGCAGGGCCGAATCGCTAAGCTCTCGAGCTTTGCGCGAACACCGCTTCCGTTTTGAAGAGCACGACGAGCGCGTAGACGCCGAAGGCTGTGCCGATCGGAACTTCGACGAGCGCGACCGCGGCGAGGATCATCCCGACCGTGCGCGACCAGTGGCGCCGCCGGAGCAGGCCCCAGCCGCAGACGAAACAGGGAACGGATTGGAGCGCGAAGACGCCCGCGTAGGGAACAGCGGGCGAGGTCTGCCAATTCCACGCCCCGTCAGGCGCTGACCCTTGGAGCGCGCCGATGAGAACGAACGATGCGGCGGCGCCCAACAACAGAAACACGCCGAAGGCAATGAACAGGATCGCGACGATCCTGACGTGAGCCGCCATCGCTGGGCCTCGGTGTCATCGGCAGTCGGCGACGGCCAATGTCATCTCACTTATCGTCGCCTTCGTCGTCGGCCGCGCGGGATGCCACATCATCGAACTCGGGCATCGGCTCGATGACCTCGTTTGGATCGTCGTAGAGCCCGTCCATGCGGCCCGAGTAGCGCTCCTTGATCGGACCCTTGGGGCCACGCTCTTTGTTCTCCCAGCGTTTCTCGCTCGAGGCGCTCTTCTTCTTGGGAGGTCCGAAGTTGCGTCCGGGCGCCGGCATGTCGCGCGGAGGCCCGCCGGGTCGGAACCCGCCGCCGGGACCCATGGGCCGTGGGCCGCTAAATCCCCCGCCGCCACCGCCAGGACCGCCAAAGCCGCCTGGGCGGAATCCACCGCCGCCCCCGCTCGGGCGGAAGCCGCCGCCTGCGGGACGCTCTTCACGCGGCCGGGCCTCGCTCACCGAGAGCGAGCGGCCCATGAAGGGCTGCTGGTTGAACCGCGAGATCGCCTGTTCGGCCATCGTCCGATCGAGGAACTCGACGAAGGCGAAGCCACGTGGGCGGCCGGTGTCCCGGTCCACGGGAATGACGATTTGGGACGGAGCGCCGACCGCAGAAAAATGCGCGCGCAAATCTGCTTCGGTGGCCCCGTAGGGCATGTTACCGACGAACAAACGTACAGCCACGGACGATCATCCTCGCGTTGAAGTCAGAAGCGAATCAGGGTGTTGGGTTGAAGGCTCACGCTGCGTCACTGGGGCCAGTGCCACACGGTTCATTGAATCAAAGGCAGAAGGGCAAAATACGTCGCTAGCGGTGTGCTGTGAACTGCCCGCAGGATAGCACGGTCGCGGCGCTGATGGCAAAGGGCGCTCGCGGCGCCGCCTGCCCGTAGTAACATGGGTAGCTTGGCCAGTGGGCCGAAGGGCCTGCTGTGTGGTGTGATGTCGGATTCTCCTTCGGCTCCCGTCGTTTCGTCGGAGGGCGCGCTCGTTGTCCGGGGCGCGCGCACGCACAATCTCAAAGGCGTGGACCTGAGGCTGCCGCACAGGCGGCTGATTGTCTTCACGGGCGTGAGCGGCTCCGGCAAGTCCTCGCTCGCCTTCGACACCATCTACGCAGAAGGACAGCGGCGGTACGTCGAGTCGCTTTCGGCGTATGCCCGGCAGTTCCTCGAGCGGATGGAGAAGCCGGATGTGGACGGCATCGACGGGATCGCGCCCGCGATTGCCATCCGCCAGAAGAACAGCATTCGCAATCCGCGTTCGACAGTCGGCACGACGACCGAGATTCACGACTATTTGCGTCTCCTGTGGGCGCGCGTCGGCCGGACGGTGTGCCGGCAGTGCGGCAAGCTTGTCGAGCGGGAGTCGCCCGACGTCGTCGCGAGCGAGCTCCTCAAGCTCGCGCCGGACACGCGGCTGCTCGTCGGATTCGACTACCCGATCATGAGCGCGCCGGCGCTGTCCGAGGCGCGCGATGTCGACAGTGACCTCGACGTCGAGGACTCGAACGGGGACGAGCTGCCGCTCGAAGCGGCACCGAGCCGCAACGGCTCGAACGGCACGGCGGCGCCCGATCCCGTCGCAGACGCGCTCGGGTCGCTCCGCAAGCGCGGGTTCGGGCGGCTACTCGTCGACGGAGGCGTGATCTCGATTGAAGACGCGACGGCGCGCGCTGACGCACTGCGCGGCGCGAGCTCGGTCGTGGTGATCGTCGATCGCTTGCGTGTGGCGTCTGACGTCCGGTCGCGCCTGACCGATTCAATCGAGACGGCCTTCCGAGAGGGCGACGGGGCGGCGTTCGCGGTCGAGGTCGACGACCACGGCACGCCCACCGCGACGCATCGCTTCAGCGAGCGGTTCGAGTGCCGCACCTGCGGGATCCAGTACGAGGTGCCGCAGCCGCGGCTGTTCTCGTTCAACAACCCGTTCGGCGCGTGCCCGACGTGTCACGGGTTCGGCAACATCATCGAGCTCGATCTCGCGCTCGTGGTGCCCGATCCGGCCAAGTCGATCAACGCCGGCGCGATCGAGCCGTGGACCAAACCGCATTACCGGAGCTGCCTCGCGCAGTTGAAACGCGCGGCGCGCGGCGCCAGTCTTCGACTCGACGTGCCGTGGCGCGAGCTCAGCGAAGCCGAGCGCACGTTTGTCATCGAAGGCGGCGGCGACTACGAGGGCGTCAAAGGGTTTTTCCGCCGGCTCGAGCGCAAGAAGTACAAGGTGCACGTTCGCGTGTTCCTCAGCCGCTACCGAGGCTACCTGACGTGCACGGACTGCGGGGGCACGCGGCTGCGACGAGAGGCCCGCGACGTGCGCGTCGGCGATCGCACCATCGACGCGGCGTGCGCGCTGACCGTCAAGGACGCCGTCGCGTTTTTCGACGGCCTGCAGCTCTCGGAGAAAGACGCGACGGTCGCGGGAAAAATCCTGCGCGAGATCCGTCGCCGGCTCGGATTCCTGACGGACGTCGGCCTCGATTACCTGACGCTCGACCGGCTGTCGTCGACGCTCTCGGGCGGCGAATCGCAGCGCATCAACCTCGCGACGTCGCTCGGCTCGGCGCTCGTCGACACGCTGTACGTGCTCGACGAGCCGTCGATCGGCCTGCATCCGCGCGACAACGAGCGGCTCATCCAGATCCTGCTGCAGCTTCGCGACCAGGGCAACACGGTGCTCGTCGTCGAGCACGACGCGGACATGATTCGTGTCGCCGACGAGATCGTCGATCTCGGACTGGGCGCGGGCGAGCAGGGCGGGCGCGTGATTTATTCGGGCACCCTGGCGGGCCTGCTCCAGGACCCGCGATCGCTCACGGCGAAGTACCTGCGCGACGAGCTGGCGATTCCGGTGCCGAACGTGCGCCGGCGGCCCGGCATCCAGAAACTTCGCGTGTTGGGCGCGAGCGAGCACAACCTCAAGAACGTCGACGTCGAAATTCCACTCGGACTGTTCACCGGCATCACGGGCGTCAGCGGATCGGGCAAATCCACACTCGTGCACGACGTGATCTACGCCGCGATCAAGCGCGCGAAGGGCGATTGGGATCGCCGCGTCGGCGCGCACCGCCGGCTCGAAGGCGCCGAGTTCATCACCGACGCGGTCCTCGTCGATCAGCAGCCGATCGGCCGCACGCCGCGCTCGAATCCGGTCACCTACCTCAAGGCGTTCGATCCGATTCGCGAGCTGTTCGCCGGGACGAAAGACGCGCGAGCGCGCGGCCTCACGGCGAGCCACTTCTCGTTCAACGTGCCGGGTGGCCGCTGCGAAGCCTGCGAGGGCGAGGGCGTCGTGCGCGTCGAGATGCAGTTTCTCGCCGACGTCTTCGTGCCGTGCGATCAGTGCGACGGCAAGCGATTCCGTCCGCAGGTACTCGAAGTGCGCTACAAGGGCCGCAACATCGATGGCGTGTTGGACCTGACAGTGCGCGAGGCGCTCGGATTCTTTGCGGGCTCGCCGAAGGTGGTGCGACGCCTGCAGGTGCTCGACGAGATCGGGCTCGGCTACCTGCGACTCGGCCAGCCAGCGACGACGCTGTCGGGCGGCGAGGCGCAGCGGATCAAGATTGCTTCGCACCTGGGCGCGCAAGGCGGCGAGCGCATGCTCTACGTGCTCGATGAGCCGACCACCGGGCTCCACTTCGACGACATCGTCAAGCTCATCGCCGCGTTTCGGAAGCTGCTGCACGCGGGGCACAGTCTGCTCGTCATCGAGCACAACCTCGACGTCCTCAAGACGGCCGACTGGATCATCGATCTGGGGCCCGAAGGCGGCGAGGCCGGCGGCGAGGTCGTCGCGGTCGGCACGCCGGAGCAGGTCGCGGCCGTTGCCACGTCGTACACCGGGCAGCATCTCCAGCGCGTGCTCGCCGCAGCCCGGGAGCACGGGTATCAGGACGCCTGACGTCTCATGAGCGACGTGGCACTTCCGCGCGCGTTCTACGCCCGTCCCACGCTCGAGGTTCTCGAAGATCTGATTGGCAAAGTGCTGGTGCACGAGTCGCGCGGCCGGCGCGTCTCGGGCGTCATCGTCGAGGCCGAGGCGTACATCGGTGAAAGCGATCCGGCGTGCCATGCGGCGCCCGGTCCGACCAAGCGCAACGAACCCCTGTACGGTCCGCCCGGCATGGCGTACGTCTACTTCAATTACGGCATGCACCACCTGGTGAACGCCGTGACCGAGCCGGAGGGCTCGCCGGCGGCGGTGCTGATCCGCGCGCTCGAGCCGATCGAGGGACGGGACCTGATGCGCCGCCGCCGCGCCCGCGTGGGCGGCCGTCACGCGTCAGCGATTCGCGATGTCGATCTGTGCCGCGGGCCCGGCAACCTCACCGCCGCGCTCGGCATCGCGCTCGCGCAGAATCGTCTCGATCTGACTGGAAGCCGTCTGACGATCGAGGATCGCGGCGGGCGTGCGCCGAAGCTGGCGTGGTCGCGTCGCATTGGCATTCGCGTGGGCGTCGACAAGAAATGGCGCTGCAGTTGGGCGGGACACGAGAGCGTGTCGGGACCGAGGCGTTAAGAGTCGTACGCCGGGGACGACTGGCACGTCGGGTCCCCTTACCTCGTCATCTTTTCAATCGCCACATCGGCCGTCATCGGTCGGCGGCCGCGGAGGAAGTCCACCTTCACCGTGCTGCCGATCTTGGCGTCGAGAATCAAGTGTTGGAGCTGGCCCGAGTCGGTAACGTCCTGACCGTTGAACTTCGTGATGATGTCGTCGGGCCGCAGTCCCGCGCGATCGGCGGGTGAGTTGCGGTACATGTCGTAGATCAGCACGCCGTTGATGTGGCCGTATCCGGCGGCCGCGGCGCGATCCGGATCGACCGTCTGGAGCGTGTTGAGGCCGATCGAGCCGCGCGCGACCTCGTGATTCTGAATCAGCTGGTCCATGACCTCGCGCGCGAGGTTGGCGGGGATCGCGAAGCCAATGCCTTGATAGCCGCCCGTCTCACTGTAGATCATCGTGTTGATGCCGATGAGCTCGCCCTTGCTGTTGATCAGCGCGCCGCCGGAGTTGCCGGGGTTGATCGCGGCGTCCGTCTGGATCATGTCCGCGTAAGTGGCGAGCTGTGGATTGTGCCGATTGACCGCCGACACGATCCCGAGCGTCACCGTCTGGCTGAACGCGAACGGATTGCCGACCGCGAGCACCCACTGCGCCACGCGCAGCTTCGACGAGTCGCCCCACGGCAGCGTCGCGAGATTCTGCGCCTCGATCTTCACCACGGCCAGATCCGAGACCGTATCGATGCCGACAAGGCGCCCCGGCAGCTCGCGATTGTCCGGCAGCGTGACTTTGATGTCCGTCCGCGGCGCCGTACCGATCACGTGGCTGTTCGTCAGGATGAACCCATCGCCCGAGACGATCACGCCCGACCCGAGGCTGGTTTGCGATCGCATCGGGTCGCCGCCGTAGAAGCGGCGGAAGAACGGATCGATCTGGACGCGTTGTATCGACGTCGACGAGATGTTGACCGACGCCTGCACGGCTCGCTCGGCGACGTCCGAAAGATCCGGCAGTCCGCTCACCGACGCCGCCATCGCCGCGCTTCGTGACGGCGCTGGCGCTGGAGTGGTCTGGGGGGCGGCGACGATCGCCGATTCGTCGGGCGGCGGCGTCCGACCCGTCAGCACGAGGCCGACGACAAATCCGGTGAACAGCAGCGCTGCGCCAACGACGATGCGTCTCATGACGGACCTTGCGTTACTCGACGGCCACCCGGCGAACGGCGCCGGCAGTGAGTTTGGGAACGACGACGGTCAAGACGCCATCGGCCAGATCGGCCGTGATGGCGTCGGAGCGAACGGCGTGGGCGAAGCGGAAGGATCGCGAGAACTGTCCCTGCCCGCGCTCGAGCTGCTGGTACCGCTCGGGGCAACAGCCGAGGCCCGGACGCTGGCCACGCAGCGTGAGCGTGCCGTTTTCGAAATCGAGCTGGACGTGCTCGCGCGCCATGCCGGGCAGTTCGACCGTCAGCTCGTAGCGGTCATCCCACTCGGCGAGATCGACCGGCGGCACCCAGCCGGGCGTCGCGCGTCCAAACAGGCTCTCGAGTCGCTCCTGCATGGTCAGCAGGTCGCGCATCGGATCCCAGGCCATATATACCGATAGTAGCCACTTTGCTCAACGGTTGAAAGTCGGGAGGCCGGCAGGTCGGGAAATCGGAAATTGGCGGAATGCTACAATTGAGAGTTCTCGACCGGCTGGCGGACCTCAACTCTATGTCTTCGATTCAAGCCACACGCCTGCGCAAGGGCATGCTCATCAAACTGGATGCCGATCTCTACCGCGTCCTCGACCTCTATCACATCACCCCCGGCAACAAGCGGGGACACGTTCAGTGCCGGCTGCGGGACATCCGCAACGGGCGGCTGATCGACCACAAGTTCCGGTCGGAAGACGATGTGGAGCGCGCGACGCTGGACGAGCACCAGATGCAGTTCCTGTATCGCGAGGGCGACCTGTTTCACTTCATGAACACCGAGAGCTACGAGCAGGTGCACCTGTCGCAGGAAGTCCTCGGCGAGAGCGCGCTGTACCTGCTGCCGGAGTCGGTCATCAACGTCGAGTTCTATGACACCGAGCCAGTCGGCATCCACCTGCCGCTCACCGTGGATCTGACCGTGAAGGACACTGTGCCCGGCATCAAGGGCGCCACTGCGGCGGCGCAGGTCAAGCCGGCGACGCTCGAAACCGGACTCGTCGTGACCGTGCCCTCGTTCGTGAGCACCGGCGACAAGGTGAGGAT
>CAYQRM010000223.1:0-4487 GCA_964419785.1 uncultured Solibacteraceae bacterium | reverse complement strand
TGCCGCCCGATGTTCCCTCGTACGTGGACGTGACGCTGCATCCGCGTGCGCTCGCATTCGCCTCCATCGTCGTCTTCGGCGCCACGCTCCTCGTCGGCATCGTGCCGTCGCTGCGCGCGTCGGCCGGCGTCATCACGTCGGCGATGAACGCCGGATCGCGCGGTTCGTCCGCGCCTCACCGGCGGATTCATCACGTGATCGTGATTGGCGAGGTCGCCGCGTCGATGGTGCTCGTGTGCGGCGCCATTCTTCTGTCCGCGAGTCTGGCCAAGTTGCAACGCACCGACGTCGGCGCGCGCGTCGATCGGATTTTGACCCTCTCGGTTGACTTGCCGCCATCCGACTATCCCGCGCCCGAACGCGCCGTGCGGTTCATGGACGATGCGATGTCAGCGGTGCAGGCGGTGCCGGGCGTGGCCGCCGCTTCGGTGTCGTCCGACATTCCGCTTGGCGGGTCCGGCGGCGAGGGCCTCACGGTGGCCGGTCAGACGACGCGTGTGCTCGTGCGATTCAAGCGCGTTGACGCCGGCTACTTCACGACGTTCGGTATTCCGATCACTGAGGGACGCGGCATCATGCGCGACGACCGACCGGGCGCTCCGCGTGTCGTCGTCGTCAACGCGACGCTCGCGAAACGCCTCAGGGAGACCTTCAGCTTTGCCGACGTCATCGGCCGGACGGTCACGCTGCCAGCGCTCACGTACGACGAGCGGCTCGGATCGCCGCGCGAGGACTTCCAGATCGTGGGCGTCGTCGGTAACGAGCGGATCCGTCGCGATCTTCGGCAGCCGCTCGGCCAGGAAGAGGCCGTGTACGTCGCGCTGGCGCAGTCGCCGAAGCGCGCGCTCAAAATCTCCGTGCTCACGAGCGGCGATCCGCTCGCCTCCTGGGCTGGCGTGCGGAATGCGCTGAGGACCGCCGACTCGCGCCTTGCGATCGGCGACGTCGAAACGATGGCGCAGGTGAAGAGCGACAGCGTGTCTGGTGTCGCCGCGCCGGCGTGGGTGCTGACCGCATTCGCGGCCGTTGCGCTGCTGCTCGCTGCGCTCGGGCTCTACGGCGTGCTGGCCCATTCAGTGGCGCAGCAACGGCGCGAGATCGGCATCCGGCTCGTGCTCGGCGCGACGCCGCGTGACGTGCGGCGCGGCGTGGCCGGACAAGCGCTCGTCATGATGGCGATCGGACTGGCGGCCGGTCTAGGCGGCGCGCTGGCGTTCGCGCGCGTCATGTCGAGCCTGCTGTTCGAGATCTCGCCGTTCGACCCGTCATCGTTCGGCGGCGCGGCCGCGATCATGCTGACCGCCGGCCTCGCCGCTGCCGTCGTCCCGGCGCTACGCGCCAGCCACGTGGATCCGACCTTGGCGCTCCGAGCGGACGACTAGCGCCAAGAAACACAAATACGTACCCTACTTCGGGACGACGCAGCCGTGCGGGTACGTCGCCGTAAACCCGGACGCGGTCACCGTCCCGCCGTTCGAGTACTCAGGCTGGACCCAGAAGCTGCCGGTCGTCATTTGGTAGAGGTTGTGCCACGCGCACTTGTCGTCGGCCTCGTAGCCGGACCTGTCGTACCACGCATTGAGCTGCGGATCGGTCACCGCCTCGCGGATCTCGTGGCTCGTCACAATCGTCATCATGTCGGCGACGGTGAGCGTGTTCAGCTTGCACGCCGTGCAGTTCAGATACGGGAACACGGCGTACTTGATGTGGAGCCCGCTGTACAGGAAGGTGCTGTGATAACCGCAGAACGAGCTGCACGAGGTGCCCTGGAGCGACACCTTCATCCCCGGCGGAAAGTAGATGCCATAGATCGTGTTCTCGTCCACGACGACCCGGCTGGCCTTGAAGAGGGACTTCAGGTACGTCTGGATCTGCGAGTCCTTGATCATTCCCGTCGTGTTCTGGGTATCCACCAGGTCGGTGCGCGGATACAGCGAGTTGGCGATGTAGTCGCTCGCGCCGTACTGCTGGATGACGGTGTAGTCGTCGGTCGGCGAATTATCCCAGTTGGCCTGATCGGGGTAGCTCTGCACGAACGCCGACATCTGACTCTGGAGCGTCGGGTAGTGGATGTTGTTCAGCGTCGACGTCTCCGTCGAATTCGCGACGCTGCCATTCCAGTAAATCGCCATGAACGAGGCATTGGGAACCTGCGGGCCGCCATGGTTGCTGAGATCACCCGATCCGTAACTCGCCGGGAAGACGGACGTCTCGCCCGAGGGCGACGCGAACGTCGGGTCGGTGTCGTGCGGCGAGCGAATGCAGGCCGGTGCCGGAAGCACGTGGATAATCTCGCCCGTGTCCGATTGATCGATGAACGGATCGTGCTCGAACCGCTGGCCTTGACCGATCAGGATCTGTCCGCCCGCGATCATCGCGATGGCCGACAGTCCAACCATGACTCGATTCATATATCCATCCCCATCGAATGAAGTGACGCCAGTCGAACCAAGAAGTGCGGGTGCGCCCAACCGCTCGCGAGTACTCCGCTCAGTGTAGGGAAGCAATTCGCGGGCCGCAACGGGTGAATCCGACTCAAGTGTGTCAAACGCCGCAGCTCGCGGCCGCGTGATTACGGAATTGCCCGTCAGTGCGCCTGATTGCACACGGACACACAGAATTCGGATCGCGGGACAAGAGAAGCGTAAGATTCACCGCCCTCATGTCAAAGGCATGGCTGTCGCTTCGGATGCCATTGTCAGCGCAGTAGATCGCGGAGTCGATCGCCGAACTCCCGCACGCGATCGATCTGCGCTCGTGTGGTGACATGAACCGCCGATGATACGGCTCGCGCGGACGAAGAAACAGTCTTGAAGTTCTGTGGTCGCTATCGGATCATATTAGTGGGGACGCGTAATTCACCTTCCTCCGTCCCGCCCAGATTTTCCCTGAGGCTCCGGCAAATCGGCGGCGTACAGCGGCCGCGTGGGTCGCACGCGCACGGGGTCGCGAACCGCGGTCGCGGCGAGAATCCTGAGGCGATCGTCGTTCGGCAGCGTGATGGCGCGCGCGCCCGGCGTCAGATCGATTGAGTATTTGAACACGTAACTCATGATGTAGACCTGATTGCCGCTGGGCGCGTGGCGATGCGTGCCGATCCAGGCGATCTCGTCGCGCGTGACGAAGCCTGGGCGGATGCGATCGACGTCAGTGGGCGCGATCCCGAACGTCTGCGGGTCCCAGGGAATCAGCATGCCGTCGCGAATTTCCGCGATCGACGGCGTGCCGTTGCGCGCGGCCGGCACGAACGGCTCGCGCAGCGCGCCCGGTTCCTTCAGCCGGCTGTCCCACTGGCCGATGGCGCCCTCCCACTCATGCACGATCAGCGACTGCGCCTTCCCGCCGACGGCGATGGTCGTCGGTTCGTCGCCGCCGACGGCAGCCGCGAGGATATCGATGCGATCGTACGACCCCGCGGGAACGGCCAGCGTCTGCCCCGCTGGCACGAGCACGTTCTTCGCGCCGGGCGCCGTCGATCCGAACTGAAAGGGCACGCCGTCGAGCACGAGATCGGGCGGCAGCAGGTCGCCAGAAATCGTGTGGCCCTTGCCGTCGAAATCGCCGTCGGCGAAGTTCTTGTCGGTCGAGATGCCGTCGAGATTGAACGGCAGCGCGATCGTTGCGGTCGAACGCGCGGACGTGCGCGCGTGTGGCCGCAACACGATCGCAACTGTGCGCGGTTCATACGGCGTAAAGTCGAGCACCACGCTGCCAGCGGTCGGCGAGAGCGAGCGAACCGCCTCTTCGGCCGCATTGATCTCCCGCACCGATTGCACCTCGTCGGCCATGGTGAGCGTCGCGCGCCCGGGCCGCCCGAACTGTTCCTGCAGGCGCACGACGATCTCATCCGAGTCCTCAGCGTGCTTCAGCGCCCGGATCGCGATCTGCCCCGCCGGGCCGCTGACTGAGGCCAAGGAAAGACTCCGGCCGACATCCGTCCCCGCGTGCGCGTCTGTTTGAAACGCAATAAGCGGCTGGTTGAGTTCGGCCGCGTGAGACGGCACCTCGCCGTCTCGCCAGTCGCCGCGATGGCCGACGACCGAATAGACGAAGTGATGATGGCCGAGATCATTGCTGCTCTGGTAGGGCGAGGCGCGCGGCAACGGCGTATGCAACAGCGTGAGCCGCAGCACGTTGTCCGCGGGTTTGTCCCAGCCATACTTGCTGTCGTTGAGCACCGCCGCACCGAACGCTCCGCCGGCGTCGGTGATATCCGCCCACTTCTGCGCGGGCACTTCGTACGCTTTCTCGGTGTTGTTGCCGCGCTGGATCGTGCCCAAGCCCAGATCGTAGGTGGCCTTCGGATTCGAGGCCGCGAGCGGAAACGACGCTTTCAGCAGCGTGTTTGGCGACTTCCAGTCCACAGTCGTATCCACGTCGACGCGATCGCCGCCGGCCACGAGCGACACGCGCTGGACGATCGTCGACCGCGCGGCGCGGCGGGTGATCTCCACCGTTGCGCGCCACGGCCCCGACTCGACCACGCG
>CAYQRM010000222.1:0-15736 GCA_964419785.1 uncultured Solibacteraceae bacterium | reverse complement strand
CCTTCGAGGAACGGCTTGAGCCTTCGAGACCGCGACGGATGGCGCAGCTTGCGCAGCGCCTTCGCTTCGATCTGCCGGATGCGCTCGCGCGTGACCGCGAAGCTCTGGCCGACTTCCTCGAGCGTGTGCTCGGACCCCTCGCCGACGCCGAAGCGCATCTTGATGACACGCTCCTCACGCGGCGTGAGCGTCTTCAGCACGTTGTCGGTCTGTTCCTTGAGGTTCAAGTTGATCACGGCATCGGACGGCGAGACGACGTTCGTGTCGGGGATGAAATCGCCAAGATGCGAATCTTCCTCCTCCCCGATCGGCGTCTCGAGCGAGATCGGCTCCTGCGCGATCTTGAGGACCTTGCGGACCTTCGAGACCGGGATGTCCATTCGCTGGGCGATTTCCTCCGATGTCGGCTCGCGGCCGAGCTCCTGCACGAGCGCGCGCGACGTGCGGATGAGCTTGTTGATCGTCTCGATCATGTGGACCGGGATGCGGATCGTCCGCGCCTGATCCGCGATCGCGCGCGTGATCGCCTGGCGGATCCACCACGTCGCGTAGGTCGAGAACTTGTAGCCGCGGCGGTACTCGAACTTGTCGACCGCCTTCATCAGGCCGATGTTGCCTTCCTGAATGAGGTCGAGGAACTGCAGGCCGCGGTTCGTGTACTTCTTTGCGATCGAGACGACGAGGCGGAGGTTGGCTTCGACGAGCTCCTTCTTCGCCTGCTCGGCCTGGGCTTCGCCCTCGAGGACCGTGCGGAGCATCTTCGTGAGCTCCTCAGGCGTCTGCTCGAGCTTCTTGGCCATCTCGCGGATGTCCTTGCGCGACTCGTCCCTGTGCTTGAGGAGCAGCTTCTTCTCCTCCTCGCGCAGCTTCCGCTTGCCCTTCGCATCGAGCTTCTGATCGATGATGCGCACGTCGCGCTGCTTGGCCTGGATGTCCTCGACGGCCGACTTCATGCCGTCGATCAGCCGGCGCTTCACCATTTCGGTGTACTCGATCTTTCGGATCGCGCGCGACAGCTCGACGCGCGCGCGGCCGATGCGCCACTTCGCGCGGCGGAACTTCCGCTTGTCGGTGCGCGTGACGTCGGCGTACTTCTCCTCGAGCTTCTGCACGGCTTCGAGCGCCGTCTTCACGCGATCGATCTGCTTGAGGAACTCGCGCTGGCGCGCCGCGATCTTCTCGTCGGTGATTTCTTCTTCGTTGAACACCACGAGCTCGCGCACCGTGCGCTCGCCGCGCTTGAGCTGCTCGCCCATCTCGATGACGTCCTGCGTGATCTTGGGCGTCCGCGAGATCGACTTGATGACGGCGAGTTTGCCCTGCTCGATGCGCTTGGCGATCGCGACTTCGCCCTCGCGCGTGAGCAGCGGCACCGTGCCCATCTCGCGCAAGTACATGCGGACGGGATCGTTCGTCTTGTCGAGCGCGCCCGGCGTGAGGTCGAGGTCCATCTCCTCGCCGCCCTCGCCCCCGAGCTTCTCGTCCCGGTAGGTCTTCTCCGAGTCGACGACCTCGATGCCCGCACTGCCGAACGTGCTGAACAGATCGTCGAGCTCCTCCGAGGAGGTGATGTCCGCCGGCAAGAGCTCGTTCACCTCGTCATAGAGGAGATAGCCCTTTTCCTTGCCGAGCGTGATGAGTTGCCGAATCTCGTCGTACTTTTCTTCGATGGACAATGCCTGACTCCTGAAACTATTGGGTCATTGGGTCATCGGGCTCCTGGGTCATTGGGCGCGCCAATTTACCCCTCGCCGATTCGCCAATACCATCACCGATCTTCGATCACCAATCGCCGATGTCTTTAATGAGTGCCTTCTTCTTTGCCCACAGCGCGTCGATCCCCGCGTGGCTGTCCGACTCCGCCGCCAGACGGTCGATTTCATCCTGCACGGCGGCCAGATCCCGCCGCACGCGATCCCGCTTGATCGTGAGGACGCAGTCGCCGGCCTCCGCTACCGGCGCGTCGCTCTTGGCCGCGCGCTCGAAGAGCGCGCGCTCGCCCTCACTCAACCGCTCGCGCAGCAACGCGGGCAGCGATTCGGGCGGCACCTCGGCGAGACTCGCCGCGAGCGCCAGAATCGGTCCCGTCACGAGCCCTTCGTAATCGGCCGGCTCGAGCTGTCCCACGCCGGCCAGTCCCTCGACCGGCCGATGGGCGAGCGCCCAGAGCAAGCCGGACTCGTCGGGCCGGACGCGCGCCGTCGGCGGCACCGCAATCGCCGGCGCATCCGGTCGACGCTGCGCGGCCGCCTTGCGAATCTCATCGCGGATCACCGTCTCGGTGATACGAGCTTTATGCGCCAAACGATCGGCAAACGAATCCCGGGCCGCCGCGTCGGGGATGGTCGCGGCGACCTTCAACATGTCGTCGAGAAACGTCTTCCGGCTCTCGGGCCGCGAGACGTTCAGCCGGGTCGCTGCCCGGTCCAGCAGAAAATCCAGGTACGGCCGGGAGCCGGTCAGCCGCTCCACGTACGCTCGGCCACCCTCGCGACGCACAAAAGCATCCGGATCGCTCCCCTCAGGCAGCAGCGCGACGTTCACCTGGAATCCTTCCGCCACCAACAGTTCTGAGGATCGGGCCGCCGCCCCCTGGCCGGCCTGATCGGGATCAAAGCTGAGGACGACCTTGGACGTAAACCGTTTCAGCGTACGGGCTTGGGCGCTGGTCAGGGCCGTGCCGCAGGCCGCTACCACCGGTTGGACCCCGGCCTGCCATACCTGCGCCAGGTCGAAATACCCTTCGACCAGCACACTGTAATTGTGCTTCCGAATGGCCCCTTTCGTCACGTCCAGACCGTAGAGCGTCCGCCCCTTTGTATAGATAGGCGTTTCCGGGGAATTCAAGTATTTCGGGACCTGCCCCTCCTCCAGGGCCCGGCCC
Source organism: uncultured Solibacteraceae bacterium (assembly GCA_964419785.1). Lineage (GTDB taxonomy): Bacteria > Acidobacteriota > Vicinamibacteria > Vicinamibacterales > SCN-69-37 > DATEGZ01. The sequence continues at coordinate 12,852 of CAYQRM010000222.1, read as the reverse complement.
CCAAAGGCCACGACCGACCCGCTATCCCGCGCGATCGGAATCATGAGCCGGTTCCTAAAGCGGTCCGCCGCCCGCCCATCGTCTCTGGACACCACCAAGCCGCTCTTGACTTGGACAGCGACCGGCACTTTTTCGGCGTCGAGAAGGGCATGGAGCGTCTCGCGGCCCGCGGCTGGCGCATAGCCATAACCGAACGTCGCGATAGTCTCGCTAGTGAGTCCTCTGGACTCAAGTTCCCGCCTTGCCCGAGCCCCTGCCGGGGACGCCAACTGGTCGCGATAGAAGGCAGCGGCCTGCTCGTGGAGCTTGATCAAGGCCTCGCGCTCCGCGGCCGCGGCGCGATCGTCCGGACCTCCCTGGGATTCGGGTACTTGGATGCCGGCCCGATGAGCCAGGTACCGCACTGCCTCCGGGAACGCCATCTTCTGTTGGAGCTCGACGAACTTGACGACATCACCCCCGGCACCACACCCGAAGCACTTGAAAAACCCCTTATCTCTATTGACGTTGAAAGACGGCGTTTTTTCCTGATGGAACGGACAGAGCCCTTTCCACGTCGCGCCCGCTTTCTTGAGCGGCACGACATCACTGATGACCGAGACGATGTCCGTCTGGGCCTTGAGGTCGTCGAGGAACGATTGAGGAAAGAGGGCCATCGGTCCGTCAATCCTTCAACTCGACGATTGTGGCGCCGGCGCCGCCCTCTTTGTCGTCGGCCTGCGTGACGGAGGCGACGAGTGGGTGCGCGCGGAAGAACTTGGTCAGCCCTTCGCGCAGGCGTCCGGTGCCATGGCCGTGCACAATACGCAGCCGACGCTCATCGGCCAAGAGCGCATCGTCCAGAAATTTCTCCGCGCGGTTGATCGCCTCGTCCACGGTCGAGCCGATGACGACGAGCTCACGCGTCGCGGCGGACGTCGCACGTGCGGGGGCGGTGACAGCGGCGCGGCCGCGCGCGCGCGACGTTGCGGCGCGCGCTGCGTCACCGGCACTTTTCGCGCGTAAATCTTTGAGCGCGACGCGCATGCGCTTGCCGCGGACGTCAACCTCGACGCGATCGCCAGAAACGCCGCGGACGACGCCTTCGGCGGCGAACGGCGCGACGAACACGGTCTGGCCGATCGCCGGCGCGGCTGCGAGGGCATGGTCGGCGTCGCTCGATGGTTCGGTACCGAGGGCGTCGCCCACGGCGCCGAGCGCGGCGCGGGCTTCAGCGCGAAGCGCGCCGACTTCGCCCGTCGACAGCACGGGCTGGCGGGACGCGGCGCGTGCTCGTCCGCGATCCGCCAGGGCGTCGGCCTTCTGTTTCAGCTGGCCGACGATGCGGTCGACCTCGGATTTGGCGTCGCGCAGCTTCTCGTTGAGCCGATCGTCGAGGCGGCGCTTGAGTACCGCTTCGCGCTCGGCGAGCTTCGCTTCGCGATCGAGGACGCGCGAGCGGTCGGACGCGAGCGCGCGGCGCTCTTCGTCGGCGAGTCCGCGCGAGCGCTCGAGCTCGGCGATTTGCTGATCGATGCGCGAGAGATGCGCTGCCAGCTGTGAGTCTCGGCCGGATCGGCGCGCTCGCGCGTCCGCGACGACCGACGCGGGCATGCCGAGCCGCTCGGCGATCTCGAGCGCGAGACTGCGGCCGGGTGCGCCGTAGATCAACCGGTACGTCGGCGCGTACGTGTCGGGGTCGAATCCAAAAGCCGCGGTCGTGACGCCCTCGGTCGTCGCCGCGTATGACTTCAGCGCTTCGTCATGCGTCGTCGCGACGACGATCGCGCCGCGGCGACGGAAGTGCTCGATCACCGCGGTGCCGAGCGCGCCGCCTTCGATCGGATCGGTGCCGCTGCCGACTTCGTCGAGGAGCACGAGGGCGGGCAGCTCGAGCGCGCGATCCATCCCGACGAGGTTCGCGATGCGCGCGGAGAACGTGCTCAAGCTCGCGGCGATCGACTGTTCGTCGCCGATGTCGGCGAAGATCGATTTGAAGGGCGTGAAGTGCGAGCCGCGCTCGACGGGAATGAGGAGCCCGGCCTGGGCCATCGCGGCGAGCAGGCCGAACGCCTTGAGGGCGACGGTCTTGCCGCCGGTATTCGGCCCCGAGATCACGAGGGCCGAGGTGACGAGAAGATCGTTTGGGGACGGGGCTTTTTTCCACAGATCCGGCCGTTCTGGGGACGGAGGTCGAGGCTCGACCTCCGTCCCCGAACCGGCCGGATCTGTGGAAAAAAGCCCCGTCCCCCTCAACATCGGGTGACGCGCCCCCAGGAACGCCAAGCGCCCGTCGGTTGTCAGCGCCGGTGCCACACCGTCGAGTCGTTCGGCCACGCGGACCTTCGCGTGAAGCTCGTCGAACTCGGCGCCGGCGTCGAGCGTGTGTTCCAGATCCTCCGCGCGGCGCCGGAAGGCATCCGTCAGCGCGAGCAGGATGCGGCCAATCTCGTCCTTCTCGCGCTCCGCGAGCGCCACGACGTCGTTGTTGATCTCGACCGTCGAGAGCGGCTCGAGGTACAGACTTGCGCCGCTCGCCGACGTGCCGTGGACGATGCCCGGAATCGCCTCGCGGTGTTCCGCGCGCACGACGATCACGTACCGTCCGTTGCGGTCGGTGACGATCTCGCTCTGCAGGTACTTCGCGTTGTCGCGGGAGCGCGTGAGCGACTCGAGCGTCGAGCGCAGCCTCGCGCGCTGGCGGCGCAGCTTCTCGCGAATCTCCTTCAACGCCGGACTTGCATCGTCCTTGACTTCGCCGCCCGGTTCGATCGCACGCCGAATCGCTCTCACTTCATCGTCGAACGACGACACGCGCGACGCGATCGCCATCAAACCAGGACGGTTCACCGCCGACGGGCGGCGTACGGCTGATGCGACATCGTCGACTGACTCGACGAAACGCGCGAGTCCAAGCAGCGCCATCGGCTCGAGCGGGTCTTCACCGATCTCGAGCGCGCGCAACGAGTGCTCGAGGTCCTCGGGCGCCGAAATGCCGAGCGACCCGTCGTCCCTGACGAACGTTACCGCTTCGACGGTGAGATCGAGACGGCGTTGGACCTCGGCTGCGTCGCCCGAGGGCTCCAGCGCGAGCGCGCGAACGCTTCCGAGCGGCGTCAGCGCCTCGCGGGCCAACGCTTCGCGGATCCGATCGAACTCGAGGGCTCGTAGAGCGGCAGCTTGCATGGTGACTGCCCGGCGGGGAAGGGCAACCACCTATTATGACACGCTTGCGCCCAACACGCGCGGTACGTCCAGATTCGGCGGCTCTATAATCGCGTGATGCGCCGCTATCTGCTGACAAACGTCTCGCTCGCGGCGGGCGCCGTGCTGGCGACCGCCCTCATCTCGGCCCAGACGGCCAAGCATTCGACGGAGAGCGCGGGCACGCCCGACGCGAAGGCGCTCCTCGCGCAAGCCGACACCGTGCTCCGCGGCGCGCCCGACTTCGACAAAGGCCTGCCGCTGCTGGTCCAGGCGGTCAAGGCGGATCCCCATTTTCCGGACGCGTACGATCGGCTGTCGTCCGTCACGCGCCAAGCCGCGATCTCGCACGCCAACCAGAACAAGACCAAGGCCGGCGACGAGGTCGACAAGGCGCTCGACGGTCTGAAGAAGCAGTATGCGGAGTGGGCGAAGACCGATCCGAAGAACGCGATCCTGGCGTGGGCCCAGGGCTCGCTCGAAGACAAAGACTGGTCCGCGGGAAAGGTGTTTTACGATCGCGCGGTCGCACTCGATCCGTACTTCGCGCGTCCGTACCTGCAGCTCTCGCTGATCGCAGACTTCAGCGGCGACAACAAGGCCCAAGTCGACTATCTCAAGAAGGCGGCGGACATGGATCCGGCCGATCCGCAGTACTTCTTCTATTGGGCGTCGGCCATGAAGGCGATCGACCCAGCACAATCGATCGTTCTGCTGCAGCAGGTGGCTGACAAATATCCCGGCACCGAACGCGGTGCGCAGGGACTGTATTGGGCAGCGTTCGAGACGACCGACCTCGCGAAGAAGATCGCGATTTACGAGCGGCTGCGGCGTGAATTTCCGCCGGCGAAATCCGGCTGGTCCGAGTCCGGCATGTCCGGACTGTTCGAAGCGTACGAGCGCGACGATCCCAAGAAGGCGCTCGCGCTCGCGGAAGGTCTCGCGTCGGAGATGACGTCGCCGTCGGACAAGAAGAACTGGACGGATTTTGCGTCTTACGCTCGCGCTGTCGTCGATGCGCACGCGGCGATCGACGCGGGTCACGGCGACGACGCCATCGCGCTCATCGACAAAGCGCCGCGTCCGAAGTACATCGACACGACGCCGCTCGATGTCTTGAAAGCGAGCGCCCAGGACGCGGCAGGACATACGGCGACCGCCTATGACGCGCTGCTCGTGGTCGCCGCCAAGTCGCCGACCGATCCGGTGAACGCCGCGATCGCGAAGTACGGCGCGAAACTCGGGAAGAACGCCGCCGCGATGGACGCGGACCTTTGGGCGAAACTCGAGACGAACGCGAAGCCGGCGCCGGAGTTCTCGTTGCCGGACTATCCGGGCGGCAAGCCCGTTCGACTCGCCGATTATCGCGGCCACGTCGTGCTCGTGAACTTCTGGTATCCGTCGTGCGGCCCGTGCCGCGGCGAGTTTCCGACGCTGCAGCGCGTGCTCAACAAGTATGCGGATCGCGGCTTCGTGATCCTCGCGCTCAATGTGTATCCGGAGGAAGACGCGTTCGTCATGCCGTACATGACGAACAACCACTTCACGTTCCGGCCGCTCAAGACCGACACGGATTGGGCGGAGAAGACCTACAACGCGCGCGGATTTCCGACCAACGCGCTGGTCGACGCCCAGGGCCGCGTCATCTTCAAACCCGGTGTGGTTCGCGGTGAGCAGGAACAGCGCACGCTCGAGCTCCAGGTCGAGACGCTGCTCAAGCACGCCGGCAAGTAACGTCCCAAGACGACGCGGCGCTGCGCTAGAGCTCGTGCTAGGCGCGCCGGCTTCCGGCCAGGTAGATCCCAATGCCGACGACGTTGGCAGCGACGAGCACCGTGATGATCTTCACGGCGAAAATCTGCCAGCTCGCGACGTCGATGATCGGAAATACCGAGAGGACCGAGTAGAGCAGCGACACGGCAAACCCCGACGCCGCCATGACGCGCAGCCAGAGCGGCACGACCGCGCCGAGGCGGCGAGCGCCGAAGAGCGGAATGGCAAACAGCGCGAGATATGTGAACGCATAGAAGATGCCCGCCGCGTTATCGAGCAACTGAAACGCCTCCTGCAGGCCGACACCGACCTGGCCGAGCAGCGTCAGCACCAGCGTCAGCGCGCCGACAAAGAGAATCGAGTTGGACGGCGTCCGGTAGCGCGGATGCAGTCGTGTGAACCACACGGGCACGAGGCGGTCCCAGCCGGCGACCATCGGCAGTCGCGTGTTGCCCGTGAAGATCAACGTCACGTTGCCGATCTGTCGCACCAGCAGCATGAAGATGAGCGCCGGCACGATGAAGCGTGCGATGCCGAGGCCGGCGAATCCGATCTGCAGCGTCTGCGGAATCGGACTGACGAGATCAATCTGACTCTGCGGTACGAGCGCAAGCACGCTGCTCGTCCCGAAGATGAACATTGCGGCAATCACGGGCGTCGCGATCAGCACCGACTGGCCGATCGTTCTTGCGGGCGCGCGGCATTCGCCGGCCAGAATGGCGACGTACTCGAATCCCGACAGCGCGCCGAGCGCCATCTTGCCAAAGATATTCAGGCTGTACAGCGTGAAGCTCGGCATCGCCCACTGCAGCGGGTGATAGTCGCCGTGCGTGCGGCCGCGGCCGAGCGCGACGTACGGGACAACGATGAGCGCCGAGAACATCAGAATCTGCGCCACGCCGCCGAGACCCTGCAGCCACTTGCCGACGCGCAGGCCGAACAGCGTGAGAATCGTCATCCCGACCACCGCCGCGGCGCTCACGAGCGGCGTGTACCACCCCGCCGACGTGAACGTCGCGCCCATCGGCGTGATCAGGTACGACAGGTTGTTCGCGATGATGACGCCGAACGCGGCCATGATCGCGACCGCGTACGCCCAGAGATTCCACGCAGTGAGAAATCCCAGGAAGCGTCCGAGCCCCGCGGTCGCCCACTGGTAGAGCCCGCCCTCGAGCGGCATCAAACGATTGAGAAAAATGACGACGGCGGCCTGCGGCAGGTAATAGAGCAGGATGGCCGCGCTCCAGAACACGACGTGGGAGGCGCCGAGCTTCGCCGCGGTCCCGACCCACGCGGATCCGACGACGTACATGATCTGCGTGAGCGCAAGCGTGCCGAGCCCGAGCTCGCGGCGAAACGATGCGGACCTCGCTTCGATTTCGGAGACGCGGTCAGGAATACGAAGAGGATACCGTTATTTATTCCAGGTGGTTGATCGAACTCGCGATGGCCGCCGCGCCGAAGCCGTTGTCGATGTTCACGACTCCGACGCCCGTCGCGCATGAGTTGAGCATCGCCAGAAGCGCCGCAATCCCGCCGAAGCTCGCGCCGTACCCCACGCTGGTCGGCACCGCCACGACCGGCACCTTGACGAGGCCGCCGACCACGCTGGCGAGCGCGCCCTCCATGCCGGCGACGACGATGACCACCCGCGCGCGTTCGAGGCGTGCGCGATCGGCCAGCAGCCGATGGAGCCCGGCGACGCCGACGTCGTACAGCCGGTCGATATCGTTGCCCATCACCTCTGCCGAAATTGCCGCTTCTTCTGCCGTAGGTATGTCAGAAGTTCCCGCCGCGGCGATAAGAACGACACCCTTGCCGCGAGGGATGTCGACGCGACGCTCGATAATCCGGGCTTGCTCGTGGAAGCGGGCATCCGGCACGACTTTCGCTACCGCGTCATAGGCGGTTGGGTCTGTCCGCGTGATCAGCAGAGCGTGACCGCGATCGACGATGGCCTTCGCGATGTGCGCCACCTGCGTCGGCGTCTTGCCCTGGCCGTAGATGACCTCGGGAAAGCCCTGGCGGGCAGCCCGCTGATGGTCGACCCGCGCAAACCCCAGGTCTTCGAACGGCGGCGTCGCGAAGTCAGCGAGGGCCCGGCGTTCGGCGTCGGCCGGGTCGAGTCGCCCCTCGCGGACGGCCTCGAACAGCGCGCGAAGCGAGGCGGTCGCGGGCGGCGCCGAGGGTGTATCGTGTGGTCCCACAGGGTCGGTTTGACTCGGCCGGGAGGCCGTCCCTAGAATTGTGGGTCGGACTGCCGGTCAGGCTCTCCATTCTATGATCTCGACGGATGCTCTGATTCTTGTCGCCTACTTTTTCGTGCTGAGCATCCTTGGGCTCTACGGGTGGCACCGCTACTACCTCGTTTACCAATACATGAAGCATCGGGATCGCGTGCCCGGTCCGCCGCCGCCGGTGGACGAGTGGCCCGTTGTCACGATCCAGCTTCCGCTCTACAACGAGATGTACGTCGTCGATCGCCTCATCGACGCGGTGACGGCGATCGACTATCCGCAGGACAAACTCGAGATTCAAGTCCTCGACGATTCGACCGACGAGACGCGTGACATCGCGGAGCTCGCGGTGCGGCGACAAGCCGCGCGCGGGTTCGACATCAAGTACCTGCATCGGACGGATCGCACCGGTTTCAAGGCCGGCGCGCTCGACGCCGGACTCAAGGCGGCGCGCGGCGAGTTCATCGCGATCTTCGACGCCGACTTCGTGCCGCCGCATGATTTCCTGCGCCGCACGGTCGGGTACTTCGAGAATCCAAAGCTCGCGCTCGTGCAGGCGCGCTGGGGCCATCTCAATCAGGGCTACTCGCTTCTGACGAAGGTCCAGGCCGTGTTGCTCGATGGGCATTTTGTCCTCGAGCACGGCGCGCGCAACCGGTCGGGCTGTTTCTTCAATTTCAACGGCACCGCCGGTGTATGGCGCCGCACGGCGATCGGCGACGCGGGCGGCTGGCAGCACGACACGCTCACGGAGGATCTCGACCTCAGCTATCGCGCGCAGCTGCGCGGCTGGCAGTTCCTGTTCCTGCCCGATCTCGTCGCGCCCGCGGAACTGCCCGTCGAGATGAACGCCTTCAAGTCGCAGCAGCACCGCTGGGCCAAAGGCTCGATCCAGACGTGCCGCAAGGTGCTCCCGTACCTGCTGCAGTCGGATTTGCCGCTCAAGGTGAAGGCGGAAGCGTTCTTCCACCTGACGGCGAATTTCAACTATCTCTTGATGGTCGCGCTCTCGATTCTGCTCTTCCCGGCGATGGTCTATCGCTACGAGATGGGCTGGACGGAGATGCTGCTCATCGACGTGCCGCTCTTCGCCGCGGCGACGTTCTCGGTGATCAACTTCTATCTTGTGAGCCAGCGCGAGATCTATCCGGACTGGCGGTCGCGGGTGAAGTACCTGCCGGTCGTGATGGCCGTCGGCATCGGCCTCGCGGTCAACAACAGCCGCGCGGTGATCGAAGCGCTGATGGGCAACCCCGGCGAGTTCACGCGCACGCCGAAGTACGGCATCGAGCGTGCGCAGGACGACTGGCACCACAAGAAGTATCACCAGACGATGCCGATTCAGCCGCTGATCGAGCTGGCGCTCGGGCTGTACTTCACTGCGACCGTCTTCTACGCGATCGCGCACGACATTTACGGCACACTGCCGTTCCTCGTGATCTTCCAGTTCGGCTTCCTCTACATGGGCATCATGTCGATCCTCCAGCAAATCGGCGGCGACGATCTGCTCGTGAAGGCGCCGCAGATTGCCGGTGGAAAGTAGCCAGAGCTAATCACCACGAAGCTCACGAAGGGCCACGACGCTCGGACAGAACAAGAACGGATCAACCATGTCGGGCTCGTAGGCAGGCCGCGTCAGAAGACCGGTCCGCGGTTCCTCGTGAGGTCTGGATACGCGCCGATCCTCGCCAGGGCCGCCGAAGGCGGCCGTCAGATCGACGGCGCCGCCGCGAGCCTACGTGGTTGGTCGGCTCTTAGCCACGATCGCTGGCACTCTTGCTTCGTGGCCTTCGTGAGCTTCGTGGTGAATCGCTCTTGTCTGCGCGGTCTACGTGGTAACCTCTTCTGCCGTACGCGCGCCACGACATTCTCGAGTTGACATGACCACCGACGCCAAACCCAAAGCCGGACTCGAGGACGTCGTCGCGGGCGAATCTGCGATCTGTTATCTCGATGGCGCGCGCGGCGTCCTCGCGTACCAGGGTTACGACATCCACGACCTCGCGAACGCCGAGCGCGGCGCGTCGTTCGAGGAGACGTGCTACCTGCTGTGGCACGGCCGTCTGCCGAATCGCGCCGAGCTCGGCGATCTGCAGACGCAGATCGCGGCCGCGCGTCGGCTTCCCGAGCCGGTGCTGCGCGCGATGCGATCCCTCCCGAAAGTCGACGGAATGGACGCGCTCAGGACGCTGACGTCGATCCTCGGACACTACGATCAGGACTCGACGGTGATGACGCCGCAGGCCAACTATCGCAAGGCCGTTCGGCTCACCGGGCAGATTGGATCGCTCGTCGCGACGTGGGGCCGAATGGCGGCCGGCGGGGGACCGATCGATCCGGATCCGGCGCTCAATCATGCCGGCAATTTTCTCTACCTGCTCACGGGCCAGCGGCCGTCGGCGCTCGCGACGCGCGCGTTCGACGTCTCGCTCGTGCTGCACGCGGATCACGAGCTCAACGCGTCCACGTTCGCGGCGCGCGTGGCCGCCGCGACGCTCACGGACATCCACTCGACGATCGTCGCCGCGATTGGCACGCTCAAGGGGCCGCTCCACGGCGGAGCCAACGCCGAAGTGATGAAGATGCTGCTCGACATCGGCCAGAACGCCACGCTCGAGCGCGCCGAGGAGTTCGTGCGCGCGAAGCTCGCGCGGAAAGAGAAGATCTCCGGCTTCGGCCATCGCGTCTATCGCACCGAAGACCCGCGCGCAACGCACCTTCGGCGCTTCTCGAAGCTCCTCGGCGAGAAATCCGGCCAGCCGCAGTGGTACCAGATGTCCGAGCGCATCGAGGCGCTCGTCAAAGGCGACAAGGGCCTCTACCCGAACGTCGACTTCTACTCGGCGTCGATGTTCTACGCGCTCGGGATTCCGATCGATCTCTACACGCCGATCTTCGCCGTGAGCCGCATCTCCGGCTGGACGGCCCACGTCCTCGAGCAGTACGCGAACAATCGCCTCATCCGGCCGCGCACGGACTACATCGGGCCGGCATATCCGCAGCAGTTTCTGTCGATCGATCAGCGATAGTTTTGGCTTCTAACTTCGAGCTTGACGGGGATCGTTTCCCCACAGCCCTTTCCACACCAGGAAGAACGACACCAGCGTCGAGGGTACGACGATCGCGAGACCGGTGAAGAAGATCGCCATCTGCCAGACGACGTCCGGTTGAACGCCGGGATCGGAGGCCGGGCCGGGGAAGTTGACGATGGCGCCGAAGATATTGGTCGCGACGCCTCCCCACGCCGCCACCAGACCCAGCGTGATGGCCACGCGCCGCGCGCGATCCGACAAGTGCACGTCCGTCCACAACGCGCCAAACGCGATGATCAGGATGCCTGTCATCAGGCCGGCCACGTGGGCGTCACGCCACTTCACGACGTGCGGCGCCTGGACCGCGACGACCAGACCAAGGACCGCGCTGACGAGGAGAATCAGCGCGCCGTGACGAAACAGCAGACGACGCTCGTTGGGCATGAGGAAGGGTACTGCAAGATCAAGCTCGAAGTGAGAAGCCAGAAGTTAGAAGTTCGGAGCGCACGCGGTCACTCTGCACTTCTAACTTCTGGCTTCTCACTTCTGGCTTGACCCGCGCGGGCGGTCCCCCGGATCATGCTGGCCGTGAACACCACGCGACTGCTCTCTTGCCTGGCCGCTGTATTAAGCATGACCGCCGCGACTCAGCAGCCTGCCGCGCCATCCCCTGACGTCGCCGAGTGGCGCAACTACGGGCGCGATCTCGGCAACAGTCGCTACTCGCCGCTCGATCTGCTGAATCGCGACAATCTGAGCAAACTGCAGATCGCGTGGAAGTGGCGGTCGGACAACTTCAGCGTGCCGACCGAGCCGCGCAACGAGAGCACGCCGATCATGGTGAACGGCACGCTGTACTTCACGACGGGCGTGACGCGCTGGGTGATCGCCGCCGACGCTGTGACGGGCGCGACGAAGTGGACGTGGCATCTCGACGAAGGCGACCGCGCGCGTCGCGCGCCGCGTAAAGACTCCGGCCGCGGCGTGTCGTTCTGGGCGGGACCGGCCGGCGCCGACGGCAAGAAGGACGAGCGCATTTTTACGGTGACGCCGGGCTTCAACCTCGTCGCGCTCGACGCGAAGACGGGGCAGCCCGTCACATCCTTCGGCGATCACGGCATCGTCGATCTCAAAGCGCAGCTTGGCGTGCCGGTGGATGTGATCAACGCGGCGATTGGATCGAGCTCGCCGCCGCTCGTCTTCGAGAACGTCGTCGTCATTGGTCCCGCGCTGGAAGTCGGCACGCGTCCGCCGTCGATGAAGAACGTGCCAGGACGCATTCTCGCGATCGACGCGCGGACGGGCGCGCTCGTGTGGCGCTTCAATACGATTCCGCAGAAGGGTGAGTTCGGAAACGACACCTGGGAAAACGGCTCGGCGGAGTACACGGGCAACGCAGGCGCGTGGGCGCCGCTCACGCTCGATCCGGCGCGGGGATATTTGTATCTCCCGGTCGAGGCCGCGACAGGCGATTACTACGGCGGCCATCGGCTTGGCGACGATCTGTTCTCGTCAACACTCGTATGCCTCGACGCGCGAACGGGCAAACGCATCTGGCACTTTCAGATCGTGCATCACGACATTTGGGATCGCGACAACGCGGCCGGTCCGATTCTCGCGGACATTACCGTCAACGGTCAGAAAATCGACGCCGTCGTCCAGCTCACCAAGCAGGCGTATGCGTACGTGTTCGATCGCGTGACGGGCAAGCCCGTGTGGCCGATCGTCGAGAAGGCGATGCCGAAGTCGGACGTGCCCGGCGAGCGCTCGGCCGCGACGCAGCCGATCCCGACCAAGCCCGCGGGCTTCGATCGTCAAGGCGTCTCGCTGAACGATCTGATCGACTTCACGCCCGAGCTGCACGACGAGGCCGTGAAAGCCGTCGCGCAATGGCGCCTGGGTGAGCAGCCCTTCTCGCCGCCGTCGATCGCCAACGCGCCAGATGGCACCAAGGGGACGTTGATCCTTCCGGGCACGCTGGGCGGCGCCAACTGGGAAGGCGGCGCGTTCGATCCGGAGACAGGCCTGCTGTACGTCGGATCCTGGACCTCGCCGATGGGCATGGGTCTCGTCAAAGACACGCAGCGCTCGGACATGGACTGGGTGGGCGGAGGCAACGCCCCGAACGTGCGTGGATTGCCCCTGATCAAGCCGCCGTACAGCCGCATCACGGCGATCGATCTCAACACGGGCGACCATGCGTGGATGGTCGTGAACGGCGACACGCCGGCGGCCATCAAGAACAATCCGGCGCTCGCGGGCGTCACCTTTCCGCCGACCGGCGCGCAGTCGCGCCCGGAAGTGCTCGCGACGAAGACGCTGCTCTTCACCGCGGAGGGCTCGAGCGGCGCGCCGATTCTCCGCGCGCTCGACAAGCGCACGGGCGCCGAAGTCTGGAAGATGACCTTGCCCGGCGCCGTCGGCAGCGTGCCGATGACCTACGCGATTGGCGATCGGCAGTTCATCGCGTTCTGGGTCGCGGATCGCGCGACGGATCTTCCGCCGACGCTCATCACGCTCGCGATACCTGCTCCCGGTCGCGGTGGACGCGGCAGGTAAGGGCCGGGTACATCAGGTACATCAGGTACATCGGGTACGTCAGGTACGTCAGGTACGTCAGGTACGTC
>CAYQRM010000221.1:0-4113 GCA_964419785.1 uncultured Solibacteraceae bacterium | reverse complement strand
CGCATCAGTCGAACGCGCTCGGCACGGTCAATCCCGTCGCAGACATCGTCGCGCTCGCACATCGCGCGGGCGCGGCCGTGCTCGTCGACGGATCGCAGGCCGTCGTCCACGCGCCGGTCGACGTGCAGGCCATCGGCGCGGATTTCTACGTGTTCACCGGCCACAAGCTCTACGGCCCGACCGGCATCGGCGTGCTGCACGGTCGCGAGGCGGTGCTCGACGCGATGCCGCCGTTCCTCGGCGGCGGCGACATGATCCGCACGGTGTCGGTCGAAAAGAGCACGTGGAACGATCTGCCGTACAAGTTCGAAGCGGGCACGCCCAATATTGCAGACGCGATCGGACTCGGAGCGGCGATTGAGTACGTCACCGCGATTGGCCTCGAGCCGATTGCGACGCACGAGTCCGCGCTCGTGCGCGAGGCGACCGCGGCGCTCGAGGCGATCGACGGCGTGCGCATCGTCGGCACGGCGCGCCGGAAGGCGAGCGTCATCTCATTCGTCGTCGACGAAGTGCATCCGCACGACATCGGCACGATCGTCGATCGCGAAGGCGTCGCGATTCGCACCGGCCATCATTGCGCGCAGCCGGTGATGGATCGCTTCAAGATTCCGGCGACGGCGCGGGCGTCGTTCGCGATGTACAACACGCGCGACGACATCCAGGCGCTGGCCGAAGCCGTTCGGCGCGCGAAAACCGTGTTGGGGTGAGTCGTGGGAATTTTCTCGAAGTTGAAAAGCGTCGTTTCGGGTGAGTCGAGCGAGGATCGCCCGGCGCGCGCGGAGACATCTGTCGCGACGGCCACGTCGCCGGCGGCCGCTGGGCCGGCGCCAGCGCCGCAGGACCCGCTCTTCACGCCGCCCGAAGCCTGGAACATCGACACGTCTTCGCTCACCGCGCCACGACCCACGGCCGAAGGCGACGCCCCGCAGATCGGGCCCGTCGATCCGGCCGAAACCGCGGCGTTCCAGCAGAAGATCATCGACGTGCTCAAGACCGTCTACGATCCGGAAATTCCCGTCGACATCTACGAGCTTGGATTGATTTACGACATCCTCGTCGATGCCGAAAAGCGCGCGTTGATCAAGATGACGCTTACGAGTCCCGCCTGCCCGTCGGCGCAGCAGATTCCGAGCGAGGTCCGCTACAAGGTGAAGGCCGTGCCCGGCATTGCCGACGCGTGGGTCGAGATCGTCTGGGAGCCGCCGTGGGGAAAAGAGCGGATGTCCGAGGCGGCGAGGCTGCAACTGGGATTCCTTTAATTGGGCCCAATGACCCGATGACCCAATAGCCCGATGTCCGATCTCTCCGCCCTGTACCAGGAACTGATCCTCGATCACAACAAGCGGCCGCGCAATTACGGCGTGCTCGCTGATGCGTCGAAAACGTCGCAGGGCCACAATCCGCTGTGTGGCGATCGGCTCACGCTGTACGTCAAGCTCGACAACGACCGCATTGCCGCCATCGCGTTCGAAGGATCGGGCTGCGCGATCTCGAAGGCGTCCGCCTCGCTCATGACCGATGCGGTGAAGGGCGGCACGGTCGCGCACGCGCTCGAGCTCTTCGATCGCTTTCACGCGATGGTGACGACGCCGATCGGCAAGCCCGTCGACGACGAGCCGCTCGGCAAGCTCGCGGCATTTGCCGGCGTGCGCGAGTTTCCGGTTCGTGTGAAGTGCGCGTCACTCGCCTGGCACACCCTCAAAGCTGCGCTGACCGAAGACCCGCGCGAACCCGTCAAGACGGAGTAATCTGGCGGGAGGAGTCCCGCCGTGCACGACCGCGTTCGAGTCTTTCGTGAGCTCCACGCGTCTGGCTGCTTCGTCATGCCCAATCCCTGGGACGTCGGCAGCGCGCGCCTCTTCGAACAAATCGGTTTCCCCGCGCTCGCGACGACGAGTTCCGGCCTCGCGTGGTCGATGGGCCGCGCCGACAACAACGTTCCGATCGAGATCGTGCTTGCGCACCTGCGCGCGATGGCCGTCGCGGTGCGCGCGCCGCTCAATGCCGATTTCGAGGGCGGCTTCGCGGTTGAGCCCGAGCGCGTCGCCGCCAACGTGTCGACCGCCTGCACGACGGGGGTGAGCGGCATTTCCATCGAGGATTCGACCGGCGATACGAACACGCCGCTGTTCGATTTCGATCTCGCCGTCGAGCGCGTGCGCGCGGCACGCAAGGCGATCGATGACAGTCTCCTCGGGATCGTATTCACCGCCCGCTCCGAAGGCTTCATCGTGGGCCGTCCGGATCTCGCGGAGACGATCAAGAGGCTGACGGCGTTTGCAGAAGCGGGCGCGGATTGCCTCTACGCGCCCGGACTGAAATCGATGTCCGACATCAGCGCGGTTGTGCGCGCGGTCGCGCCGAAGCCGGTGAATGTTCTCGTCGGATCGGATTTCACGACGGTCGCCGAGCTCGCGTCGGCCGGCGTGCGCCGCATCAGTGTTGGCGGCGCGCTCGCCCGCACCGCGTGGGCCGCGGCGCTCGCGGCCGCGCGGGAAATCAAAGACAGCGGCACGTTCACGAAGCTCGGCGCCGCGACTGCAGGCGCGGAGCTCAACAGCGCCTTTCTCAAGTGAGCGCCCAGTTCCTCGTCGACACGTACCGCACCGAGCGGCTGAAGACGCTCAGCGTGTGGGCCGAGGTGCCCGACGATCGCATGACGTGGCGGCCCGAGCCGCGCGGCCGCACGCCGCTCGAGCACATGGTGCATCAGTGCCTCAGCGAGCACGCGTGGATGTCGTCGATGCTCGGGATTGTCGTGTCGTCGGCGGTGCTGCCGGATCCGGAAACTCGACACGGTTTCATCGAAACGTACGCCGCGTGCTCCGCCGAACGACTGGCTGCGCTCGAATCCAAGCCTGACGCCTGGTTCGACGAGCACGTCTCGTTTTTCGGCGTCGACCAATCACGCGCGTGGGTGCTGGTGCGGCGCTTCACGCACTCGGCGCATCATCGCGGCCAGCTCAATGCGTACATGCGCTTGTGGGGCCAGCCGCTGCACTCGATCTACGGTCCGACCGCCGACACGGGCGGCCTGCCAAAGGACGGCGCGACGGTCGTCTATCGGTACGCGTCTATCGAGGCGCTGCTCCAAGCCGAACGCGCGGGCGAACTCGGCGCGCCCCTGCCGGGACCGGGAACGAAGGCGGTTACGGAGCGGCCGGACAAGACTCGCTGACGCGACGCAATTCTTCTGGACCCGGCTCAATCTCACGGCCTCAGAACCACGTCTGTCGCTTGTAGTCGCGATAGGCGTCGCCGAACTTCGCCTCCAGCACCTGCTCTTCTTTGCGTACGCGGAATATTTGCAGCGGGATCAAGGGCACCCAGATCACCAGCCACCACGGGCGATGAGCGAAGATGATCATTCCCACGCTCATCAGCCCCCCGAACACATAGATCGGGTTGCGGATGCGCGCATAGAGCCCCGTCGTCACGAGCGTGGTCGCCTTCGCTTTGACGCTGAACGCACGCCCCAGTTCGATGCGTGCGAGCACAAAGAGCAGGAACGCCGGGACAAAGATCGCCACACCGGCGATCTGCCAGCGCGTCCACACCAGCGCCCCGCCGTACCGGAACACGAGGAAGCCAAGGATGACGACCACCAGAAGCAGGGTGCCGAAATTCAGTTTCAACGGTCCTCCTCAAACGTCGCGTGCGAGTCGAGCTTCAAGAGATCCATCACCCACATTCCGCGCCCGTACGTCGAGATGACGATGAGGTTGTCGCGCTTCTGAAGTTGCAAATCCGAGACTTGCACGGACGGCAGATTGCCGCCGAGCACCTCCCACGTGGTGCCGCCGTTCACCGAGATGAACACGCCGAAATCCGTGCCGACATACAGGGTGTTTGGATCGCGCGGGTCCTCGCGGATCACGTTCACCGATCCTGCCGGCAGATTGCTCGCGATGCTCTGGAACGTCTTGCCGTAGTTCGTCGATTTGTACAGATACGGCGCGAAGTCATCGTCCTCGCGGCCGCGCTGCGCGACGTAGACGGTGGCCTCGGCGTGCATCGACGGAACGACGCGCGAGATCCATTTGCGGACGGGCAGTCGATCGGTCAGCTCGGTCCACTCGCGCCCTTCGTCGATCGTCGTGTGAAGCCTGC
>CAYQRM010000220.1:0-19148 GCA_964419785.1 uncultured Solibacteraceae bacterium | reverse complement strand
CGCCTGGCTCAGGCGGACGCGCCCGCTCGGTCTCCAGGCTGAGCGTCGCGCATTCGGGGAGGGCATCCGGCAGTACGAGCGTTGTGAGCTCTGCAGCTCGCGCTGCGGGATGCCCGCCCCGATCGCGCCCAGGCCGCGCCGGCGTCACTGCACAGCGGCGTGCAACGCTCGATACGACTGGCGGAGCAGCTCGCCGACCGTCGTCCAATCCGCGTGCTCGCCGCCGTCGTCTCTGAGCTTGCCGGCGCGGGCGCGGAAGGTGGACGCTTCGAGCACGCGATCGCGCGGCACGTCGTAGAGCAGCGCGTTTTCATCGGCGATGAGCGCGCCGACCTGCTCGGCCGAATTCTGGCCGGGGACGCGCCGCGCGATCCACCAGGCCAGCTCCGCGCGCGCAACCGCCGCCGGGTCGAATCGCGCGCTCATCCAGTCGCGCTCGATCGTGTACGCGGCGAGGAGATCGGGCTCCACCGCGGGCTCGTACTCGGATCGCAGATTGCCGAATCGCGCCGCCGCTCGCGCCAGATGAAAGCCGGCGCGGGTGGCCTCGGCCCACGAGTACCGATTCTCCTCGTGAAGGAGCGTGATCAGATCAGCGAAGAGACGGACGTTGCGCTTCAGGTAGTACGCCTGCCACATGTCGAGCTCGAGATCGGCAGTGCGATCGGGATCGAACGCGCGCAGCGAGCGCGGGCCGGGCGGAGGAAAGAAGGCGAACGCGATCCCGGCGAGCACGACGAGGCCGCCGGCGATCCACCATCGCCGTCTCACCGCGTGGCCCTCATTTCGCGCCCGTGACGACGAAAAGTGTCCCGCGATCCATCGTCGTGGTGTACGCGTAGCCCTTGCCGTCAGCGATCACGGCGTCGATCGAGAATCGCGTCAGGCCCGTTTGATCGGGCGGTGCGACTTGAGTGACGAGCGTCCGCGCGCCCGTGAGAATGTCGACGCGCTCGATTCTCGAGGGCACGGTCTCGCGCGTGCTCACGATGAGCGAATGGCTGTCCGATCCGACGGCGATCGGCTTGTCGGATGGCGTCAAGCCCTTGATCCGCACCGGCGGCGTCGCGCCCGTCGGGTCGTACACGAACGCCTCCTCGGCGCTGCTGCCTGCGAATATGTGGCCGTCGGGCGCGATCAGGGCGCCGGACGCGCCCTCCGGCGTCACAGGCGTCATGGTGCCCCCCGCGATCGCCTGGCGATAGCAGCGGCTCTTCGCGCCCGCCGCGCCTCCGCAGATCAGCACGCTCGAGTTGTCCGGAAACCAGCCGAAGATCCCGTACAGACTCGGCTTGATATCGAGTTTCTTGGCGTCACCCGGCCCGGTCGGATAGAAGAACATTTGATCCAACGCCAGCGACGCGACCGCTACCCACTTGCCGTCCGGGGACAACGGACCGGCGGCTCCAGGGCCGAGGCGGACCGCCGGCGCGCCGTCTGTCGTTCGCAGCCCGACGGCATACGAGGTGCCCGCGCTCCAATTCTCGTCAGTGAAGATCAGCGTGCGGCCGTCCGCGGAGAGCGATGACACCGACGAATGGTCGAGCCAGGACAAGTTGCGCTCGGCGGAATCGCCAGGCAGACGCACGTGCATCGCGCTCTGGGTGTCCACGCTGCTCAGCAGCCATTCGCCGTTCCGCACGTCCTGAACGAAGACGTTGTCCATGACGTGCATTTTCATTTGGGGCGGCGTCCTTCCCGAGGCGTCGACCGCAAACGGCTCCATGCCGTTGGGTCTGACCGCTTCAGCCGCGGCGTAGATCAGTGTCGATCCGTCAGGCGTCCAGGCGAGGCCTTCGACGCCCCAGTACTCGGGCGTGAGCGTCGTAACGTTCTTGTTGGCATCGATGACGGCAATCGTACCGCGATCGTCGCTGGGGAATTTGTGATCGACGAAGGCGACGCGCCGGCCGTCTGGCGACACGCGAGGATCGCTGACGTAGCCCTTCGTCTCGTAGACCTTTGTCCCCACCGGGTACTCGAGCTGATTGCCATCGTTCTGCTCGAGCTCGCGCACGACCGCCACCGTCGATCCATCCGGCGACCAATCGGCCTCAGTGACGTGCTCGAGCCACGGCCGCGGCGCGCTGCCGACCGTGAGGCGCGCCAGCGTGCCGGAGAAGACGCGGTGATGGCGATATTGTGCATCGGTCAACACGGCAAGCTCGCCTTTGCTCGAGACCGACAGCAGCTGCACGTCCTTGAGCCCGAGCGATTGCGGGACGACGGTGTCGGGACGAAGAACAAAGAGCTCGGGCGTCGTGCCTGTGCGCGCGGCGCTGTAGGCGATCGCCCCGTCGGGCATGAATCGCGCGTTGGCGATGAACAGCGGCTCGAACGTCTTGCGCTCGTACGCAACGTCGCTCGCCGACGATCCCCGGTGACCGATCGCGTAGCCGCCGATGCCCGCGGCCGCAAGCGCCATTGCGCCGAGGGCCATCGGCAGCCAGGCGCGTGATCGTGCTGACGGAGGGACGGCTGCCGCGCCCGAGGCGGAGACCTGCGTGCCCGACAGCGCTTCGAGTGCGAAGCCGACGTCGCGCGCGGTCTGGAAGCGCTCGTTCACGTTCTTCTCCAGCGAGTGCCGAAGAATGCGATCGAGCGCCGGCGGGAAATCGGTCCGCGTCGCGGCAAGATCGGGCGGATCCTGGTTGAGGATCGCGGACATCGTGTCCGCGGCCGTGTCGCGCTTGAACGCCGGCCGGCCCGCGATCATCTCGTAGAACACGGTGCCGAGCGAGAACAGATCGGCGCGCGCGTCGACGGCCTGCCCGCGCACCTGCTCGGGCGCCATGTAGCCGACCGTGCCCATGACCGTGCCGGGATCGGTCACCGCCAAGGCGGTCTCGCTGGCGTGGCCCGCGGATGCGCCCGGACGCGCCAGCCCGAAATCCAGAATCTTCACCTGGCCGTCGTCGAGCAGGAAGACGTTCTCGGGCTTGAGATCGCGGTGCACGATCCCGCGGCCGTGCGCCGCCGCGAGGCCGCGCGCCAATTGAATCGCGACGTCGATGGCCTTGCGCACCGGCAGCGGACCCTCGCTGATTCGATCGCGCAGCGTCGAGCCCTGCAAGAGTTCGGTGACGATGTAGGAGATGGGAGGCGCGTCGGTGGTCGTGCCGAAATCGTGAATCGCCAGGATGTTCGGATGCGAGAGCGCCGCGATCGCCTGCGCTTCACGCTCGAAGCGCGCGCGTCGGTCGGCGTCGCTGCCAAACGATGCCGGCAGCGTCTTGAGCGCGACCTCGCGCTGCAGCCGCGTGTCGCGCGCGCGATAGACCTCGCCCATGCCGCCTTCGCCAAGCTTCGCGACGATTTCGTAGGGCCCGAGCCGCGTGCCTGCGGCAAATGCCATCAGCGATCTCCCGCATGCGACGCGACGAGCAGCGTCGAGAAGCGGCGCGCGTAGCTGTACGCGTAGCCGTAGTGACCTGGAGTGCCGACGACCGACGTCTGCCTGCTGCCCACGAGCCCGACGCGACCCTGCACGGACACACTCGCCACGAGCGTGCGCGCGCCTGTGCGAATGTCGACCCGGTCGAGCCGGAACGCCGGCCCGCTCGCCGGTGACGACACGACCATGAATCCGCCGGGCGCCGTGTCGATGGCGTCGTTCGGGTCGATGTCGCCGTGGAGCAGTTCCATGACGAGAAACATCTGGCCGTCGTGCGTGCCCGTATCGTGGATGGCGAGGACGTTTGGATGTGAGAGCGCCGCAATCGCCTGCGCCTCACGCTCGAAGCGCGTCCGCCGATCGAGGTCATCGGCAAACGACGACGGCAGGACCTTGATGGCGACGTCGCGCCCGAGTCTCGTGTCGTGCGCGCGATAAACCTCGCCCATGCCGCCTTCGCCGACTTTCCCTACGATTTCGTAGCGGCCGATTCGAGTGCCGGAGGTGAGGGCCACGTTGCGTCGGTCGCGCGATTATAGGCCACGACGAAACCGGCGGCACTGTGCGAACATCAGACGAGTCGGGGGCTTCAGGCATGAACAACGATGCGACGTTTCCCGTGGCCAAGACCGACGCCGAATGGCAGACGGAGCTGACACCGGAACAGTACGAGGTGCTGCGCCATCACGGCACCGAGATGCGCGGCTCCAGCCCGCTCAACAAGGAAAAGCGTGACGGGACGTTCCGCTGCGCGGGCTGCGGTCAGCCGCTGTTCGAGTCGGACACGAAGTTCGAGAGCGGCACCGGCTGGCCGAGTTTTGACGCGCCGATGCCCGACGCGGTCGAGACGACCGTCGACCGCAGCCACTTCATGACGCGCACCGAGGTCCATTGCCGTAACTGCGGCGGTCACCTCGGCCACGTCTTCGACGACGGCCCGACGAAGACGGGATTGAGATACTGCATGAATGGCGTCGCGATGAAATTTGAAGCGAAACAGAAACCCTGAGATGAGTGGGGTCTGGCTCCGAAGGCGTAAGCCGGGCCTGCCCCCTCTTTGTTGGTTCGATGCGATCGTTGACCGAGAGAAACACGAGGCTGACACAGACATGTTCACATCCACCAAGACGACGATGCCCGCCGCCGAGGACGCGCTTCGCGGCGGCGACGCCGCGATGCCCGTGGCCGATCGGCATGCGGTGAACGGCACGCCGCTCGAAGCGCCGTTTCCCGCGGGCCTCGAGCAGGCGATTTTCGGCCTCGGCTGTTTCTGGGGCGCGGAGCGCAAATTCTGGCAGCAGCCCGGCGTGTACACGACGGCCGTCGGCTACGCCGGCGGTTACACGAAGAATCCGACGTATGAACAGGTGTGCTCGGGTCGCACGGGCCACACCGAAGTCGTCCTCGTCGTCTTCGACCCGAAGAAGGTGAGCTACGAGGATCTCCTGAAGACGTTCTGGGAGAACCACGATCCGACGCAGGGCATGCGGCAGGGCAATGACGTCGGCACGCAGTACCGCTCGGCGATCTACGTGAATTCCGACGCGCAGCGTGCCGCGGCCGAGGCGTCGCGCGCTCGGTACGAGGCGGATCTCAAATCGCACGGCTTCCGCCCGATCACGACGGAGATTAAGGACGCGCCGCCGTTCTACTACGCCGAGGACTATCACCAGCAATATCTCGCGAAGAATCCGAACGGCTACTGCGGGCTTGGAGGGACTGGGGTGAAGTGTTCGCAATGAGGCAATGGGGCAATGGGGCAATGAGGGGATTGAGGCAGCGCCGCCCACTCACACATTGCCTCACTGCCTCACTGCCTCACTGCCTCATTTCCACTAAGATCGCCTTGTGATCCTCCTCACTCTCCTCGCCGCGTCGGTCGCCGCGTCCACCGCCCAGCAAACGACAGCGAGAACGCCGGCACTGCCTCCGAAACCCTCGGTTGCGGCCTCGCAGGCAACCGGTGATCGCGCGGCGGTCGATCGCGCGATCGCCGCCGTCTATCCGAGCCTCGTGCGTGTGTCGGTCGTGTTCATCGATCAACAAAGCGGCCGCGAAGTGAAAGGTCAGCTCTCAGGCAGCGGCACGATCATCTCGGCCGATGGCTACGTCGTCACCAACCATCACGTCGCGGGACGGCCGCGCCGCATCACGTGCACGTTGTCGACGCTCGAGGAAGTACCGGCGGATCTCGTCGGCACTGATCCCCTATCGGACATTGCGGTCATCAAGCTGCGGCCGGCGAAGCCCACGACGTTCCCCGTGGCCAGGTTCGGCGACTCGGACAAGTTGCGCGCCGGTCAGCCGGTCCTCGCGATGGGCAGTCCGCTTGCGCTCTCGCAATCGGTCACCGAAGGCATCGTCAGCAACACGCAGATGATCATGCCCCAGACGTTCGGCGTGGCCGAGTCGCTCGACGGCGAGGATGTCGGCACGATCGTTCGCTGGATCGGGCACGACGCGTCGATCTATCCGGGCAACTCTGGCGGACCGCTCGTCAACCTGGCGGGCGAAGTCGTTGGCGTCAACGAGATCAGCTTCGGACTTGGCGGCGCGATTCCCAGCAACCTCGCGCGTCAGGTCGTCGCTTCATTGATCAAGGACGGCCGCGTCAAACGCAGCTGGTTTGGGATCGAGCTGCAGCCTCGCATCGGCAATGCGGCGAACACAGGCGCGCTGGTGTCGTGGATAGCCGATCAATCGCCGGCAGACTCCGCCGGGCTCAAGGCAGGCGATCTGCTCACGAAGGTCAACGGCATGCCCATCGACGCGAAATTCGCGGAACAAATGCCGCTCGTGAACCTGACCTTGCTGAATTTGCCGATCGGGCAGCCGGCAAGGTTCACCGCGGTGCGCGACGGCAAGGAGGTCGCGCTTACCGCGACGCCGGTCGAGCGGCCCGCGGCGATTTCTCAGCCGCAGGAATTTTCGGCGTGGGGCATGATGGCCGCCAACCTCAACGATCGCGAGCGGCGTGAGCTGTCGCGCGCGACGACCGACGGCGCGCGCGTCGTCAGTCTCAAGCCGAACGGACCGGCCGATCAGGCCAGGCCGGCGATCCGCCCGGGCGACATCATCACGAGTGTCGAGGGCCATCCGGTCAAATCGGTGGCCGACGTCGAGCGCGAAACGAAAACGGCGCTCGGGACCAAGGATCGCGTCAAAGCCCTCGTGGGATTCGAGCGCGACACCGAGAGCTTCCTGACGGTCGTCGAGATCGGCACGGTCTCGTCCGACGAGCCGCCGCGCGAAGCGCGCAAGGCGTGGGTGCCGGTCGACGTGCAAGTCTTGACTCCGCCGCTCGCCGATCGCCTCGGGCTGAAGGGCAAAACGGGCGTGCGCGTGACGAGGCTGTTCGATCCGTCCACGCCGCTGAAATTGGGCGATGTGATTCTCGCGATCGACGGCGATCCCGTCCGCGCGACGGCGCCCAACGACGATGATCTGTTCGCGTCGGAGATCCGCCGGTATCGTGTCGGCTCCTCCGTGACGCTCACGGTGAATCGCGACGGCACGGAGATGACGGTGCCGGTGACACTCGGACAGACGCCGACGCAGCCGCGCGAGATGAAGTGGTACGCGGATCCAGTGTTCGAGTTCCGCGCGCGCGATATCGCCGAGGCGGATCGGCAGGACCCGTCGCTCGACGGCGCCAAGGGCGTGCTCGTCGAGTCGGTCGCCGTGCGCGGCTGGGCGTCGCTCGGCCACCTCAACGGCGGCGACTTGATTCTCTCCATCGACGGTCAGCCCGTGACCGACGTCGACGCGCTCAAGTCGCGCATGACCGACATCCAGGCCAGGCGCCCGTCGCTCGTCGTGTTCGAGATTCAGCGCGGGATTCGGACGATGTTCATCGACATCCAGCCGGCGTGGAAATGACGCGGCCGTGCGGATACGAGGAGGCGTGATGCGATTTCGAGCAGCGGTGGCGCTTGCGGGCATGCTGATGAGCACCGCGGCGGTCGGGCGGGCACAGACGCCCGACGAGCGCGCGACCGCGCGTGACGTCGTCAAGAAGCGCGGCGACGCCGTGATCATGATCCTCGCGACGATCAAGCTGCGCATCAACATCGGCGGCCGCGAGCAGGCGACCGATCAAGCCACGCAGGCCAATGCCACCATCCTGGATCCGAGCGGCCTCGCCGTGCTCTCGCTCTCCTCGCTGCAGCCGGACGAAGTGATGACGCGGACGCTCAGCCAGCGCATGCCGTCGGGCACGAAAGTCGATGTCTCGAGCGAGCCGGCCGACATCCGGATGCACCTCGCCGACGGGCGAGAGGTGCCCGCGAAGATCGTGCTGCGCGATGAGGATCTCGATCTCGCGTTCGTACGTCCGACCGATGCCCTGTCGGCGCCGCTCACGAGCATCGACTCGACGGACTCGACACCGTCGGTGCTCGATCCCGTAATGCTCGTGCAGCGGACGAACGAAGCGACTGGCTGGGAGACGGCGGCCTCGATCGGCAACGTGCAGCTCGTCATCAACAAGCCGCGGACGTACTATCAGGTCGCGATCCCGACGCTCGGCGGCAGCGGCCTCGGTGCGCCGGTTTTCGATCTGTCCGGACGCTTCGTCGGCATCGTCGTGCTCCGCAACACGGGGTCGCGCGGAACGGCCGCGCCAGGAGTGCTGCCTGGCGCGGACGTCAGAGACGTGGCGAAACAGGCGCCCTCGATCAAGTAAGAGCGGGTTCCCGCGCGCTAGTCTGCGCGGAGCGCCGTGGTCGGATTGACGCGCGTCGCCCCGCGGGCGGCGAGCGCCGCCGTGGCGAGCGCGACCGCCGAGAGGAGCAGCGCGGCAATCGCGTACACCCCGCGATCGCGCGGTTGGACCTCGAAGAGCAGCGTCGCGACAAAACGGGAGAGCGCGACCGACCCCACCACGCCCGCGATCGCGCCAACAGCGACGATCATCGCCGTGCGTCCGAGCAGCCAACGCAGAATCCGCCCGCTGTCGGCGCCGAGCGCCATTCGCACGCCAATCTCCGGCGTGCGTTGTGAGACCGCGTACGAGACGACGCCGAAGATGCCGACCACGGCCAGCACAATCGCCAGCGCCGCGAACAGGCCGAACAGCAGCGTCTCGAAACGGCGTTCGGCCGCGCGCGCCGAGAGAATCTCGTCGAGCGTGCGAACGCCGGTAATCGGCTGATTCGGATCGATGTCGAGTACGGCGGCGCGAATCGTTGCCGCGAGCGCCAGCGGATTGGCGGACGTCCGGATGGCGACGTCCGCGAGCCGCACGGGGTAGACGTTCGTTTGCGCCGCGGGCAGAAAGACCTGCGGCTTGATCGCGGTGTCGCGGCCGTCGCGTCGCACGTCGTGCACCACGCCGACGATTGTGATCCACGGCGCCGTGGGCGCTCGGCGGAATCGACGGCCGATGGGATCGCCGCCGCCGAGCACGTTGCGACCGAACTCGTCGCTCACGACGGCGACCGGCTCGGTCGTTTTCACGTCGGCCGGCGTCAGCAATCGCCCGCGCATCAGCGGAATGCCCAGCGTGCGGAAGTATCCCGGGCTCACTGCCTGACAAGCGACGTCTACCGTCCCGTCCGCCGGACCGTTGAGACCGTCAACGCCGATGCCGGTCTCCCAGCCGCCGCGCAGCGGAAACCGGTTCGCGAAGGCGACGTCCTCGACTCCAGGTTGAGCGGCGAGCCGCGCGGCGAGTGCGTCGAAGAACCGCAGGCGATCGTCCGCGGTCGTGTAGCGCGTTTCAGGCAAGTTCACGTTCGCGGTCAGCACGCGGTCGGGCTCGAAGCCGAGCCCGACGCCGTTGAGCAGCACCAGACTCTTGAGCATGAGGCCCGCGCCCGTGAGCAGAATCGTCGACAGCGCGATCTCGACGACCATCAGCGCGTTGCGCCATTTCATCACCCAGGTGCCGGCGACGACGCGCTCGCTCGAGCGGAGCGCGTCGACGGGCCGCGTCCGTCCCGCTTGCCAGGCCGGGAGCAATCCGAAGCCGAGGCCGGTTACGAGTGACACCAGCGCCGCGAAGATCAGCACGCGCCAGTCGAGCGTCACGCCCGCCAGGCGCGGAATGCTCGCCGGCGCGGCCGCAACGAGCAGCCGCCGCGTGAGCTCCGCGAGCGCCACGCCCACCGCGCAGGCGACGCCGGCCAGCACGAGACTTTCGGTGACGAGCTCGGTCATGACGCGCGTTGTCGCCGCGCCGAGCGCCACACGCACGGCCATCTCGCGCCGGCGCGCGACCGCCCGCACGAGCAGCAGATTCGCGACGTTGACGCACGCGATCAGCAGAATTGCGCTCACCGTGCCGATCAGGATCAGCAAGGACGTCCGCACCTTGCTCACCACGTCGTCGCCGAGCGGCGAGATGAAGGCGCGCAGCGTCGAGTTCGATTGGGGAAACTGCCGCGCGAGATCCTCCGAAACGCCGGAGAGCGCCGCCTGAGCCGATGCACGCGTCGCCGCCGGCGCCAGACGGCCGACGACGTTGATTTCGTGATCGCCGTGGTTGGCGAGCAGATCCGCTGGATACGCGGCCGGCGTCCAGAAGGTAATGATGTCCGTGGTGTTGAATTGCATCACCGGCGTGAAATCGGCGGCCATCACGCCGACGATTTGGTACGACGTGTCATCGAGCACAAGCGTCCGGCCGACAATGTGATCGTCGGTGCCGAAACGCGACTGCCAGAGACCGTGGCTGATGATCGCGACCGGCGGCGCGCCTTCACGGTCTTCGGACGGATCGAACGCACGGCCGAGCGCCGGCGCGACGCCGAGGACGTTGAAGTAGTTCCAGGTCACCGACTCGCCGAGCAGCCGTTCGGGCGTGCCGGCGCCGGTCAGGTTGCGTCCGACCGTGTTCACGCCCGCGAGACCGCTGAATTGCGACGTCAATCGGGCGTAGTCGCCGAGGCTGGCGGGCGCGACGACCATGCGGTTCGACGCGGCGTCGTGGGCGATCGAGGCGCCGCGCGTCGATTCGTTCGCCGGCGACGCGCCGACCCTCGCCTCGAAGAGCGACACGAGCCTGTCCGCGTCCGGGTAGGGCAGCGGGCGCAGCAGGACCGCGTTCACGAAGCTGAAGATCGCCGTGTTGACGCCGATGCCAAGCGCCAGCGTCAGCACCGCCGTCAGCGTGAACGCGCGAGATTTCATCAACAGCCGCGACGCGTACCGGACGTCGCGCACGACATCATCGAGGCGCGCGAAGCCGCGGCGGTCGCGCACGGCCTCTTTGGTTTGATCGACGCCGCCGAACTGCCGGCGCGCCGCCGCGCGGGCGTCGTCGCGCGAAAGACCGCGCCTCACGTACTCGTCGGTCAGATGATCGAGATGGCTCTGGAGCTCCTCCTCGAGGTCCTCGGTCCGCCGCGGCCGCAGCCACTCGCCGAGACGCGCCAGGAGGATGCGAAGGCGGCTCACGATCGTCGCTCCCCCGGCGCGAGGAACCGCTCGACGATGCCGGCGACGGTCTCCCAGCGGCGGGCTTCGGCGGCGAGCCGCCGCGCTCCGCGCGGCGTCAGGCTGTAGAACTTCGCGCGGCGGTTGTTGTCGGACGCGCCCCAGCGCGCGCGGATCCAGCCGGCCTGCTCCAGCCGGACGAGCGCGGGGTAGAGCGTGCCCTGATTGAGCTCGAGCTGATCGCCGCTCATCTGCTCGATCCGGCGCGCGATGCCGTAGCCGTGCTGCGGCCCGAGCGTTTCGAGCGTCTTGAGAATCATCAGCGCGAGCGTGCCCTGGAGGACGTCGGTCTTGTCAGGGGCCATCGTGTGCGGTCCTGTTGTTTTCCTACACGACGGTAGCGCGCCCCCTGTTGGAAGTCAACAGAAGGGCCAGCTCCGTCAGGTAGGTCAGGTACGCCAGGTACGTCGGGTACGTCGGGTCCGAGGAACGCGCTGTCGCTGGCCAGCTTCTTTGGCTCTTACGGCCTGGCTCTTACTCGATCATCATCATTCGTGCGGACACGTCTTCGACGCCCGGCGTTTCGGGGTGCTGCTCGAGCAGCCGCACGCACGCGTTCCACCGGAGAATCGCGTCGTCGTTGCCGGCCGGACGAAGGCGTTCGGCCTCGGCGTAGTGCGCGAGCGCGTCCTTGATCCACTCGCGTCCGGCGTGGCTCGAGCCATGGCCGCCGCGCGCGAGGTGCGCCCGGGCGCGGCGCTCGCAGATCAGCCCCGCGTAGTACTCGCGATCGTACGGGCTCTCGAGGGCGGCCAGCGACTCTTGCGCGCGATGCACCGCGCCCGCGGCGTGATCGTGAAATTGGTCGGTGAGCGCGAGGATGAGCATCACGCGCGCGGCTTGGTTCGCCGGGTCGACGGCGAGCACGTCGAGGCAGATACTCTCGGCCTGCCCGGGCTCATTCAGGAGGCGATAGCGCTCGGCCTTGGCGAGCGCCGCCGGTACCGCGTCGTGGGAGAGGGGCTTGAGTACCGCCATCGTGAGTTCCTCGGGCCCAATGACGGGCCTCGGTCCATCCTACTGCTTCGACGAGCGCACGGAGATGGATGATTTCGAAATCTTCAATGCCCGGGCTGGCCTTCGAGTCGCCGATCCGGCACGAGCCACCAGAGCGCGACCGCCAGAATGCACACGTCGGAAATCCAGGGATGGAAGAACGCCGCGGCAATCGCGGCCAGGTAGAGCACTTGTGAGATCAGCCCCTTCCGCGCATGGGGTTGAAGCGCCGGGAGCGCGGACGCGTTGGCACGCATGCCCACGATCTGTCGCGCGAGGATGTCCCACGCCAGCCCCGACATGAGAAAAACGAACGCGTACACCGCGGTCGGAATCCTTTCGTTATGCGCCGATCCGACCCACGACGTCGCGAAGGGCACGAGCGACAACCAGAACAGCAGGTGCAGGTTGGCCCAAAGGATCCTGCCGTTCACCTGACTCGTCACGTGGAGCATGTGATGGTGGTTGTTCCAGTAGATGCCGAGCATGAGGAAGCTCAAGACGTAGGTCAGCAGCTTCATGAGCAGGCCTGAGTCGCGGACCGCGCTCCACGTCGTCGCGCCTTCCGGCATCTTCAGGTCGAGCACCATGATCGTGATGAGAATGGCGATGACGCCGTCGCTGAACGCTTCGACCCGCGTGGTGCTCATGGGTGCTCCGGCCGGGCGTCGTTCATGCGGGCGCGATCGGCGACGGCGCGATCGATTTGCGTCCGAATCGCCTTGTGCGTGCGGACGAGGGCCTGGAAGTCGCGGCGCTCGAGGACCAGCAGCGTGCAGTAGGACCGCGCGGTCACGTCAGCCTGGCGCGGCTGATCGAGCACGAGCGCCATCTCGCCGAAGAAATCGCCGCGCGTGAGGTAGATCGTCTCGTCGCCGATGCGCACGTCCACGACGCCCGACGCGATGAAGTACATCGCGTCGCCACGCTCGCCGGTGGAAATGAGCCGCTCGTCGGGTACGGCCAGGCGCGGGCGCAACAGCCGCGCGATGCGATCGAGCTGATCGGACGTGAGGCCGGCGAACAGCGGCACGTGTCCGACGAGCTCGCGCGCATCGAGGCCGAGATCGAGGTGCGGCCGTCGCTCCACGCGCGCACGCGCCACCTGGAGATCGCGGCCGAGCGCGTCGTAGAGCTCGGGGCCGATCAACCGTTCGTCGAACAACGTCCGGTACTCGAGGTCCTCGCGGCGGATCGCCACGCGGTTGAGGAAGCGTTCTTCGAGAAGATGCGAGTACGCGCCGTACTGCGCGCGCAGCGCCTCGAGCGCGGCGTCGGCCATTTGCACTCGCTGGCGCAGCGCCTCGTGCACGCGGCTCGCAGCGCGCTGGCCGACCAGCGGCGTCAGCGTTTCGGACACGTACGGCGTGAGCTCTTCGAGAACAATCCGGCTGACGAGCAGCCCCTCGAAGCGATCCGCGAGGCGATCGACGAGCGGTTGCTGAATCCCGAGCCGCCGGTGCAAATTCTGCGCGAGCCGCACGCGCCACGAAAAGGCGACGCCCTGTTCGGCCGCGCGCAGATATTCGTCGGACCCCTTGGTGCGCGTGCGGTCGATGATCCGATCCACGTTGGCGAGCAGGACCTCGACGATGCGGCCCGACGCCGTCCGCGCGCCGAAATGCTCGAGCACGATCTCACGCTCGCGACTCGCGAGCGCCACCAACCCCAGCCGCAGCGCGTTCTCATCGTCGCGCGCCTCCACCGCGGGCAGCGGCTCGCCAGGGGCGGTGGGCGAGTACGTGGTCGCGACATTCGACACGAGCTCTTCGCTGAACTGGTACTCGCGTCCAATTCTGCGAATCGCGTCGGCGACCCGCCGGCGCGACATCGCCAGTACCTGCGCCCGCAGCGCCTGGTCGGTCGACGACAGCGCGTCGAGACGCAACAGGTGAATCAGCGGCCGCAGCGTGAGTCCCTGCACGAGCAGTGTGAAGAGCACGAACCCGGTCGCGAGCACGGCGATGAAGCGCTGCACGTCGTGCGGCACGGCCGCGTTTTCCGTGATCGCGAGCGCCAGCGCGAGCGTGACGGCGCCGCGCAGTCCGCCCCACAGCATCACGACGTTGTAGCGCGTCTCGACGCGCTGGCTGAGACCGAGCGCGCTCAAGAGCGGCAGCAGTCCGAAGAGCACGACCGCGCGCCCCGCGAGCGCCGCGAGCACGAGCACCAGCAGACTCAACAGATCCGGCCAGCCAACGTCCAGCAGCAGGTGAGGCACCAGGAGCGACGCCAGAATGAAGATCAGCGAGCTCGCCCAGTACGCCAGCTGCGCCCACAAGTCATGCAGAAACTGCCAGTCCGCCGGCGGAATGCGTGGCTGGCCGAGCGCGCTCAGCACCAGCCCCGACGTCACCGCCGCGACGACGCCCGACACGTCCAGCCAGTTCTGCCCGACGATGTACACGACGTACGGCAGCGCGAGCGTCAGCGTGACTTGCGCGGGCCGCAAGTCGCGCAGCCACGACAAGAGCGAGACGACGATCCGCGCGCCAATCAATCCGACGAGCACGCCGCCGACGAGATTGCGCAGGAAGTGCAGCGTGAAGCCCGCGACAGACTCGTGTTCGCGGCCGAGCAGCCATTCGAGCAGCGCCGTGAACAGCGTGATCGCGGCCGCGTCGTTCAGCAAGCTCTCGCCCTCGACGAGCCGGATGAGTCGCGACGGCGCGCCGACGTCGCGAAAGATCGCGATGACGGCAACCGGATCGGTCGTCGCCACGATCGCGCCAAGCGTCAGACACGCGAGGATCGACACGCCGGCCACCGGCGCGAGCGCGACGCCGATGGCACCCGTCGCGACGACGACTGCGACGATCGCGAGAAGCAGAATCGGCGCCGCGTCCTCGACCATCTGCGGGACGTCGATCGTCAGCGCCGATTCGAAGAGCAGCGCTGGCAGCAGGAGGTACAGGAACGCGTCGGAGCCTATTGGCAGTCCGGAGAACGCCTGCGCCACGCGTCCGAGCAGACCGCCAGCCGCCGCTTGCTGCGCGATCGTCGCGAACGTGCCCAGCCCGATGCCGGCGCCCGCGAGCAGCACCGTCGGCGGCAGAGACAGCCGCCCGGCCAGCCGCTGAATCAGGCTGACGAGAATGAGGAGCCCGGCGAGAACGAGCAGCGTGATCGGCAGAAACGTGACCTGGTCGGCGACCGAGGCTTACTATAGCCGGATGGACGGGCGACACTATCTCGACGACATCCTCGTGCAGCTGCGCAAGCTCAAAGGGCAGGCCGACCGCGCCATCGCGCAGACAAGCGACGCGCATCTGTTCGCCACGCTCGACGCCGAGGCCAACAGCATCGCAATCCTGATGAAGCACGTCGCGGGCAACATGCGGTCTCGCTGGACGGACTTTCTGACGAGCGACGGTGAGAAGCCCGACCGCGATCGCGACCGCGAGTTCGAGGTCGACGCCGCGAACACGCGCGCGCAGGTCCTCGCGCTCTGGGAGGACGGCTGGAAGCGCACGCTCGACGCGATTGGCGCACTCGGTCCAGACGACCTCCGACGCACCGTCACGGTCCGCGGCGAGGCGCACACCGTCGTCGAGGCGATTCATCGTCAGCTCACGCATTACGCCGCTCACGTCGGGCAGCTCGTGCTGCTCGCCAAGCACTACGCCGGCGCGAACTGGCAAACGCTCAGCATTCCGCGAGGGAAGTCGAACGACGCGGACGTGGCGAAGAGCGGCGCGTCCTACCGCGTCGGCAGCCCGCCCTCCGGCAAGTCCGGCCGGGGCTGATTTCGCGCGCGCTTGCGTGGCCGCGACGGAACGGCGAGAATCAGGCGCTCACGGCAACGTGCGATGAGGAGACGACCCATGAAACGCCTGAGGTTCGGGTTCGTGTGGACGGTCGGACTGCTGGCGCTGCTCGGCTGCAGCGTACCGCTGCAGCAGACGTCGAGCGCAAGCGTCCTGCCACAGCCCGGTGAGGAGTCCGGCGCACCGCGATCCCCGGCGTCGAAGACCGTCACCGGCCAGACGCCGCAGGTCATCCAGGGACCGGAAGTCGAGAACTTCCTGTTGCAAGCGAAGATCGTCGGCATGAAGGACATCGGCAAGGGCGTCACGCTGCCGCGCAAGGCGACGCTCGAGCTCGACGGCGTGACCAACTTCGCCGTGTTCAAGACGATCGACGAGAAGCCCGAACATCCGGTGTCGCCGGGCGGTGACCTCGAGCCGGCGTTTCAAGACAGCTGGCGGACGGAAGTCGCGGCGTACGAGCTCGACAAGCTCGTCGGGTTCGGCCTGGTGCCCGCGACGGTGAAGCGCGCGTACGAAAATCAGACGGGCTCGCTGCAGCTGTGGGTCGTCTCGAAGATGGACGAAGAGACGCGCGTCAAGCAGAAGATCCAGCCGCCCGACCGCGTCGCGTGGGAGAACCAGGTCGCCACGCTGCACTTGTGGGACGCGCTCATCTACAACACCGATCGCCAGGCTGGCAATCTGCTCATCACCGAGGACTGGAAGCTGCGCGCGATCGATCATTCACGCACGTTTCGGCCGTTCGCGCAGCTCAAGGATGAGAAGAGCCTGACCCGCTTCTCGAAGTCGATCCTCGCGAAGCTCACGACGCTGACCGAACCGCAGCTCAAGAGCAAGCTCGATCCGTACCTCGATCCGTTTCAGATCAGCGCAATCCTGAAGCGCCGTGACGCCATCGAGAAGCTCGCGAAGAAGCTCGTGGCGCAAAAGGGAGAGGCCGCGGTCCTGTTCGAATAACCCATGCCGAGGCTCGTCCGTGCGGTTCTGTTCGCGTCGGTCATCGTCGCGGCCGGGTGGCTGAGCGCCACACCGGTCCGCGCGACGGCCCCTGCCGCCAAACGACTCGTTGCCATCGGTGACATCCATGGCGATCTCGACGCGTTTGTCGCCATCCTCAAGCGCGCGGAGCTGATCGACGACAGCCAGAAGTGGTCAGGCGGATCGGCGACGCTCGTCCAGGTCGGTGACATGATCGATCGCGGACCGAAGTCGCGCGCGGTCCTCGATTTCGTCATGGCGCTCCAGAAGGACGCGCGCCGCACCGATGGACGCGTCGTCGTGCTGCTCGGCAATCACGAAGTCCTGAACATGTTTGGCGACTTGCGCTACGTGATGCCGAGCGATTACGTGAGCTACGCCGGTCCGGATGCTGAGAAGCACCGCGCCGAAGCGTATGACGACTACGTTCGTCTGGCTGGCGCCAGCGCGAAGTCGCGTGACGAGTGGATGGCCGCGCACCCCGCGGGCTTCGTCGAACAACGCGAGGCGTTCGGGCCAGAGGGCACGTACGGAAAGTGGCTGCGCTCGCTTCCCGCGGTCGTGAAAGTCGACGACTCGCTGTTCCTGCACGGCGGCGTCAGCGAATCGTTCGCGTCATGGTCCGTGAGTCGTCTGAACGATCGCGTCGCGACGGAGATCAAGGCCTTCGACGATGCGCGCGCGTTTCTGGTGAGCAAGAAGATGCTCGTGCGGTATCCGACGCTCGAGGAGACGCTCGCGGCGGTCGGTACGGCCGTGAGCCGAAAGATGGAGGAGGTCAACGCCCTGACGAGCTTCGCCAATTGGCTGACGATTCACGAGAACGGCCCGCTGTGGTTCCGCGGCTACGCACGGCTGCCGGACGCCGATGCCGAGGCGCTCGCGGAGAAAGTCACCCAGACGATGGGCGTCACGCGGCTCGTGATGGGCCACACGACCGAGCCTGGCGCGATCGTTCAGCGCTTCGGCGACAAGGTGTACCTCATCGACACCGGCATGCTCCGCGGCTACGTTGACGGCGGACAGGCGTCGGCCCTCGAGATCGCGGATGGTCACGTGCGCGCGATCTATCCCGACAGCACGAAGACGCTGAAGTAGCGATGGAGTTCATCAACCGCGTCTTCAGCCTTCGGCCCGGCGACTTCCGTCGCGGGCTGCCGATGTTTCTCTACTACCTGCTGATCATCACGTTTTACATGTTCGGGCGGAGCGCGCGCGACTCGATCTTCCAGGCCCACTTTCCGTCGACGCAGCTGGCCTACGCGGACATCGCCGTCGCGCTGCTGTCTGGCGCGTTCGTGGCGCCCTACCTGCGCGCCGCCCGCACCGCCAACCTGCGCAACCTGCAGGTCGGCGCGCTGCTGCTGATCGGCGTGATGCTTCCGCTCCTCTGGTGGGGCGTCCACGTCGATCGGTCGCGAACGGTGGCGGCGCTTCTCTACGTGTGGGTCGGGGTCTGCGGCATTCTCGCCGTCTCGCAGGTGTGGATGCTGGCGAACGCGGTGTGGACGACGCGGGAGGCGAAGCGCCTCTTCTCGATCCTCGGGAGCGGCGGCATCGTCGGCGGCAGCCTGGCGGGGTTCATGACCAAGGCCATCGCGCATTCACTTGGGACGGACGCGATCCTGCTCGTCATGGCCGGCATCGTCCTGGCCTGCGTACCGATCGTCCTGGTCGTCTGGCGGGAACGCGTTCCCGATTCGGCGCGCGAGGCCGAGGAGAGAACGCCGCAGAACCTGCGGGACAGCGCGCGGCTCGTGGCTCAGTCGCCGCATCTGCGCGCGATTGCGGCCGTGATCCTGCTCGGCTCAGTCGTGACCAGTCTCGCCGGCTGGCAGTACAAGGCCATCGCGAAGGCCGCCTACGGCAACACAGATGCGCTGACGGCGTACTACGGGGCGGTCGCCGGGTACGTCGGGCTCGTTTCGCTTGCGGCGCAGCTGTTGCTCACGACGAAGCTGTTGAGGCGATTCGGGATCGGCCTCACGTTGCTGATTCTGCCGTTCTTCCTTATGGCGGGATCGATCGCCGTGCTTGCGTCGGGCGCGTTGTGGGCATCCACGATGCTCCGCGCGAGCGACGGCGTGTTCCGCTATTCGGTGGACACGTCGGCCGTCCAGCTCCTGTACCTGCCGGTGCCGGCCAAGATCAAGCTGCAGGTCAAGTCGTTCATTGACACGGTCGTCTGGAAGGTCGGCGACGGCCTCTCAGGGGTGGCGATCATCGTGTTTGCATCGGCGCTCCAGTTCACGCCGCGTCAGGTCAGCGTCGTGACGCTGGCACTGATTGGTGCGTGGATCGTGTCGGCCGTCGTCGCCCGACGTCAGTACGTGGCCACGCTGCGCGAAAACATTCAGAGTGTGCGCCTGCGGCCGGCCGACGTGCTCGTGCCGACGCTCGATCACGCGACGACGAACGTGCTCGCCGAGAAGCTCGCGTCGCCCAACGCGACGGACGTGCTGTACGGGCTGACGCTTTTCCAGATGGGGCAGCGGCTGCAGTCGCATTCCGCGATTCGGAAGCTCTTGACGCATCCGTCGCCACGCGTGCGGAGCAAGGCGGTCGCGATTCTC